>JANMYL010000188.1:0-7629 GCA_031382045.1 Akkermansiaceae bacterium | reverse complement strand
CGCTGTTCAAAGCAGAGAATCCATTCTGAGTTGGCGCGAGCGACGGCGGGACGCTCCGGGCTAAAGATTCCGCCGCTTCGGAATCGGTGATTGGATCCGGAAAGCTTTCGGTAATGGAAGGTGTCGCGCGGCCCGATGTGCCATTGGCAAGGAGATCCAGCACTCTTTGCCGCGACTCCTTCGGTTGCACCCAACCCGGTCCGGCCTGAGCCTGAAGCAGGCTCAGAGAACAAAGGCAGAAGGTTAAAATCCGTGAAATGAGATTCATTGGCAAATGTTAGTTGGCATTGAGAAGATTGCCTTCTTCGTCAGGGGTGTAAGTGCCCGCGCCCACTGAAGCGGTGACGCCGGTGAGGCGGCCTGTCAGATCATAATTGAAACCGGATTTCTGTACAGCACTAGCAGTTGAATAATCCGTATTAGGATTTAGCCCGAGATCTGCCTTTTCCTTGTTGGTCAGTCCGTCCGAATTGAGAGCCGCATTCGGATCAGCGACATTCAGCCCTCCGAAATGAAATTTCTCCCAGCCATCGGGCAATTCGTCGTTGTCGCTATCACCTCCCGCACTGTTTTTATCGAGCGGATCAGTGCCAAGCGTTTGGATTTCATACAGGTTCGGAATGCCGTCGTGGTCGAAGTCGGCATCCCGTGCCTGTTGCGAAGTCGTTACGCCCATGTCGTCTGCGTAGTGGAGTCTGACAAAGAATTTCTGCTCACCTTGAGTGTTGATTCCGGAGCTTTTGAGTCCGGTTCCGAATTCCATCAGCGGAGCGTAGTTCCAGTTGACCAGATCTAGGCTCCATTGAAGGAAGTAAGTCCGTAATGTGACGCCGGACCAGTCCGCATTCCATGTGCTGTTGGCCCCCTCGGTGAATGATAATTGCTGCTGCGGTGCTGTGTTTGCTTCCAACTTGCCTGACACGGCGAGAAGAAGAATACCGCAATGGAAAAGTGACCTTTTCATGGTTGGGCCCCTCCTTTGAGCGCTTGCACGCCTCTGGGTGAGGGATTGTTTCTCGTCCAAAACTGGATTTTCACATCATCTGGCTTGGGTGGGTTCGCGAGCAAATAGGCTTTTCGATCGGCACGGGCTTTCTCGCGGACATGGTAAGCTTTCTCCATTTTAGCGCCTTCCTTCCGATAGAGGTCGTGGATCTGCTCCAAAGTATCCATGGCAGGACTATTGGCGTCGCCTTCAACCACGATGAAGGCCGGGCCACCATCGGCGAGGTCAGACATGATCGGGATTTCAGGGATTTCTAGACCTTTATTTTTAACTCCCCGCGCTTCGGCTATTTCATTCCAGCGGCGTGTCTCCATGCTGCTAATTCCCATCAACAGTCCAAAGTCATAGAGCGTGCCGTCCGCGGCATCCTTCACTCGATAGGTAGAGAAACCGCTGAAATGATTAAAATTCAGATTGCTCCACGCAGTGACAGAATCGCCAACTCGCCCGTTCGGATAAATCTGGAGAAAAGTGCGCTTATGGTCATAGACCGTCGCCGATAAAAATAGGAATTCGGTGCCACGATATTTCTCTCTGAGTTTAGCCCATCTGGCAATCATGGCTGGATCTCCGGGTGGCAGTGCCGGCAACGGTGGCGGCGGATCGGTTAGATCGGGGTCTTTCACCAGTTGCACGGTGACATTTATCGTCCCAGTAATAGGGGGGAGATCGTGCATTTCTGGTGCCTTCGTGACATCCATGCGAGTTGTGCGGGAACCTAGGACTTTGAAGTTGATAGGTTTAAGCTTTGAAAGCGGCAGGGAAAGAGTTTTTTCTGCGCTAGATGCAGGAATTTCGACATCCCATTTAGTGGCGACCTCCTGTGCGTTTAGGTTCGAAAACCAGAGGCTGACGAGCAACACTGAGATTATACTAAATGATGATTTCATTGGAAGGTTACCTTAGTTCCATCCTGGTGGACGGGGAGTTCTAAAGCCGAACGCAGTCGACCGCGATGGCCTTTAGCCGAGCTCCCCGAAGGCAGGCGACTTGGACATGCGCCACCGCCTCCCCGGCCGTTTGGTCGGTTTGGCGGCATCGTTGCGGTCGATGCCGACCGCTGCATTTGAGGTTTAGAAGACCTCGCCCACTGGTATGAGCAACTGCACTCCATGTCGCGAGATTCGAAATGACAAGGCAATTATGAAGCAAATATCGGAGACTGAGTATCAATGGATTTAATTGTCTGAGTGAAGTAGACGAGTCTTTCCGACAGATTTAGCCTTTAAAAACAGTATTTATCGAGGATGTTGAACCATTTGAAGTGGGTAGCCAGCGCGGACTTGCTGGTAACGTTTTGTCGCGACTTCGCGATTACGAGTGATCTATCCAGCGCTTTCCCACCGATGGCAGCGTGATTTTCCATGGCGATCTTGGTTTCAAGAGCCGCGCTGGAAAACTTGGTCAGCAGGCGTTGATAAAGTTGAATCGCTTCGTCCTCGCAGTCCTGTTTGCAACGGACCTCAGCTAGCCGGAACGGCACTGGGGCGGCGAACGCCCAAATCTAGCCGGGAACGCAAATGCACTATCAGCAGAGCCGGACCATGTCCTTGATGAACTGCCCCCAAAGGAAAACCAGACCTCGCTTGGAATATTGAAAATACCCGTCGCCGGTGAGCCGGATAAATCCGGCCGCAAGGTTGTGGTCCACCTGCGTGCGCATTTCTTGCTCGATGGAATTTTCAATTTCTTCCGGATCCGGCATCCGCAGACGATCCGCCAGAATACGCTCGCGGCCAAGATATTTCCGGTGGTCCGCCAGAATCTCGTGAAAACAACTAAGCTCACACGGGACGTGATTCCAATGAACCTTAGGCGGGCATTGCAGCGTGGGCGCGAAGGGGAAATTGGTAGTGCGCCAGATTCCGCCATCCGTGTCACGGGAAGTGATGGTGATGAAAGCAAAGGCCACATCACTCTGCTCACACAGGCAAACTGCGGCCACTGCGCGCTCCTCAGGATGCCAGAAAAGCCGGAAAAACTGCTGCATCCCAGCCCATTCCCAGCCACAATCCGAAACGTGCTCGAAGCCTGCTTCCTCCATCGCTGCCGCCGCTTCGGTGGCATTGGGGAAAAACGACGGATTCGGCACTGCCCGGTGGCGTAGCCGGTTATTAAGCGGTAGACGCATCCGCCGGATACGACTCAGCAGCTCGATCCATGGCAGGAAAAACCACAGCACCACGCCAAACAAACCTCCGACCAAACTGCCAGTCAGGAAATAGAATAGACAGGAACTTGCCGCCAGCAGCGTCAGCGCACCGAGCTTGCGCAGGCAAACAGACCGCGCCGAGCGGAGTGCTGCCGCTAAGATCAGCAGGCCTATGACAATCAGGGTTTCACGCATAAAAGTTGAATCTAAAGGAGCTTGCCGAAGCAGCACTTAGTATGAATCCCACCGCTACCGGAACCACGCAAGAGCTTGTTTTCAGCAGATACAAGGTTTCATTTCCAAGACTGGCTCAACAACTCCCGCAATCTCACCGGATCAGTCGCCGAGGTCTTCGCCACGAAGCCCCGCGCGTGAGCGAAATGGACATCCGTGCAACTCTCGATGCGCGTGAAATCCAGCCCCAGATGATCGTTGTGCCGGGAGAGCCCGAATCCCGCGCCACGCCTGTCCGGATACACCAGCCCCGCCACCTCGCTCGCCGCCGGATGGGACGCGATGAACCGCGCCAAACCCGACGAAGGCTCGTCCGGCATCGGATCAGTGCGCGGTATATATAATACCTTAAAAGTCCCACTCGCCGTCTCAATTTCCCAAAACTCACCGACCGCCCCGATGAAATTCAGCCGCTCGCGCAAATTCTTCAAATACCCGAGTAAGTCCTGACCGATCCAGCGCATCACCTCCCACAGCGGTTCGCCCGGCTGCAACTCCCCTGCCCCGGCAAAACGCCGAAGCAGTGTTGTATCTATCGGAGAATTCAGCTTAAATAAAGTCTCCCGCGCTACACCCAGCCAGCGTGCCGTCTCGATCGGCCCGCGTGTGTCGAACCACTCCGCCGGCTCCAACCAATCGCAAAACTGCCGCGCATCCTCATACACCCCGAGATGCTGCAACACCAGGCTCAGTGCACACACCGGCGGATGATCCTTCGGAAATTGATGGTGATCGAAATTTCCCCGCTCCGGCGCGTGTTCGTGGCCCACATCCACCACCGCCATAGAAAGATCCGCCAAATCATACTCCGTCGGCTCGCGGCGGACGATTGGCACCGGGTTCTCTGCGAGCAGAAGGCAGCAAGCCAGGAACTCGTCCTTATGCGAGCCGCCGGGGTGAGTGAGGATGCGGGAAAAAGTCATACGGAGTTCAGTGGAAGGGCGGCACCTTAGGCGGTCCCGGCGGCATGGGAAGTTTTTTGAAACAGACCATCCCGCGTGGCTTTTTCACGTGAGTTTCATTCAAGCATCACCGAAGCCTGTCATTCATTTCCTGATGAACCTCGCAATCTTCCGCCGCCAGCTTCGTTATTGGACGCTCCACTGCCTACTCAACGCCCTGCCTAGCTTCATTATCGCCGCAGTTTGGCTGAAATTGCGCGGCCCCCTCGCCGTGTCCGCGATGCTCGCCGCCATCGGCACTTTCATCCTGCTTTACGCCACGCTCACCTCGCTCGACGGGCCACTCGCGGACTTCAACCACTCTTTCTCACGGGCGCTCAAGCTCGGTGCCAAGATCCGTGCGTGGATCTCCGGCACATCCCTGCTGATGGTCCCGTTTGAAAAAACCATGATATTTACTCCGGATTTCTGGTGCGGTTTTCTCTCATTCGGACTGCTGAACCAAGCTGCAGAATTTCTCCACCTGAGCACAAATTCCTTCAACTTCTTCAATGACAATGCCGCCGCCAAAGGCTTCCTCCCCATCTACGCCACTACCTTGCTGGAAGGATTTATCCTTTCTTTCATTCTGCTGATGATTTCATTCTTCGCCGTGATTTTCCTCCAGTCCCGCGACCGCTGGAAGCTCTCCGCAGATGCCAGATCGGCAAGTCATATAGAAGACAGATCGCGTTTGTGAGAATTCGGAACTGATTTCAAAGGCCGCATATCGAGTTTCCTCGGCGCTCTTGGGGTCTTGGCGGTTCATATTCTTCCCATCACGAGCATCCGCCGCATTTATCCCGAATCCCGCCTTGCCATCCGGGCAAAAACCATGCATAGCCCGCGCCCCTTCGCACGGAGGTTGTCCCTTATCCAATCGTTCCCATGTCCCTGAAAATTCGAAATCTTGCCATCATTGCCCACGTTGACCATGGGAAAACCACCCTTGTTGACCAGCTTCTCCAAGCAGGCGGCACCTACCGTGAGAACCAAGCCACCACTGAGCGGGCAATGGATTCCATGGACCTCGAACGCGAAAAGGGCATCACCATCAAGGCGAAAAATACCGCCATTCTCTGGGAAGGCTACACTATCAACATCGTTGACACCCCGGGCCACGCCGACTTCGGTGCCGAAGTGGAACGCGTCATGAAAATGGTCGATGGTGTGCTCCTCGTCGTCGATGCTTCCGGCGGCCCGCAAGCCCAAACCCGCTTCGTGCTCCGCAAGGCGATGCAAGAAGGGCTCAAGCCCATCGTCGTCATCAACAAGATCGACCGCCCACTGGCCACCCCCGAAAAAGTCCACGACCAAGTCCTCGAACTTTTCCTCTACCTGGACGCGGTCGACGAGCAATTCAACGCCCCCTTTGTCTATGGCTCCGCCCGCGACGGTTATTTCATGGACCATCCCGGCGACGAGCGGAAGGACTGCATTCCCCTTCTCCGCAAAATCATCGAGCACATCCCCGAGCCGAAAGCTGACCCTGAAGCTCCATTCCTCATGCTCGTTTCCAACATCGAGTGGGATGAATACGTCGGCCGAGTCGCCGTCGGCAAAGTTCTCGGCGGCAGCGTCAAAAAGGGCGACACCATCTTCCTGCTCCGCCAAGACGGCACCAAGGTCCAATCCAAGGTTCTCAAAACCTTCACCTACTCCGGCCTCGCCACCGCCGACTCCGACGGCTGCGGCGCAGGCGGCATCGTCGGCATCGCCGCCGGCATTGAAAACATCGACATCGGCGAGACCATCGCCGGCAATTCCGACCAAGAGCCGCTTCCCTTCGTCGCCATCGACCCACCGACCGTTTCGATGCAATTTTCTATCAACGACGGCCCGCTCGCAGGCAAGGAAGGCAAGCACGTCACCTCCCGCGCCATCCGCGAGCGCCTGATGCGCGAGTTGAAGACGAACATCTCCATCACCGTCGAGGACACCGACATGTCCGGCGTCTTCAACGTCTCCGCCCGCGGAGCCATGCAGATCGCCGTGCTCGTCGAGCAAATGCGCCGCGAAGGCTTCGAAGTGCTCGTCTCCCGTCCCGTCGTGATCTATCGCCGCGACGATAACGGCAAGCTCCTCGAACCTTACGAAACTCTCTACGTCGAAGCTCCAGGCGAATACACCCAAGGCATCCTGAAAATCCTCATGAACCGCAAGGGCCTCATGGAGCACATGGACACCGAGGCTTCCGGCCGCGTATTTATCCAAGCCACCATCCCCACTCGCGGGCTGATTGGCTTCGAGACTGAGCTTGTCAACCTCACGTCGGGTCACGGCATCATGAGCCACTTGTTCAAGGAATACGCCTTGCACGCTGGGGAAATTCAGAACCGCACCACGGGCACGCTTGTTTCCATGGATTCCGGCACCGCCACCCCGTTCTCCCTGCAAACGCTCGAAGACCGTGGCATCCTCTTCGTCGCTCCTGGCGATGCAGTTTACGGCGGAATGCTGGTCGGTGAAAACCCTCGCGTCGGCGACCTCCCGGTCAATCCCGTGAAGGAAAAGCACCTCGACAACATGCGCTCATCCGGCAAGGACAAAACCTCCAAGCTCACCCCAGCGCTGCGCTTCTCTCTGGAGCGCGCCATCGAATACATCGATGCCGACGAACTCGTGGAAGCCACCCCGCTCAACATCCGCCTGCGCAAGCGCATCCTCGATGCCAACGTCCGCAAACGTTCGCAAAAAGGCACCGAAGACCGCGCCGCCCGCTAATCCGTGACGGCGGTTTCCAGCCGCCAAATTTGCTCCCCAAAAGCCTCTCGTGTAAACGAGAGGCTTTTTTGCGTCCAATCGAAAAGTCCATGAATCACTCGATCTCGCGCGATCTCATGGATCTCAATCTCCGTGACGAATATCGCAAATTCCGCCCGACTCTCGCAACTCGCGTTTGGACCAGGGCGTTTGGCTGGAGGCTGCCAATCGTTGAAAAAGCCTTCTTAACCTCCCTTTTTTGATAGGTCGTCAGCATTGATTATTAATGATACCATTTAGCTTAAAGGAATAGGCGCGGCGGTTTCTTCGAATCGTTTAGTTCGGAATTGAGGTAGCTGTTTGTAAATAATGACAGAACTCGGCTCGCATCGTCCCAATAGCTACGCAGGGTCACGGTAATCTTGTCTTCAAGGGCTTCCAAGGTCGGCCAAGCGCTAGTGCAGATCGTATCTTTCACGATATCCCAGAATTTCTCGACCGGATTGAGCTCTGGACTGTAGGCGGGCAGGGTGATGATCCGGAGATTTTTAGGCAATTCGCAGACACTATTACGGTGATGGAATCCCGCACCG
>JANMYL010000170.1:0-15864 GCA_031382045.1 Akkermansiaceae bacterium | reverse complement strand
CTCGCCTTCAACCAAGATGACGGCTTCGACATCGACCAAGGCTACTCCGGTGCCAACCAATTCTGGTTCGCCATCCAGGCTCCCAAGCTTGCTGACGGTGTGACTTCCGCCCATGACAACGGCGGCGAGTGGGACGGCGTGACCGGCACCATCGCTGACAACGCCAACAACTCCGCCCCAATCATCTACAACGCCACCTTCATCGGTTCCGGCACCACCGCGCTCGTCGGCAGCGATAAGGGCAACAACGCCATCTACCTCGACGACCGTTTCAAGGGCATGGTCTACAACTCCGTGTTCGACGACTTCGCGGAAGACCTCATCGAAGTCACAGGAGATGGTAAAGGTTCGGGCGCCACCTTCGCCCACAATACCATCGGACGGTTTGGAGGCGGATCCTTCACCGGATCAAATGCCAGTAATCTGACCTACCTCAACACCGCTACAAATGCCCTCAACACCTTCTTCGATGCCGCGGGTTCCCCAATCAATGGCAACTCGAACGGCGGGGTGGACCCGATGTATCGGACCTACATCCGCAATGGCGCTTTTGAGCTGACCGCCATCGACCCCCGCCCTGCGAGCGGTTCCCCGCTGCTCTCTAGCAGCCTACAAGTTGGTGCCCCTATGACCGTCGCCTACCGCGGTGCCTTCGGCAGCACCAACTGGGCCGCTGGATGGACCAAGTTGAGCCTCGATGGCACGATGCTTGGTGAGGCTTCGACTGGTTCGATAGCTGACGCGGATGGTGACGGCATCGCGGACACCGTGGAAACAGCTAATGCCGGCCTGGGCTTCAACCCGGCCGTCAGCGACGCCACCGCGGTTCTAGCAACCCTTAAAACCACGGCTCAATTCACCGCCAACTTCACGGCTGGCCAAACCAGTGTTACCAGCAATCCGAATGGCTTCATGCTCTACAATAATGCCGATATTCTCAATCTCCGCACGACTGCAGGTGTCACGGTGCAGAAGGTCGGCAACACTGCCACCCTCTCTGTGCCAGTCCAGAAATCCACCGGCCTGGACAGCTGGGCACCAGCCGGTAGCATGACGCTCGGCGTAGATGTTTCGGCAAGTCCGGACAAGGAGTTCTATCGCCTTGAAGTCAAAGACGCCAACTAAGCACTAAATCTGACGAAATTGTCACACGGGGGCCGTCGGCAAATGCCGGCGGCTCCTTTTTTATACTGCCGCAACGTTCGCCATGCGCATTTCAATTTATATCATCTTTCTCGCTCTGGGCCTTCATATACATGCTCAAGAGATTATAGTCAGTCCTACTGAAGAACTTCGCACTTCCGTCCGAGAATGGGTGGAAACAATGCGAAAAATCCAGCAGGAGGAGAACGATTGGTCGCGCGACCAAGAGGTGCTTCAGAATTATAAAGAAGGCCTTAAAAGCGAAATCACTTTGCTCAAAGAACAGATCGCATCCGCCAGAACTCGCAAGGAAGGTGGCGACCAGCAGTCGCTCAACAAGGTTTCCGAGAGAGACCGCCACGCAGCCGCTGAGGACGAACTTAAGCGCCAAGTCCGGGTGATGGAAGAGGACGTGGCCGCTAAATTCTTGCTGATTCCCGAACCCTTAAGGAAAAATCCTAAAATCACGCAAGGCATCGAAGCCATCCAAAGGAATCTGTTACTGCCGGCGGATAACCAGACCGACGAGATTTCAAAGCGACTCGTCACTATCACAGAACTCATGGCCGAAGTGGAAAAATTCCAGCAAGGCGTCCATGTGTTTCCAGAGCTACACAAGGATTCCAAAGGTCATGAATTCAACATGCAAGTCGTCTATTTCGGCCTCGCTCTTGCCTATGGCGTCAATGACGACGGCAGTTTTGCCCTAGCAGGCCGCTCCGGTGCGAATGGCTGGAAATTCCTGGAACGCAACGACCTTGCCCCGCAAATCCTTAAACTCGTGATCACCGCAACCAGCGAGAAAGATATCTCGTTCACTCATCTTCCACTTATCCAGCCATGATTTATCGCACCTTAGTTGCCGCCACCCTTGCTGTGGCTGGCTTCACTTCCGCCGGGGCGGCTGTCGCCTCGAATCCAAATGATAGCGCTCGTGCATTACTAACCAAAGCCGTTAGTGAACTTCAAAGTAGCCAGAAAGAATACGCGGATCTCCGCCGCTCTCTATATAACGACGTGAATCGTCTTGATGACGAAGCTCTATCGCTTGCTAGAGAACTACGCTCCCTTGAGCGTGAGGAAGAGCTGCGCACCACCAAGATCAAGGTTCTCGAACGCGAACTCGAAACCCGCAAAGGTGGCTTCACCTACACTTCGGGCCTGCTCAACCAGTATTCCAAAGCGCTCGCCACCCGCATTCATCCATCGGAGTTTCAGCTTTACCGCGATCAAATCGCAAATCTCGACCAAAAAGCCTCCTCCTCTGTCGGCGATCCCAAGGCGGAGATGATCGAGCGACTCAAGGTACTGGCACTTGGAATAAAGCGGCTTGGCTCCATTGCCGGTGGCCATCGGTTCGAGGGCAAGGCGCTCGGTTTTGCGGGACGGGCGATCGAAGGCACGCTATTTGTGGCAGGACCTTCCGTATTTTTCGCGTCTGCAGACAAGTCCACCGAGGGGATTTCCCCGCCAGCGGACACCGGCTCGGGGCTTCCCGCAGTGGTCTCGATCAACAAGTCTAACGGAGAAATAAGCCAGACCATCCAATCAGGGAAGGGAGAGCTACCGTTCGATGGCACCATGGGCAAGGCGATCGCCGCTGAAGTCAAACATCCAGGGGGGCAGAATAAGGCCATGGAACATGTCATGCTCTTCGGAGACATTGCCAAGAATATGATGTTCGACGGCTGGATCGCGATTGGCATCTGCGTACTCATGATAGCGGTCGGATGGTCGGTGGCCGTTAAAAAAATCTACTATCTCAACTCCATCCACAAGGGCAGCGGCGAGTTCCTCCGCCAGTGGCGCTTGCTCTCTTCAGACCTTACCGCCATCGATCACGCTTGTGGCGACAGCGTCCGCAGCTTCGGTGGCAACGCCAATCCGGAGTCGCAGGCAATGATCCAGAAATCCCCATTCTACCAAATTTACCACATCGGCTCCGAGGAGATCAGCCACCGCCTGGCCCCGGGGCCAAATCAGTCAGAGGGACTCACTGTCCGTTCTATCCAAGCTATCCGCGCCTCGCTGGATGCCGGGCTCGTCCAGATCCAGCACAAGCTGACCGATGGCCTGATCTATCTGACAATCAGCATCGCTGGTGGTCCATACATCGGCCTGCTAGGAACAGTGGTCGGTGTGATGATTACCTTCGCGATCATTTCCAAAGAGGGCGAGGTGAACGTCAATGCTATCGCCCCGGGTATCGCCTCGGCTCTGCTAGCCACCGTCGCCGGCCTCATCGTCGCTATTCCCGCCCTATTTGTTTATTCTTATCTGAATGGTCGGATCAAGAACACCACTGCGGAAATCCAGGTCTTCATCGACGAGTTCGTCGCCAAGATGGCCGAGTTCTATCCCAGCAAAGACTGATCCATTTCGCACGCCCCTGTCCAAACGCATTCACACAACCAACCCATTCAAGCCATGGCCTCCGCAGACGATAAAAGCTACGACGACATCAATGTCACCCCGATGGTTGACCTCTATCTGGTACTACTACTCATCTTCATTGTCATGACCGCCGCAGGCGTGAAAGGCGTTAAAGTGGAACTGCCCAGTGCCAGCGGCAAATCCTCCACCGACATCGGAGCGCCTAAAATCCAAGCCATCACCGTGGATCCTGAGGGCAGAATTTCCCTCAATCTCACGCCTGTGTCATTGGAAGAGCTGGAAACCAAGCTCAGCGCCCTCAAGGCTGCCAGTCCAGATTTACCCGTGGTAGTCCGTGGCGATAGCGCAGCGCAGTATCAAAAAGTCATGGCCGTAGTGTCGCTACTTGGGCGCTTGGGAATCGAGAAGATCGGCCTCGCAACCCAAGCAAAAAAGTAAAAGAAAGCCAGACCTACAGGGCCCCTAACTTTCCGTCTCTCGCGACGGGGCGGTCACTTATTCCATGTCCTCGTTTACCAAGCCACCTACCAAATCTCGCCATCGATGGTTCATCGGCGTGATCTTAGGTATAATATTGTTAGGCGGGGTGGCGAGTTTCATTTTCAGCGCAGGAAATCAAGAAACTCAGCAAGAGGAGGTGGAATATCAAATCGTGGACATCACCGTCCCGCCACCACCACCGCCACCCGAGGAGGAAACAATGGAAGAACCGGAGGAGCTGGAGGAGTCAATCGAGCCGTTGGAGATGGCGGCAAATAGCGAGGCTTCACCTGAGGACTCCTCAGATCTAGATCTTGGAATCGATATTGGCGACCTAGCAGCCTCAACGGGATCCGGCTTTGCGATGGATATTCCCCGCTTTGGAAGAGGCTCGCTGGGTGGGAGCGATGGCGAGGGTGCCCTAGGTGAGGAAATGGATACCCCCGCATCGCCGGTGAGCAAGACGCCCCCCACCTATCCCAGCTCGCTACTCAGCAAGGGCATCGGCGGCCGTGTCTTGGTGAATTGCACTGTGGATGACACCGGCCGCGTCACCGGCACTTCGATCAAACAATCTTCCGGCCATCCCGATCTCGACAAGGCCGCCGTTAACGCAGTCAACAAGTGGAAATTCAAACCCGCCACCAAGGCCGGCCGCAAGCTCAAGACCAGCTGCATCGTGCCCTTCAACTTCGAGGTGAAGAAAACCTGACAGCGATTCTAAATTTCAAATCTTAAATCTCCGACTCCTATGTTGCGCCTCTTCATTATTCTAACTCTGCTGCCCGGCGCCCTTTGCGGCCAGCCGATCATCCCACCTTCTAACCTCTTCCGGGACCCCAAATTCGTACGCGAATTCGTCGGCTCCTATGGCTTCTTATCAGAAGTTGAGCCTAAAGTCTCCGCCGATGAACAAGCGGCGCTGGCGACCATTCGAGAAAAATTCGACCAATCAAAATTTCGTGAGGCGGAGATAGAGCTCGCACGCTTCATCCAAGAGACCGAGAAGCCCACCGACCCCAAGAAAGCCCCTGCTGAGATCAGCCCAGCGATGGTTTTTGTACTCGGAAACCTCTACTTCCAAGCTGACCGCCCGGATCAGGCACGCCGCGAATTTCTAGAAGCAATTCGCCGCTTTCCACGCTTCCGCCGCGCCCACACCAACCTCGCTTATTTGTATATCTCACAGAATAAAATCACCGAGGCGATGCCGATGCTTCAAAAGGCTATCGAGCTCGGTGAAAACTCCGCCCGCGTCTATGGTCTGCTAGGATATGGCCACCTGCACCAGAAGAACCCCGTCGCCGCAGAAATCGCTTACCGCCAAGCCTATCTGTTGGATGCCTCCTCGCGCGATTGGAAACTCGGCCTCGCCCAAGCGCTCATGGCCCAGGAGAAATACCCGGAAGCCGCTAATCTGATCGGCACTCTTATTGAGCAGAACCCGAACGACAAACAACTCTGGCTGCAGCAAACCAATGCCTACCTCGCCATGGAGCGCAAGGAAGACGCCATCATCAATTTAGAGACACTGCGCCTCAAGGGCATCGCGGATGAGACCAACCTCAACCTGCTAGGAAACCTGCATATGGACCGCAACGAACCGCAGTTAGCACTGCTTGCCTACCTTGCTGCCATGGACAAGGCCAGCGTGTTGGACGTTTCGCGCGCCCTTAAATCCGCGCGTATCCTTAATGATTATGGCTTTCCTGATAAAGCGGAGCAGTTCATCGCCCGCATCCGCACCAAGACCGGCGACAAGCTTCCGCCTGCGGATCTCACTGCGCTGTTACTCACCGAAGTCCGTATTTCCCAGGCCAAGGACGAGACCGATCGCACCGGTGCTTTACTCGATCAGCTCGTCGGGCTCAATCCCGCAAATGGAGAGGTGCTAGTGGAGCTCGCACGCCACAAGGACTTGCTGTCTCGCGAAGAGGCAAACGAAGAGAAACGCGCAGCCTTCGTCAACGAGGCGCGCACTAACTATCAGCTCGCCGCCCGGATTGAAGCAGTGGCTTATCAGGCAAATCTAGCGCTCGGCCAAATGCTCGTCCGCGAACGCCGCTACCCCGAGGCCCTCACCCACCTCCAAGCTGCCCTCACCCTCAAGAAGAGCGAATCCCTTGAACAATACACAAGTCGTGTCCGTCGCGCCGCAGACCGGGTGGAGGACAAGAAATCCTAGTAGCTTATCTATTCTATATCTCCTTGCCTCGCTGACCCATATTAACGAAGCCCTCGATCACGCTTCCATGCGAAATGCCTCCAGGAGTTAGCCTGATTTGACTCAGGCTCCGCTTCCAACAGAGGCAGTCTGAGCATATTCCAAAAACCGTCTTTGACGGAACGACGATCTATCGGCAGTCTGTGATTACATGACCGAACAAGAAGCCCTTGTAGCCCTCAACATGCTACCGAAAATAGGCCCCATCCGTGTCCGGCGTTTGCTCGAAAATTTCGGCAATCCCGTAGCTATCCTTGGCGCGGCCAAAGACCGACTGATGCGTGTGGACAGCATAGGCGAGGAAACCGCAAAAATTCTTCATTCTTGGCAGGACTACGCCGATCCCGCCACAGAACTCCGCGAAGCCGCCGAGCGCGGAATTTCCATCGTCACTCAGAACGACACCGACTACCCAGCACCGCTGCGTGAAGCTTATGATCCGCCGCTGTTATTATATGTCTGGGGGAAATTGGAGCTGCGCGACAAACACGCCATTAGCGTAGTCGGTTCGCGGCGGGCGACGCACTACGGCGTCCAGGCGACCAAGAAGCTTTCCTACCAGATTGCCCAGGCTGGCTTTACTATCATTTCTGGTCTCGCCCGTGGTATAGACACCGCTGCGCACGAGGCTGCCGTCGCCGCAAATGGGCGCACCATCGCAGTGCTCGGCTCCGGCTTAGCCAAGCTTTTTCCCCAAGAAAATCTCGCGCTCGCTGAGAAAATTGCCAGCGGCTTCGGTGCAGTGGTTTCCGAGTTCTCGCTGCACACCTCACCGGATAAACAGACTTTCCCGATGCGCAACCGCATCGTCGCGGCGTGGGCACGGGCGGTGCTTGTCGTCGAGTGTCCGGCGTGGTCCGGCTCCCTCATTACCGCGAACCTCGCCTCTGAATACGGCAAGCCAATCTTCGCCGTCCCCGGCCCAATCGATAAGCCAACCTCCGCTGGTTGTAACCAGCTCATCCGAGACGGCGCCACGTTAGTCGCCGATGCCTCGCATATACTCGATGATCTGGGAGAACTTCCCTTCGCGCGCAAAGCCAGTTTCGCCGAGCCCGCCTCGGAACTTCCCGAGCTACCCGAGGAGGAAGCTGCCGTTTTCGCCGCCGTGACTGTCGATGAGTCACCGGTGGATCTCATCATCGAGCGCAGCGGATTGCCCGCGCATGTGGTGACGGCCAATCTAATGAAGTTAGAGATGCGTCGGCTTGTTCGCGCGTTTCCAGGATTTCGCTATGCACGCCGATGATTGATGCCCGTTAGAATTTCTTTTGACTGTCTCAATCGGACGCAAAGCCCATCGGCGTGATCCATTAGATCCAACGCCTTATCCGCCAATTATCCATCCACATCAGCCAAGGCCAAAAAGTTCCGACATCTAGCAGGAACTACTCCACTTGGACTGTAGAGTGAGTTAAAAAGTCTTTCAACTCACTGCAAACTCGATTGGAATTTTCCGGAAGTTAGAAATGCCCGCGCCTCACCGACTAGGAAGAGCGAGCCTGCAACAAGAACCGGGGTTCCGTGCATACTCGCTGCAATGAAGGCGCTTTCAAAATTTCCAAACCCCTCGTGCGGCGCCGCGTCTGCTGGTAGATAGTCCGCGAGCTCTGCTGGAGAAACAGCCCGCGGTGTATTCACGGGGCAGAGGAAAATCCGCGAGGCGAGCGGGGCGAGGATTTTCAGGATGGCGGCGATGTCCTTGCCGTCCACTGCACTGAATATGAGCGCGGCTTGCTTGTCTGGGAAGCTGTGACGCCAAGTCTCTGCGAGAGCCTGCGCGGACTGAGGATTGTGTGCGCCGTCGAGAATCACGCCGGGCCGGATGAGTTCGAAACGCCCAGGCCAAGCGACATGACGCAGACCGTAGCTGACGCTGTCCGAGCTGAGAGGGATTTCCAAACGATGCAAAGCAGCCACTGCGAGCGCAGCATTCCACGCTTGGTGCACGCCCGCGAGAGCCATCGGATAGCCTAGCAGTGGTTCCTCGACGAACTCCAACGGTGAGCGTTTTTCACTCGCCTGTTGTTCCAATACCCGGCGCACGGCGGCGGCCTGTGGTGCGGAAATAACCGGCTTCCCACTTACGAAAATCCCGGCTTTTTCTGCGGCGATTTTTTCGAGCGAGTTTCCAAGCTGCTGCATGTGATCCATGCCGACGGGGGTGATCACGCAGACATCCGCCGGCACTGCGGTGGTCGCGTCGAGCCGTCCGCCCATGCCAGTTTCGAGCACGATGATTTCGCACTCGCGGAGGCGAAACCATCGCATCGCTAAGACCAGCGTGATTTCAAAAAATGTCGGATGCGTTTCCATTCGCTCGCTGATAGCTCGCAACTCGGTGAGCATCTCAGCGCAGGCGTCTTCCGGGATTTCCTCGCCATTCACCTTGATCCGTTCGCGGAAGTCGATGAGGTGCGGCGAGGTGAAAAGCGCGCAGCGCCGGCCGCAGGCGCGCGCGATGCTATCAATCATCGCACAGGTGCTGCCCTTGCCGTTAGTTCCGGCGACATGGATGACTTGCACCCCATGCGCCGGGTAGGCGAGAAACTCCTTGAGCAACTGGCGTGGACCGTCTAGCCCCAGCTTGATTCCAAACAGTTGGGTGGTGAACAACCAGTCGATGGCTTCTCGATAGCGCATGGTGACGCAGTCAATTCATGGGGTTTTGATCCAAAAATTCGCAAAATCAATCGCCGAGCCGTGATGCTGGAGACCGATAGAGCCCTTGGTAGGAATGTCGGGGAGCTGCGCATTTTCGATGACTGCGCGACCGTTGATGGAGACGTTGATGCGGTCGCCTTTGAGAGTGATCATCGTGCGATTCCACTCGCCAAGCGGGCGGTCTGCCTTGGTCTTGGGAGTCGCACCGGCTTTCACTGCTGCAGACATTGCGGGATCCGTGCGGTAGCCGTAAATCTCGCCGGAGCCGATGGACCAGTTCCACAAGTTCACTTGACCCTTGGTGCTGCCGCGCAAGTAGATGCCGCTGTCGAGCTCCTCGATCTCGGCCTGTCCGTTTTGGGAGCCGTCGGGCAAGATGATCGGTTGGGATTTCATCGGCCCGCGGCCGCTCCAGCGCCAATCGAAGACAAGCGTGCAGTCGCCGTATTCCTTTTCGGTCCAGAGATCCGCAGGCTCGCCACGGCGGCCGCTGTGCTTGAGAATGCCGTTGGTCACGGTCCATTCCGGACTGTTCCCGTGTTTCCAGCCGTCGAGGTTTTTACCGTTAAACAGTCGGGTGAATCCGGCGGCCATCACGCCTTCGATGTTCGCCGCGGGCGGGATTTCGGCGATTTCGACGTTGCGGAACGCGACACGATCGCCATGACCGAGCCAAGCGATGTGGCCAGCGCGGCGCTTCACGCCTTGGTGATCCGGGTGGCTGGCTGCGAGCTCATCGAGATTTGCTTTGAGGATGGTTTTCCCGTTGAGCTCGACGGTCACCGCTGGTCCTAATACGCTCACTCTTTGATGGTTCCATTCGCCCACGGGCTTGAGTCCGGTTTTTTCAGCGGGGGCAAGCGTGTAGAGCGAGCCGTGGAATTGGTATTCCTTGAGGTCCTTGTATTTCTCGGCGGTGTTATCGAGAACCTGGATTTCCATGCCAGTGTAGGCACCATCGCCAGTGCCGGGATAGTGAATGCCGAGACCGTTATTTCCGCCAGGTGGCAGCTTGAAATCGAAGTCGAGAAAGTAGTTGGAAAATGTCTGCTCGGTCATCAAATTTTTCCCCTCGGGGGTGCAGACGATGGCACCGTCCTCCACGATGTATCCGCCGCCGGTCCAGCCGCTTAGGTCCTTGCCGTTGAAAAGTAAGTGCATGATAGGAGCCTCCTCAGCGAAGCTGAAGGCACTACTAACGAGGGCGGCGATGGGAATGATTCGAGTGAATATTTTCATGAAAGTGATGGAATCGTGAATGTGGATTTTAAAACAAAAAACAGCCGCCGACTTTCGCCAACGGCTGCTGGGTAAGCAGTCGGAAGCGAATTACTTATCGGTAGGATTGGCAAACTTGAACACGCCAGCAGCAGCGGCACCACCCGCAAGGTTGGCGGAAATATGAATCCAGATATCGGTGAAATTGAGCATCTTCATGGCGGCAGCACCGACGGCGACCGCAGAGTTGAAGGCACCGCCGGAAATGCCGCCGACCGCGAAAGCGCCGACCACCACCGTGAAACCGATGGCCATTCCGTAGAAGGAATTATTAGCGTTTGCCTTGGCTGTGGCGACGTTGAGGACGACGTAGCAAAGGGCAAAACTGAAGAGAAGCTCAGCGACAAATGCCTTTGGCACGTCGGCAATTATCATCGGAGTGCCTGCTTTGTAGAGAAAGGTGACGATGCTCGCGGCCGCCAGAGCGCCTAAGACCTGAGAGAGAATGTAGGGCACTACATCCTTTGACTCGCAACGCCCACGCAACCAAACGGCAAGCGTTACACCAGGATTGTAATGGCCGCCGGAGATGTGACCACCCGCGAAAATCATGATCATCAGTGCAGAGCCAATGGCCAGCGGAGCAATCACGCCAGCCGCTCCGGGAATAACCGTGCAGCCGATGGTGAGAACAAGAAAGAATGTGCCGATAAATTCCGTGATGTATTTTTTCATAGCGAAGTGGATTAGTCAGGCAGCACTCAAAGTCAGAGCCCCGGCCGAATCAAGGCAAATTCGCAGGTGGCGGGTGCACCTAACGGCCTCAAGCCGTGCCGGCTAGGCGGTGGTTCAGCTCGATCGAGCGACGAAGGGCGCACATCACATCGACCAGCCCACGATGGGACGACGCTGCCGTGGCGCAGGCCGGATGTTGGAGAATGTTGTGGCTAACGAAACGACCGATCTCGGCGTAGAGTTGGTGCATCTGAGTGTCTAACAATCCAATTTCTGCACGCAGCGTGGAGATTTCCTTGTTACCATCGCTGATCACAAGGAAGGCTTCCGAAGCGTAAAGCTGACGGTCTTTTTTCTTCTCGTTGAGTTGATCATCCACGAGCAGAACCTTCTTATCGCCCGCTTCGATTTCGGAGCCGATAAGGATGCGTTGGTTTTTGAGATCGGAAAATTTGAGTTTGAGATCCTCCAAGCGACGTGTGACTTTGGCGATGTTTTCCTCACCGGCTTCCGGGCCATTGGGCTCGTTGGTGAGCACTTCGAGTTTCATCTTGAGCCCGTCATAGACACGGCGGACCTCGCGGGCCTCCGCGACGATTTCATCACGCCGCCGGGCGAGGATTTCGAGTCCTGTGAGTAGAAGAACACGCTGATCCACCAGCTCTTGATGGATTTCTGGAGCACTATTGAGCACGTTCGCCCGCTCCTCATGTGCCTTGTCGAGCCGGACTTGGCAGGCATCGATTTTTTTCTGAATGGCCTCTTTCTCTTTGATGAATTTCCGCAAGTTCCAGTATTGAACAGACAGCTCCTCGATAGTCTCGACCTTCTCCCATATCGCAAAGCCAAGGTGGGTCTCGGCATCGCGTACAAGGTGCATTTCAGTTGCCGCGTCATTCATACGCTGATTTTTTCGTAAATAACCGAAAGCCTGCGCAACGCGGGCAATGAAGTAGCGAGATGGAGTCATGGGAATAGCCGATGAATTTATTTGGCAATCTTACGCTGCAGGCTCTCGATGACGGATATGTCTTCGAGAGTGGTAACGTTGCCGGAAATTTTACCGGTGCAAACCAGCTCTTTCAGGAGACGGCGCATGATTTTCCCAGAGCGAGTCTTTGGCAGACCGACGGCGAAATGTAGATCGTCTGGCTTGGCGATCGCGCCTATGACTTTACCGACGTGGTTGCGTAGCTCGATGCGCAGGGCGTCGGACTCATCATAATTTCCCTTCAGTGTGACGAAGGCGGCGACAGCTTGGCCTTTCATCTCGTCCGGACGCCCAACTACCGCGGCCTCCGCGACGGCCGGATGGGAGACAAGCGCGCTCTCGATTTCCGCGGTGCCGAGGCGGTGGCCAGATACATTGAGCACGTCGTCCAAGCGCCCGATGATCCAGAAATTCCCTTCCTTGTCACGGCGGGCACCGTCGCCCGCTGTGTAAATACCACCGGGGTAATCTGACCAGTAAGTCTTTTTATAGCGCTCCTTGTCGCCGTAAATCGAGCGAATCATGGATGGCCAAGGCTTGCGAATGACGAGGCGTCCGTCTTGGCCATTTTTGCATTCGTTGCCGGCGTCGTCGAGGATAGCGGCGTCGATACCGAAGAACGGCAGCGTGGCGGTGCCGGGCTTGCAGGGCGTGGCACCGGGTAGCGGAGAAATCAAAATCGCGCCTGTTTCAGTCTGCCACCAAGTATCGACGATCGGGCATTTTCCGCCGCCGATGTGCTTGTGATACCAATTCCAAGCCTCTGGATTGATCGGCTCACCGACGGACCCGAGCAGGCGCAGCGAGGAGAGATCGTGCGCTTTCGGGAAATGATCGCCCGCTTTGATAAACGCGCGGATCGCAGTCGGTGCAGTGTAGAAAATCGTGACGCCGTATTCCTCGATCATTTTCCAAAAGCGCCCGAAATCCGGCTGATTCGGCGCACCTTCATACATCACCTGAGTGACGCCATTCGCCAGCGGACCGTAAACAATGTAAGAATGCCCAGTGATCCAGCCTACATCTGCAGTGCACCAGTAAACATCCTCGTCACGCATGTCGAAAATGTATTTACAGGTGGAATACGTGCCGGTCAGGTAGCCGCCGGAGGTGTGGAGAATCCCCTTCGGTTTGCCGGTCGAGCCGGACGTGTAGAGGACGAAAAGCGGGTGCTCGGAGTCGAATCCCTTGGCGACATGCTTGGAAGAGACCGAGGCCACCTCATCATGCCACCAAGCGTCGCGCTTCGCATCCATCGAGATTTCGTTCGCGCAGCGTTTCACCACGATGACACGCTTGACCTTATCGTATTTCGCGAGTGCCTCATCCACCACCGGCTTGAGCGCCACGACCTTGCCGCGCCGCCAGCCGCCATCCGCGGTGACGATAGTGGTCGCACCCGAGTCTTCGAGACGATCGACGATGGCTTCCGCCGCGAATCCACCGAAAACCACGTTATGCACTGCCCCGATCCGGGCGCAGGCGAGCATCGCCACGGCGGCTTCCGGGATCATCGGCATGTAAATGAGCACGCGGTCCTTGGCCTTGACGCCATTTTTTACGAGCACATTGGCGAAGCGGCATACATCCTTCTGCAGCTGGCCGTAGGTGATGACGCGCTTATCACCGGGCTCGCCCTCCCAGATGATGGCAGCCTTGTTCTTGCGTGGGCCCTCGGCGTGGCGGTCCACGCAGTTTTCACAGACGTTGAGCTTCCCACCGTCGAACCATTTCGCGTGTGGGGGCTTCCAATCCAACACCTTCGTCCACGGTTTTTGCCAAACCAACTCCTTCGCCTCACGCGCCCAAAACTTGTCGGGCCGCTCGATGGATTCCTTGTAAAGCTTCTTATAAGCCGCCATCGACGGAATCCGCGCCTTCACGGAAAATTCCTTGGACGGCTTGTGAATCGCATCCTGATCGTGGCTAGTATTGGATGTCTTAGATGTCTTGGCGCTCATAAAATCAGTCAAATTGTTGGCCCCAGTGATAGACCCGAACCGGGGCCGCAAATTAGAAAACCATCGTGACGGCGGCAAGTCCCGAGAATTGCTAATTTCGCCCGATCTCCGGCCGTCTGAAACCTCCTTTCTTCCGGCTTCTCAAGAGCAGAGACGATTTCTTCCAACGAAATTCCCGGAGCCATTAAAAAAACGAAAATATTTCGACCATGACCCGCTATTTGACCCACCCCCCATGGTAAATACTCAAGTCCTAAAAGCTGAAATCCTGCAATTAGCGACCACTTCATCCCTAGCAACCGCTTCACCCTCCTCCCACCCATTCGGATTACAAACCTCCGACATCACCCCAAACTTATTTTGTTTAAAACCTCCGCCCTATTACCCAAACACCCGATGATTACTCCCAAAAAAGTTCACAAACCTCTCCAGATCAGCCAACAGCGTCTCAATATTGTTAAAAAGGACAACCGCGATGAACTCCAGCCCATCCTCACACCAGAGCAGCTCATCGGATTTCTAAAAGACAAAGCACCCATCGCTTTTGAGCGCGAAAAAACCGATCGGCTGCTGCCGTGAGTATTCAGACACCACCCCGCAGAACCCAAGCTCCGTATTAAAAAAACGCCTCACCCACAAGAAATGAGCTTCCTGAAATCCATCATCGCCAATTCTCGATCTTCTATCCATTTTCTCCAACAGGCAACAAGCGAACCCTTAAAATCCCCTCCCCCGCCTCATCCCCCCATGGCATCTCCTCCTGAAAGTCTCCGGTGAATACGCCCTTTGAGAATTTTCCAACTCCCACATCAACCATCAAGCCATGTCCACCATCTCCCTCTTCGAAGAAAAACAAGTCCGCCGCGCCTGGAACGCCAGCGAGGAAAAATGGGTATTCGCCATCGTCGATGTCCTTGCCATTCTGACCGATAGCCCGAATCCCCCAGTTTATTGGCGTGTCTTGAAAAAGCGTCTCACGGATGAAGGAAATGAAACCGTTACAAATTGTAACGGTTTGAAAATGACCGCTGCCGACGGCAAGCAACGCATGACCGATATCGCCGACACCGAGCAGATTCTCCGCCTCATCCAGTCCGTCCCATCCCCCAAAGCCGAGCCCTTCAAGCGCTGGCTCGCCAAAGTCGGCTACGAACGCCTCGAAGAAATCGAAAACCCCGAACTCGCCGCCAAACGGATGCGGGCGATCTACGAGCAAAAAGGCTACTCCGAGGACTGGATCGAAAAACGCCTGCGCGGCATCGCCGTGCGCGACGAACTCACCGACGAGTGGAGCAAGCGCGGCGTCAAGGCAGGCAAGGAATACGCCATCCTCACCGCAGAAATCAGCAAAGCCACCTTCGGCATGACCCCCGCCGAATATAAGGATTTCAAAGCCCTCTCCAACCCCAAGGAAAACCTCCGCGATCACATGACCGATCTGGAACTCATCTTCACCATGTTAGGAGAAGCCTCTACCACCGAGATCGCCAAAAAAAAGGACGCGCAAGGATTCCCGCAAAATCAACAAGCCGCCAAAGCCGGAGGCTCCATCGCCGGCAACGCCCGCCGCGAACTAGAATCCAAAAGCGGCACGAAAATCTCCACCAAGGCAAACTTCAAACCCCTTCCTTCCCCCAAATCTGAATCATCGATCAAGCCGCGCTAAAACCACGTCCACGGCATCCTCCTCAAAGTCTCTGGCGATTACACGCTCCGCATCCGCCCCTCATGAAATTCTACGCCCACACCCTAGACGAAAAATCCCAGGAACACTGGGAGCCACTCTTCACCCCGTTTGGTGAAGACAAAGACGAGTGCCAACGCGAGTCATGCCAAAAGTGTGCAGATCTCGAACCCCACCACGGCCACCTCAATAAAGTCGCCTTCTGGACCGCCAAGTTCGCCGCCGAAATGTTCCCAGCCAACTCCCCAGAATCCACCACCGCCCACCAATGGGGCTACCTCGCTGGACTTTGGCATGATCTCGGGAAATTCTCAGAAAAATTCCAACAGCGGCTGAAAGGTTCGCCACTTCCTGTCGATCACTCCACCGC
>JANMYL010000156.1:0-3721 GCA_031382045.1 Akkermansiaceae bacterium | reverse complement strand
GGCGATTATTAGATGGAGCCGGCTATCAGAGTCGAACTGATGACCTACTGATTACAAATCAGTTGCTCTACCACTGAGCTAAGCCGGCACAAGCAAGTTTAAATCAAATAGCTACGAAGTAAAAACCCCATCAGATATTTGGCTCAGCAGTCGGATAGTCACTGAATAAATCTGCGCTAACCGCACTGAAGTGCGTAGGAGGGAAACAACCTCATGCAATGCCGTCAAGTTTTCTTGGGAAAAGATAACAAAGTCAGAAACAAATCTTCATCGCCTTCGCCCCTTACGGCTTGAAACTGCTCTTTTCCTCGATTTTGGTCCTTGGCCAGTTCTTCACCGACCCGTCTTTTTCTTACCTCCGGATGATGTCGCAAGCCTTGCCGAGCACCACAGGACTCGTCATAGTCCTTTAATGATTCGCTCGCTTTTGCTCTTCGGCTTGCTCGCCGCTCTCTCCCACGCGCAATCCTATTCCCCGGTCAACGAGCGCCCACCCGCCCTCGCCCGCGAATTTCGCGGCGCTTGGATCGCCTGTATTTATAATATCGACTGGCCCAGCTCGCCCGGTCTCAGCGCCGCCGGCCAGCAAGCCGAAATGCGCACCATCCTCGATAAGCTCGCCGCGCTCAGGATGAACGCCGTCATCTTCCAAGTCCGCCCGCAGTGCGATGCAGTTTACTCCTCCTCCATCGAGCCATGGAGCGCCAGCCTCACCGGCACCATGGGTCGCTCGCCCGGCTACGATCCCCTCACCTACTGCATCCAGCAAGCCCACGCCCGCGGGATCGAAGTCCACGCTTGGTTCAATCCATTCCGCGCCCTTTCCAATAATTCCCAGCAGATCGCCGGAAATCACGTCTGCCGCAGCACGCCGGGCATCACCCGGAAATTCGGCAGTATGACTTGGTGCGACCCCGCCAGCTCCGACACCCGCTCACACGCCCTCAAAGTCATCCTCGATGTCGTCAATCGCTACGACATCGACGGCGTCCACCTCGACGACTATTTCTATCCGTATCCCTCTGGCAGCCTGCGCTTCCCCGACGGAAAAAGCCCCGCCGAGCGCCGTAGCTACGTCGATGGCTTCGTCAGCAGCCTCTACTCCTCCGTCAAACGCCAGAAGCCTTGGGTCCGCGTCGGCATCAGCCCCTTCGGCATTTGGCGGCCCGGCGTCCCCGCAGGGATCGAGGCTGGCATCGACAGCTACGAGCAGCTCGCCGGCGACTCTCGTAAATGGCTGAAAAACGGCTGGCTCGACTACCTCGCACCCCAACTCTACTGGCGTGATTCCCCACAGAAACAAAGTTTCTCCACCCTGCTCAGTTGGTGGCGCCAGCAAGGCTCCCGCCCGGTCTGGCCCGGCATCGCCACGACTCGCATCGGCGGCTCAGAAGACAACAGACCAGCTTCAGAAATCACCCACCAAATCGACCTCAGCCGTAAGATCGGCAAAAACTGGAACGGCCACATCCACTGGAGCGCTAAAAGCCTCGTCAAAAACCAAGGCGGCATTTCCACCAAGCTCGCCAGCACCTACACCCAGCCCGCCGCCATCCCGCCCATGCCATGGCTCAGCACCAAGTCCCCTGCCGCCCCCAACCTCAGCGCCACTGCGGAAGGTGAAAATACCATCATCCGCTGGCAGTCAGAGGGCAGCAGCGCCAAAGTCGCAATCCAGGCAAAAATCAGCGGTGCCTGGCGGACCGTAAAAATCTCACCCAGCGGTGCCAAGTCCGCCACCATCCCCCGCGCCGATGCCATCGCCGCCACCGCCCTAGATCGCTTCGGAAATGCCAGCCCGCCTAAAGTCCTCGGCCTCCGTTAAAACAAACTCCCCCATCCCAATGCTACTTCCTGAAAACTGAATACTAAAAACTAGCAACTCCTCTCCCCCCGCAGCAGGGCTTTACCAAGTTGCGTTTTTCTTCTCCTGCCATAACGGTAGGTTTCTAAATCCATGAACCCTTTTCTCCGCGGGACATTCTATCTGCTTTTGATGCTGTTCCTGATGGCGTCTGCCCCGGCGAACCCGTATGATACTCTGCGGATGGCATGGCGGGATCAGATCCTCGCCACCGCTACGGATCCGGTCAAGGTGGTGAAAAAGGCAAAGGCACACTGGGAAGGGAGCAGCAGCCAAGTCGCCATGAATGCGAGCCCATCCCCCGCAAGTTTCTATCTGTGGAGTGATTTACCGATAGGCTCCGAATCTCAGAATATCGTGGACACGTTCAAGCGGCTGCGTGCCATGGCGCTGGCCTATGCCATGCCAGGTAGCTCACTGGCGGGAGATGCCAGTCTAGCCACCGCCGTAGCCGCAGGACTGGACTGGATGACGGCTAATGTTTTCACCACCTCTACCACAGTGCCCTATCAAAGTTGGTATGATTGGGAGATCGCCTCACCGCAGGCGCTCAATGACACGGCGGTGTTGATCTACCCGGCATTGTCAGCTGCTCAAATTACTCAATACGGCGCGGCAGTGGATCACTTCGGCCCTGATGGCCTCTTCAGCACCACCTTCAACTGGAATAAATTGGAAGGGGCTAACACGTCAAATGCAGTCTTGGTGACCCTGATCCGCGGCATTCTCGCCAAGAGCGGCGCCAAGCTCACTCAGGGGCAAACCCGGCTTTCCAAGGTTTTTCCATACGCGACCACCGGCGACGGCTTCTACCGGGATGGCTCCTATAAATTTCATGGAGACACGGCTTACAACGGTCACTATGGCTTGGAACAGCTCCAAACTATCGCGTTAGTTGTGAATTTTTTGAAGGGCTCGCCGTGGGCCATCACCGACCCAAATCTGGCAAATGTCTATAGCTGGATCAACGAGGGCTTCAAGCCGCTGATCTACCATGGGGCCCTGATGGATATGTCACGCGGACGGGTAAGCTCGTGGTCAAATCACTCTCAAGAAGTCGCCGGGGCTGCGGCGCTGGATGCCATCCGTGAAGTGGCCTTATTCGCCCCCGCCGCCCCCGCCGCCACGCTGATTGCCTACGCCGCTGCGCCCCAGCTCGCAGCTGGGCAATTTCATTTTTCCCAAATCGATCGCGTCACATCGTTCCGCAGCGGCTTCGCCTTCGCCCTCAGTATGTCATCCCGCCGGATCGTGAATTTCGAAAACTTATCGAACACTTCAAACCGCAAAGGCGGGTTCACGGGCGATGGCATGACCTATCTCTACGTCGGCACGCCGGACACGCAGTTCACCGGGGATTTCTGGCCCACGGTGGATCCTTTTCACCTGCCAGGGACGACGGTGGAGCAGACCTACGCGCCTCAGCTAGGCACGACGGACCAGGACTGGGTCGGTGGGGCACACGTCGCCGGGACTTATGGCGTGGCGGGCATGGCCTTGCATCCGGTAACCAGTGCCAGTGGACCCTCGACTTTGCAGGGGAAAAAATCTTGGTTCATGCTGGATCAAGAAGTGGTTTGTCTCGGCGCCGGCATCACCTGCAGCTCGGGGAATCCCGTGGATACGACCGTGGAGAACCGCCGCCTCGGAGCCGTGCCTACCGCGAGCTTCCACGCGGATGGAGTGACCTATCCGCCGACCATTGGCTGGAATACCGCGCTGACTCACGCCACGTCCTGCACGCTGGACGGCGTGGGAGGCTACTATTTCCCCGGCGGAGTGACTAACTTACATGCGGCCGTAGTCGCTTCCTCCGGCGCTTGGACAGACCTCCGGCCGGGCGACTCGGACTCGACT
>JANMYL010000144.1:0-2378 GCA_031382045.1 Akkermansiaceae bacterium | reverse complement strand
ATTACGCATGATTGTTGGCCCAAACCAATGTGTCTCACAGCGCAGCAGCTCTAATGGAGGGTAATCAAGTTGGGAAATCCCAGATATACAAATCAGGTGGCGGAGTTTTTAAAAGTGAGCGTTTAGATACAGCTACTGGCGAAAGTGGCATTAGTTCACCAATAGATCAATGACTTCGCATTACGACGAAACGAGTGCGTGCTGGTTAACTGATAGAATGAGTTAAGACTGGCCTAAATTCAATTTTATGGTGTGGCCTGATCCCAGACAAAGGCGGTTTTGGCCTGCCACTCGGAACAATGGTTTACGTGGTCCGTGTGATATCCACTCCGAGAAGGCAGACATCGTCGTCAAACTGTTTTCTATCTGAAAATGCGAGGACACTTTCGAGGATGTCGTTCAATAAGTTTTCTAGCGGCTCACCGGACTTGCGGTTGATGATTTCCATCAGTCGGTTTTCGAAAAATGGTTCACCACTCTGATTCTCGGCTTCGAGAACGCCGTCGGTGAAGAGGATGATACGTTCAATTTCAGCGAGTTCGATTTCGTGGGTTGGGAAGATCGCACCCTTGCGCAAGCCGAGACCGGGGCCTTTCTGGGAGCGGTCGCTGGCGATCTGGCGGACGCCGTTGCGGCCAGCAATAATTGGCCCCGGGTGGCCAGCGCAGGCGTATTTGAAGGTGCCAGCGGATAGATCGGCCAGGCCGAAGAAGGCAGTGGCGAACATGGTGGTGCCGGCCCGTTCGAGGATGGCGGTGAGTCCGTCGTTGAGGCTTTGGAGAAATAAGCCGGGCTCGCTGGATTGAGCTCGTTGTTTTTCGAGGAGCCCTCGAAGCATCGCGACGATGAGTGCGGAGCGGACGCCGTGGCCCATGACATCGCAGATTAAGACGCTGAAGCAGTCATCATTGACCTTGGTGACTTCGAAGAAATCCCCGGCGAGGCCGGAAATTGGAATGTAGCGCGCGCCGAAGGTAAGGTGGCCGTGCTGGCCCGGGGTGGAGGCTGGAAATCCCTCGTCAGCCAGTGCCTGCTGGATTTCGCGGGCGAGCAGGAGCTCTTCCTCATAAGCTTGGTTTTGCAGTTGGAGTTGTTGGGCGAGTTCGGTGGCTTCGCGCTGGGCTTTGACGAGTTTGGTGACATCGCTGGAGACACCGAAGGTGCCCTTGATGTTGCCGTGGCGGTCCCGCCATGGGAACTTGGAAGTGATGACCCAAGTTTCAGCGCCTTTGCGCCAAGTTTCGTGTTCAAGTTGGTCGATGATGGCTTCGCCGGATTGGACGATGTGTTTTTCGTCGTCTTCAGCAGATTTCCAATGTTCGTAATCGAAGAAATCTCGATCGTGTTTTTGGACCAGTTCAGTTTCTTGAGCAAATCCCATCCACTTGGCCATTCGTTGATTCGCCATGGCGAAATTTGAATGCAGGTCTTTGAAATAAATTTGCAAAGGAACGTGATCGATCAATTGCCTGAGAAGGAAACGCTCTTCTTCCACTTGGGCTTCTGCAGCTTTCCGCTGGCTGATGTTGATCATGGAGCCAGCGATGCGCACAGCTTTTCCATCGCGATTGCGGACAACTGTGCCGCGGATTTTGAGCCAGCGCCATTCCCCGCCGCCGGCGCGGATGCGGGCATCCACAGCGAGGGTTTCCGGCCCGCTGTCCTCGAGTGCTTGAGTCACGGCAAGAGTGAATGCGTGCTGGTCTTCAGGGAAAATGCTGTTGTAGGGCGCTAGGAAAAGATTGGGCGCGCGGTCGCTTCCGCATTCCAAGAACTCAAGAATCCGGCGCGAGTAGTAAATTTCCTTTTCGTCGGTCTGCCAGTCCCAAATCCCTTCGTTCGATGCCCGCAGTGCGAGTTCCAGTCGTTCGAGTTTGATGCGGTCCTTATCTGGTGAATTCCATGGGTAATCATTCATTCCGTTAGCACGATGGCGGTTTTTTACACCGATCGCAACCCGATTTCCACGGGATTTGAACCTGACTGGTCACGGTGGCAGGTTGACATTTCCATCTTACGGACCTTGTTTATTTCCAGTGACTGGCGAATTGGAAAAACAAGTGCTCAAGGGGGTTTCACGGTCGTTTTACCTGACTTTGCGACTGCTCCCCAGACCGATGCGTAGAGCGGCCAGCCTCGGCTACCTGCTTGCGCGGACGAGTGACACGCTTGCAGATTCTGTGGCTGTGCCCGTGACTGCTCGCCTGCAATGCCTGGATCAATTCAGCCATGCCGTGGCTGCGAGATCGGATGCGCCGCGCTGGCCGATGGTGATTCTTAACGCGACGGAGGATGCCAGGGAACGGCATTTGCTCGAATGCTCATCTGAGATTTTTACCAAGCTGCGAAGCCTTCCGGATGCTGAGGCGGACTTAGTG
>JANMYL010000112.1:0-4489 GCA_031382045.1 Akkermansiaceae bacterium | reverse complement strand
TCCAACCTATTTCCTCCGTGCGATGTCTCTTGACGACTTCGAGTGCCTCATTCTTGTGGTCGATTTTACTTCGATTTGAACCCATGCGCTTTGAATAGGCTAATCCATCAAGGACGCATAGAATAATCCGCTAAATGGTATAAGTGAGCACGTCCTCGTCACTCCATAATCTCGGATCGTCAGGAAGCTGCAAGGTTCTCGAAATCCGGTTGGCGATGGCTCATCCGAGAAATCCTTGTGGTCTCGCATCGTCGACAAAAAACGGAAACCTGCTCCATAATCCGTTTTCCGTCGTAAAAAGCCCCGCCTATTCCGGCGGATTTCCCACTCAGTTTACTTGCCACAAGCGGTCTTGCAGCGCCTCAAGCTCCGCCCACTCGCGAGCCCTGCCGTCCGCATCCACGCGATAAATCGGCCAGCGATTCCCGATGTTTCGAATCCTTCGGCGCAGCATGTAACGAGTGCTCCGCGTGTCACTAACTCATCCCCGAAATCTGGCAATGTGCGGGCGATGGTCGTGCGGTTGACTCGCAGCAACGCCGCCAGCTCGGTCGCGGAAATAGGCCCACGCGTCCCGATCAATGGACGCGAGATTTTCACGGGTGATTTGTGCAGAACGAGCCATTTAATGAACGAATAATGCATCGAAAATCAAAAGCTGTAAGCCAATAAATACAAAGCTTTTTTAAGTTTATTGTTCAAATCATGCATCAAAATTATGATTAATAATTCCGCTCTGTCATTGAAACTTAGCGGGCAGTTGTGGCAGGTCGGCGAGCGGGACCAGATCTGCGAGGAACCAGCGCTTGGCTTCGGCGGCTTGGCCTTCTGGAGTATTCGCACAACGGCGGACGATGGCTTGGTAGAAGCGGTCCGCCGCCTCCGGATAGCTTGCTGCAAGCCACTGACCGGCAGTGTTGTAAAGGAGCGGCAGTAGCGGGTGGTTTTTCGGAAGCATCTTGCCCGCTTCCCACGCGAAGTCTGCGGCGGTCTCACGGTAATGGAAACGCTTGCCGCCCTTGACCGTGTAAAGGCGGGTGCGGCGAATTTCATCGGACGTGACCTGAGGGATCGCCTGGTCGCCGGGTGCATTTGAGGACACGAAAGGCGGATCTGCGGACCATTGTTGGGACCAGCCTTTTCTGAAGGAACGGAGGGTGGGGAAGTCAATACTGGAAAACATCCAGTTGCGGGCACCGCCGTCCGGCGCGCCGTCAGTGGAAAATAATTCTGCGCCACAGTGACGGTGAATCAGTGCTTGTCGCCAGGCAATCGCCGCTCCGGCCTCGCCAGAATATCGGCCAGAGCGCCGCGTTCGATCTAGCTCGATATAGTGGTCAAGCAGCGGCAATAATTCCGGTGGCATGAATTCGCGGGCTTCCTTCAGCCGCTTTTCCCGGGCCAGTCGTCTGGCCAAGAGGTAGCGGAGTTGATTGTCGGATCCGATTTCGTCGGGTGAGTAGCTTCTACCCGATTTCAGGCAGGCCTGTGGATCGATCACTCCATTTTCGCCGATGGTGGCTGTCCAAACCGGTGCCACCTTGCGGACATGCTTGATCAAGCCGTCCGTGGAAATCACCGACTCTGCGACATAGGTGGCATCTTCCCGGTATCCTCCGCGCCGCAATGATTCTAAAGCGCTCAGGTAGTCCTGACGGGCGAGGGCGACGATACCGACATCGGCCAATAAGCGTCCTTGGTTGGCCTGCTGGAGTTCTTTCGCGCCTGATAACCACCATTGTTCCAGATAGGGGTTCTGTGGGTTCCAATCGGCGTCTTTGGATTGTATTTTCACGACCGCGGCCAGATGCTGGCCAGCCGCGTCTAGATTTCCGTCGCGGAGATCAAATTTGGCTTGAAGCCATATCCTGAGCGGATCGTTTTTCATGGCAAGACCCAGCCATTTACGAGCCTCGTCAAAGCGGCCGACGGCGTAGAGCGCCCAAGCGACCCGGGCCCCGTCATCCAGCGGCGCGTGGGTTTCGAGTGCGGCGAGCCACCCGGGCGGTGGGAATTTAGCGGCTTGCGCGGGAGTCTGCTGGATGTTTATCTGGCGGGGGCCGTCAAGCGCAGCGTGCAGCGCAAGATTGATCAGGCTCCGAATTTGAGGGTCGGCTGCGGCGGCGGTGAAAATCGACTCATTTCCTGTGGCCAGAATCTTGTTGGAACAGCGCCGGAGATCGATGGCCGCGCTTACTTGACCGCTCGTGAAATGATCGTAATAAAAATGCATGGCAAGGATGGGGTCGCTCATACGGCTTGCCCGCCAGCCTTTGGCCGCACCCCGGAGGCCGATCACATCGCTTGCACCTGCTTGGATTTCGGTTTCCACGCGGGCATACCAATCGAGGCATTCGGTTTCATTCGGCGATGTTTTCGCCAGCATCCATGCCGCCCATGCGGCGCGCAGCCGTCGCTCAGCGGGGGGGTGTTCGAGGATGTTTTTCCAGAGCGTTCGTGCCTCCGCGGTTTTGCCACAGGCATGAAGCCGCGCGGCTTCGACGTAGTCGGCGACGGCGGCAGGGAAATCTTTGCCAAGTGGTCTCGCGGGAAGGGCGAGGGGCTGCTCGCCATGAGTGGGGAAGTTCATCGGTCCGGCTTCCTGGATGGGCGCGAGCAGTTGCTGGCGCACCGATTGGTAAAGTCCGCATCGCCGATCGATCTCGTCTGCCGTGAGGCCGGCGGTTTGCCAGAAATCTCGAAGTTCCGCAGTTTCAAGAGGGATTTGGCGGAGGAATGACCGTTCTTTGAGGCTATCATTTGCCACAGCGGCAGGAGCGGTTTTGCCTGCCATTCTGTAAAGATCGTGCAGGTAGGAAATCGGCGGGACATCGAGAGCCGCCTGCGGGCGATCCAGCACCGTGTCGGGGAAAAACGGGCCGCAGCCTGGTGAGGGGGTGAGGATGAGGATCCAAGCAGCTATGCCAGTCAGGATGCGTGAGTTCATTGAACGAAGTGCCACACAATAGGCGCAGGTTCTCGGGAAATTCTCAACCACCCGGTTGGAATTTTTTTAGCCGGATCGAGCCAAGGCCAGATGTCGTTACGACGGATGAAATGAAGGGCATCGTTTCGCCGCTCCAAACGGTAAGCGCCAACACCATCAGCGGCGCTCACTGGCGAACTTACCACGATTTCCCGGGGAAGAAGCAAGGGGAAGCGGCCGTGGTTGGCGACGAATAAATCCCTAGCCCCGCTGCCCACGAAAGTTTCGAATTCTGGTGTTGAGAGGCTCTGCTCGCCGCGAATGACGAGTTGGAATGTTTCCCACGGCCAATTTCTTTGGTCGCCCTCGACGGGCAGGCGATACCAAATGATGCCGCGCAGCCCCGGCGGCGGATTCACCTTCCACTCGTGGACGAGGTGCGCACTCGCCACCGGGTCCGCGAGCGCGAATGCCCGCGACGTCGCTGCGGTGCCGCTGGCGAAGTCTTCGGACAACACATCCGTCACCTTGCCATCGGGGCCTAAACGCACTTCGCAGCCGTAGGTGGCCATCGCGATGCGGAAAGGCACGCGCAATGCCGCCGCTTTGTTGGCCGCAGCTCTGGCCGCGATCGGATCAAAAATCACGACCGAGTCGCCCGAATTTTTTGGCAATTGCAGGGAATGCACTTGGAGCACATAGCCGCTGCGGCCTTCGATGAGTCTCTGGAAACTTCGCTCGTCCAGCCACGAGGGCAGGGCAGTTGGTAAAACTGGCACTTTTCCGGCGGCGGCTTGCAGCGCATCAAGCAGCACGCGGTAGCGGCCCAGTCGTTTTTGTGGGCAGTCGAAATCGCACTGAATTTCGCTCGGCCCGAGCCGTGCGAGTTCGCGAAAAACAGCCGCGACTACTTCGATTTGCTCGGGCGTCCATTCGAGTTGCGAGGCAGACGCTCCGATTCGCACCACCAGCCCGCAGCCAAGTGCGGGGAGTTTGGTGAGGGGGCGTTGGGTGGTGAAACGCTCGCCGGTCCATCCCAGTTCAGTCGCCCGGACGTGAAATTTACCGACCTGTCCTGTGGCGCGGCTCATCGCCTGTTGGACCGCTGGGATTTCAGGCGACTGCCAGACATAGGCCTCAACCGTTAAGGGCCGCAGCGCAGACTTCTGGCAGGCGCTCAACGCAAGGAAGGCAATTGCCAGCCATTTCAATCCGTGACGACTCCTCATTGACTTCATTCTGGGAATTCCAGTCTCGCGTGGATGGCGAGCACCCTTTGGCGCGCGCCGAATGTCAGGACCCGCATCGCCCCACGATGGACCGCAGTGGCGACATGAAAGAAGTCGAGCGTGCGCGAGTGGCGAAGCACGGCATCCATGCCGATAGATTGAACAAAGGAAATAGGTGCTGGCGTAACGAATCATGGCTTACTGGTTTCAGACGCCCACATTTTATCCACTTCATTCAAAGCAAAGAAACGCCATTTCCAAATCATCGTCACACAGATAAAAAATCTGACATTGGCGGCGGTATTTCTCTGCGACCGTCCGCTGTGATTCTAGC
>JANMYL010000108.1:0-35588 GCA_031382045.1 Akkermansiaceae bacterium | reverse complement strand
GTCATTTCTCCGCTCGCGGCAGAGCTGGCGACAGGTAAGCCGCTCAACATCAACGCCGATCTCGCCGCCGCTGCGCTGGCCAAGGAGCTGCGTGTGGCGAAATTGGTTTATCTTTCTGATGTCCCCGGCCTGCTTGCCGATGCCAAGGATCCATCCACGCTGATCAAATCCGTGACCCGCAAGGACGCCGAGGCGATGATCGCGGACGGCACGATTTCCGGCGGGATGATTCCAAAAATCCGCAGCGCGGTGGACGCGCTCAACGCCGGGGTGCGCAAAGTCCACTTTGTAGATGGCCGACTGCCGCACGCGCTGCTGTTGGAAATTTTCACCGACGGCGGTATCGGCACCGAAGTGGTGCGCTGAGCGTGCCGCACTCCGGAGTGCGCGAAGCTTTGCTCGCGCCCACGGCAGCTCCGGCTCTGCCGGATGGGGTGCGGAGCATCTTCAGCAAGAAAAGGAAGAGCTCCGCACCGCATAGAGGAGAGCTTCCATCCACCCACGGCGGCAGCAGAGCGTGCCGCACTCCGGAGTGCGCAAAGCTTTGCTCGCGCCCACGGCAGCTCCGGCTCTGCCGGATGCGGTGCGGAGCGTCTTCAGCAAGAGGAGAAAGAACTCCGCACCGCATGGAGGAGAGCTTCCATCCCCCAACGGCGGCAGCAGAGCATGCCGCACTACGGAGTGCGCGTAGCTCTGCTGGGTTCCTCGGCAGCTCCTGCTGTTCCGTATTCTGTTCGGAGCGTCTTCGGCAAGAGGACAAAGAGCTCCGCACCGCATGGAGCAGAGCTTCCATCCCCCACCGGCGGCAGCAGAGCGTGCCGCACTCCGGAGTGCGCGAAGCTTTGCTCGCGCCCACGGCAGCATCGGCACCAAAGTGGTGCGCTGACACTAAACGAGCTTTGCTGCTATGTGAAATACGGCGGCGAAGAAGATCAGTTGCACTCCGGCGAGTGCGAGTAGGCGATTGAAAGCAGGGCCCGGCGGAATTGTCAGCACGCCCCAGATGATCCGCAGGCCGATGAGAAATACCGGTGCTCCGGCGATCGCAAGCGTCGGGTGACCGAAGGCGATCCAACCGAGGCCGGCAAAGACCGCGATTTTCACTTCCAGCCAGATCACCGCGACTGCGATTTTTGGTCCGCAGCGGACGGCCAAGGTGTGCTTGCCGGTAGTGGCGTCTTCCTCGCGGTCTCGCAGGTTGTTGATAGAAATCAGGACTGAGGAGAGCATGCCGATTTGTAATCCTAGCAGCAACGCCTCGCGAGGCCACTCACCTGTCTGGATGAATACCGTGCCGGTCACTGCGACTAGGCCGAAGAAACCGATCACAAACAGCTCGCCCATCCCGCGGTAGGCCAGCGGAAACGGCCCGCCGGTGTAGCCGTAGGCAAGAAATAGCGATGGAACCCCGATGGCGATGATGGGCCAGCCACGGGCGTGATAGAGCACTGCGCCGCAAATGACTGCAATGGCGAGAAACAACGTCGCGAGCCGCATCACCGTTTGTGGCTTCATCATGCCGGAGGCGGTGACTCGCGTGGGACCAAGCCTACGCGCGGTGTCCGCACCTTTTCGGGCATCGATGGCGTCGTTAAAAAAATTAGTGGCTATCTGGATAGCCACCGCACCGCCGAGAGTGCAGAGGGCGAGCAGGAAATTGAATGAGCCGCTGAGTTTCCATGCCAGTACGCAGCCCGCCCATACCGGGACGATGGCGGCGGGCAGGGTTTTCGGGCGCGCTGCGAGGACGCAGGCTTTTAGGTGGGAAGCGTTCACAGGCGAAGTGAAACCCAGCCCGCGAGAGGAATCGATACCATTTCTGCAATTGGCCACTGTTAAGATTAACGCATTCTGGATGAGGCTCTTAGGGAGAATTCCCACTTCCCGAATACCAAATTTCAAGCGGAAGCACCCCCCCTTTGAAGCTGCTTCACTGCGGCATCATGTAAGCCAGCAGAGTGCCAAGGCGCTCGCGCAACTTGGCGCGCGGGACGATGGCATCGATCAAGCCGTGCTCGAGCATAAACTCGGCGGTTTGAAAGCCGGGCGGCAGGTTTTGGTGAGTCGTTTCCTTGACCACGCGCGGGCCAGCGAAGCCGATCATGCACTTGGGCTCGGCCAAGTTAATGTCGCCGATGGTGGCAAACGAGGCGGTCACGCCGCCGGTCGTTGGGTGGGTAAGCAGAGAAATGTAAGGCAATTTAGCCTCGGATAAGCGGGCGAGCGCACCGCAGGTTTTCGCCATTTGCATCAGTGATAGCATGCCCTCTTGCATCCGCGCACCGGACGAGGCGGATACGATGATGACACCCCGATTTTCGGCGATGGCCATCTCAATGGCACGGGTGATTTTCTCGCCGACCACCGAGCCCATCGAGCCAGCGAAGAATTTGAAATCCATCACTGCAATCATCGCGCGCTGGCCCTTGATCGTGAGGCGGCCGGAAATCACGGCGTCGTCGAGGCCGGTTTTTTCACGGAGGCCGGCAGTTTTCTCTTCGTATCCCGCGAAGCCAAGCGGATTGGCGGAGATTAAGCCCATTTCGGTTTCCTCGAAGGAATTCAAGTCTGCTAGCATTGCGATGCGCGCGCGGGAATCGACGAGAAAATGATGACTGCAATGCTGGCAGACGTGGAGGTTTTGCTTGAGTTCCAGAGTGTGAATCATTGCGCCACAATCTGGACATTTAACCCAGAGGCCTTCCGGCATGTCATCACGTCGATCAAGGCTACGCAGGCGTGGTTTACTAAAAATGCCCATGGAATTAGAAAGTTGCTGGATGGCACGAGTTGCCGCGGCGGTGAACTCGTGAGCGCGACGCTAGCGACGAGGATGGCTGGCGACAATCCCCTTTTGAAAGATCTACACTTCCACGGTGGGCGGCGAGGTCTTCTATCCTAAAACTTGATGCTTGGACTCCATTGATGGAATTGCGGACACCACCCGGTATGCGGTCCATGGGATCACTTCAGCAAGGGCTTAAGATTGCGACCAGTCTGCATGCCAGACACTGGGATTTTTAGGGTTGCTATTGTCCCGGAAAGACAACAAAACCTGCGCCGGAAATAATAAACTCTTCCGTAATATTCGATGAATACCCGCCGTTTTGTCAGTGGTTCGTCCGTCATTCTCGCGGGATGGCTCGGAGCAACGTTTTTCAATGAAGTGCCAGCTCAAAGGTATCCCAAGCTCGACAAGAAGCCAGCCACTGCCGCGATTAAGGGCACTCCTGAAAAATTGGCGGACGCTTCCGTTTCAGGCTCGCGCTAGAGCTACGGCTGCATAGTTTCAGCGCATGGCTGAACAACCGATTATTTGCGATACGAGACCATTGGCACTCGAAGTGGAAGCCGGCACCCATTGGTGGTGCTCCTGCGGTCGCTCAAGTCACCCGCCATTTTGCGACGGCTCCCACAAAGGCACCGGCCTGCAACCGGTGAAATATGAGGTCGCTGAGAAGAAAATCGTCTGGTGGTGCCAGTGCAAACACACTGCAAATCCCCCGCTCTGCGATGGTTCGCACAAGAATCTGCCGAAGCCAGAATAGCAGATACACATAACGAAGCCGCCAGCTCTTTCAGCTGGCGGCTATCTTTTGCGGGAGTCTTGCTAACTAGCAACCGAGACTAAAAACTGCGGATGCTGGCGAAAAAAATTCAGCGCCGTTTTTCAGATGGGCATCTCGTATCCCGGACGCCGCTTGCGGTCTTGCATGGCGGCCGCTTCCTTGTCGCCTACGATCTGTTCGGTCTTCGGGTTCCACTTGATCGAGCGTCCCAGTCGCTGTGCGATGCCGGAGAGCTGGCAAATGGTACCTGTGCGATGACCCACGGTGGCAGGGCAAATCGTCGGTTTACGCGTCTCAATCGACTCAATGAAATTCGCACGATGCTCCTGCGATTCATACACTTGGATATCATTCGGGCCGAATTTGTGGCGCACGAGTTCCGCAGGCGAGCTCGCGATCTTTCCGCGGTCCACAAAAACTTCACCCTTGGTGCCGACGAAACGGATCGCGTGGTCGTTATCAGGATTTTTCTTGTCGCGCCAGACGGTGATGCCGTCGGCATAGCGGTAGTGTAGAGCCTCCGCTCCCTCAAAGCCCATAGGAATGAACTCAACTGGTCCGGTCTCATCACGACCAAGCGCCCACTGGACGATGTCGAAATGGTGCGCGCCCCAATCGCCGAACTTTCGGCTGCCATACTCCCAGTAGCAGCGCCAACCGCCGCCGTAAGACCCCTTCACCCGGTTTTCCGAATGCTCAAAAAATGGCGTGGGGCCGATCCAACGATCATAATTGAATCCCGCAGGCACTGGGATAATCACCTCTTTATCTGGCGGTTGCGGGAATTCACCGAGCCTGCAGTAAACTTCCTTAATGTCGCCGATCATGCCATTACGCACCAAGTTCGCAGCGATACGAAAATGAACCGACGAGCGTTGTTGGCTGCCCACCTGCACGATGCGTCCGTATTTTTTCTCCGCCGCCACCAGCGCTTTACCTTCCTCGATGGTCAGCGTCATCGGCTTCTCCACATACACATCCTTACCAGCCTTCATTGCCGCTAGGGCGATCGCCGCATGCCAATGATCAGGAGTGGTCACGCACACCGCGTCAATGGCCGGATTGGCGAGCAATTCTTCGAATTTAGTGCTGCCGAGGATCCCCTCAAATCCCTTCGTTTTAAGAATTTCCTGTCCTTTTTTCACCTGCTCCTCGCGCACGTCGCAGACGGCGATCGGCTGAACGTTCTTCAAGCCCGGGAAAGACACGATGTGGCCTTCGGAGATGAGGCCTATGCCGATGAAACCCATGCCAATTCGAGAATTTGCAGCGGCCTTTTTCGCATTACCGAGCGTCTCCGCCCGCACGATCTGGGGCCCAGCAAACACCGCTCCTGCGGCAGCAAAGGAGGATTTCAAAAAGCGACGTCGCGTGGGATGTGAGGAGTTTTTCATGGTGATAGTGCAACGTAAAAAATCGATGACCCCAGGGCAAGAGAAGATTTGCCGCAGCTGGGTGGCTCACTCGAGCACATCAGGAAGCTGGATTTTGTCGGTATCGAGATTTTTTTTTTAGAATTCAAGAAATTTCGGGGTGTCATAATCACTGCCAAAATTCAGGAGCCGGCGCAGCAATTTCATACGCAGGAGGCGGTGACGGAATCGTGCCCCGCACTATCAATATTTTCAGCCCCGCTTTGACAAGCTACAGGTCGGAGGCTATCGCAGGCGCATGCGATCCCTGATCAAGCACGTCCTCAAACGCACCGAACCCACCGACGAATTACACGTCGCCGGCTGGGTGCGCACCCGCCGTGATTCCAAGGCATTCTCCTTTCTCGAGCTCAACGACGGCACTTGTCTCGGGAACCTACAGATCGTCGCCGATGCAGGCATCCCCGGCTACGACGCGATTTCAAAAATGACCACTGGTGCATCGGTGGAAGTGCACGGGAAATTAATCCCATCTCCCGCCGCCGTTCAGGCATGGGAAATGCAGGCCAGCTCGCTTAAATTGCTGGGCGAGGCGCCCGTGGATTACCCGCTCCAGAAAAAAGGACACGGCCCGGAATTCCTCCGCTCCATCGCCCACCTTCGCCCACGCACGAATCTCTACGGCGCAGTCTTCCGCATGCGCAGCCGGATGGCGTTTGCTATTCACAAATTTTTCCAAGAGCGCGATTTCATATACGTCCACACGCCCATCATCACCGCCAGCGATTGCGAAGGTGCGGGGGAAATGTTCCGCGTCACGACACTGCCGGATGAGAAGATTGGGAAAGCCGAGGAAGACTTCTTCGGCAAGCGCGCCTTTCTAACAGTCAGCGGCCAGCTTGAGGGGGAAACGTTCGCCTGCGCCCTTTCAAACATTTATACCTTCGGCCCCACTTTCCGTGCGGAGAATTCCAATACCACGCGGCACGCCGCTGAGTTTTGGATGATCGAGCCGGAAGTGGCGTTCTGTGATCTGGAGGGCGACATGGATCTCGCCGAAGCACTGGTGAAATACCTCGTTAAGGAGGCGCTCGAAAACAGCGAAGGCGACCTCGCAATTTTTGAAAAATTCGTGGACAAGGGATTGCGCGAGCGTCTCGAATTCGTCGCTAGCCGCCCCTTCGAGCGTATCACTTACACCAAAGCTGTTGATCTGCTGCTAGATAGCGGCAAGACTTTTGAATACCCGGTGGAATACGGCCTCAACCTCCAGTCCGAGCACGAACGTTGGCTCACTGAAGAGCATTTCAAAGCACCCGTCACGGTCTTCAACTACCCGAAGGAAATCAAACCGTTCTACATGCGCCTCAATGACGACGGTAAAACCGTCACCGCCATGGACGTGCTTGTGCCTGGCATCGGCGAGATCATCGGCGGTAGCCAGCGTGAGGAACGGCTGGACGTTCTGTTGGAAAACTTCGCCCAGCACGGTCTCGATCCGGAAGCCTACGCTTGGTATATCGACCTCCGCAAATACGGCAGCGTCCCGCACGCGGGCTTCGGTCTCGGCTTCGAGCGCATGCTTATGTTCGTCACCGGCATGGCGAACATCCGCGACGTCATCCCCTTCGCAAGGACTCCCGGACACTGCGAATTTTAAAAGACCATGATTCTCATCGAACAAAAGCCGCTCATCGCCCGCTACCGCCTCAAGGCGCGCGGATTTTTGAATTCCATCTCCAACAGACGAGACTTCGAGGGCGCGCTCATCCAGATCGACGGCGGCTACGGTTGCATTCATCCGTGGCCCGAGCTCGGCGATCCCACGTTGGAAAAGTGCCTCGCCGATCTAGCGGGAGCCCGCCGTTGGCCCATCGTCCGGCGCGCGATCCGCTGCGCGGAATACGACCGTGAGGCCCGCGCATTTGAGAACTCGCTGTTCGAGGAAATGGAAGTGCCTACCAGCCATGCCACGCTCGCCAAAGCCGACTCGGCGGAAGTCGCTCTCGCTGTGGAAGCAGGATTCACCACAGTGAAACTCAAGGCCGGCCGCGATCTATCCGCGGAGTCGAAATTCCTCGAAGCGATGACACTCGAATATCCGGCGCTCCAGTGGCGGCTGGATTTCAACGAATCTTTGAACTCCGAACAAGCAGCAGAATTTCTGCTAGCACTCAGCGAGAAAGCCCGCGCCGCCATTGATTTCGTGGAAGATCCGTGTCCGTATTCAGAAACTTCATGGACCGAGCTCCGCCGTAAAACCCGCGTCAAACTTGCTGTCGATAGCGAGGCCACCCCGCAGTCCGTAGCCGCGCAAGTCATGGTCATCAAGCCCGCCATTGATGAGCCATTTCTCTTAGGCGAAGCTGCCATCGCCCACGCCCAACGAGTCGTTATGACAAGCTATATGGACCACCCGGTCGGTCAGGTCTTCGCAGCTTGGGAAGCGGCGCGGCTTGAGTTGCAGTTCCCCGGACTCGTCGACATGTGTGGCTTACAAACGCATCATTTGTTCGAGACTAACGAATTTTCTGAAGTTCTCGGTTCGTGGTCGCCTGAATTCAAAGTGCCGGATGGTCGCGGCCTCGGTTTCGACGACCTTCTAGCCGCGCAGCCATGGACTCGTCTTTACTAATCCGCTCCGAGTTTTGGAGTGACGTGACACCCGCGTTGCCCGGAATTCCCGAACTCGCTGGACACGTGCTTTTTGAAACATCTGGCAGCACAGGTGCACCGAAGTGGATCGCGATTTCCAAAGAGGCCTTGCTCATTTCCGCAGCGGCGGTGAACCGGCATTTGGGCGTCACCGAGAAATCCTGTTGGGGACTCGCCTTGCCGCTTCTCCATGTCGGCGGCTTTGGCGTGGCTTCCCGCGCCTATGAAGCGAGCTGCGGATTCCGGGACTTCGGCGGACCGTGGGACGCCGCCAAATTTCGCGAGTGGCTTGCGCTCCATACTATCACCCACACCTCGCTGGTACCCACACAAGTCCATGACTTAGTGAAAGCTCAACTAACGGCTCCCACTTCGCTCGTGGCGATCGTCGTGGGTGGCGGGTGTCTCGATGCACCCACCGGCCAAGCCGCCCGGGACCTCGGCTGGCCGGTGTTGGCAAGCTACGGCATGACCGAGGCCGCATCGCAAATCGCTACCCAAGGGCTGGATCTGTTAAAAATGCCTTATCAGCCGGGATCGATTCCACTACTTCCCATTTGGGCTGCTAGAATTTCCGCCGAAGACATCCTTTCTATTTCCGGATCCGCACTATTTTCAGGCTACGTTTCCGGCGGGAAATTTATTCCACGCACGACAGATTGGCACACGACCTCGGACCGGGTGATTCTCGAAAACAAGACGATCACTCCGCTTGGCCGAGCTGATACGTTCGTCAAAATTCTTGGTGAACTTGTCGATCCCGAGGCCGTTGAGCGGGAGCTGCTTATACTTTCCGAAGGGAAGCTACTTTCCGGCACTTTCACGGTCATCGCTATTCCGGACGAGCGAGCTGGGATGGCGCTCGTTCCAGTTTTTGAGTCTTCCGTAAATCTCGAAACCGCCGAAGCCGCCCTCTCACTCTACCAAAATCAAGCACCCGGCTTTAGGAGATTAAAGCCTTTGGCGGTGATCGAAAAATTTCCTCGCAGCGAGCTCGGCAAGCTGCGACGGAGTGAGCTAGTAGGTATTTATATAAATCAGATCACTGGCTGATCACAGCGCGCCGCGCTCGGCACGCTTGAGGAGAGTTTCATAGCGTTTTTCCAGTAACGCAGCGCGTTGCTCGTCACCCGCAGCACGATAGTAGCTGCAAATCATTTGTTGAATAGATGCCTCCGTCTTGGCGCGGAACCAATCCTTGGTCCCGGTTTCTACGACACGCTTGAACGCCAATTCGATGTCGCGTGCAGCTTTTTTCGCAAGTTCGGGATCATCTTTAAAGTAACCAAAGTAATCTTCAGCCATCATTTTAAATCCCGTGATACTGCCACCGAATTTTCGCAAAGCACTATCATATAGCCTGCTTATTTCATTCTTCGCCTCCGGACCACCTCGTTTGAAAATTAGCTCGGCCTCACGCTTGAGCGACTCGGCGATCAGATCCTTCTGCTCACCGGAATTTCGTTCAATTCTGCGGCGCTCACGTCCTAGCGTCCCAGTAGCATCGCCCTCATCGCCATAGGGAAAAATATATTCGCTTTCAGCCACTGCGGCCAGTCCAGCCATCCGTGGGTTATTTTTGAACTGTTGACGCATCGCTTTGGCGAACGATTTCCATTCCTCTAGGTTGTTAGGTTTTTCAGGGTCGCCCGTGAGCTTCGTTTGCTTCTCTAGCAAGGTATGCAGTGCAGTCCATGTTTCCGTGAACGATGGACCGCACTGGTTAGCAAGTCGCACGGTTTCAGCATACTTCGCGTCCTTTCCAGTGGCTTCGAAATAGTGCGCTAACCAGAGATGACGCATCACCGATAGAGTGGTCACCGGACTCTGGTGGGCACGGTCATTCCAATGCTGTATCTCCTGCTCCGTGATAGAAGCGCCGGTCTGCGGGTGATCAGTCTCCCCCTTAGAGACTCCGCCGACACGACCAATGCCCGTGCTCCACTCGTTCGCATCAACCTTCATCCCTACCCAAGCGTGGCCGCCGAGATCTGTTTCTCCTACGAGAATCATCGCTGGAATCCCCTGGGCCCGCGCCGTATTAGCGCAGAAATAAGATTGATCTCCACAGATGCCACCTTCCTTTAAAATCTCAGAAAATGAATATTCTTTATAGGGGTTGAGACCCTTGACGGCGCGTTCCATCAAATACTCGACCATGCCATAAGCATTTCCCCATTTCTTTCGACTTAGTTGCATTTTGTCTAGCGACCACTCTAACTCAGAAGTGGAAACCGGCGCGCAAACGACCCATACCAGATCTAGCGCAGAACTGTGATGCACGGGCGCAGCCAACAGCCCTTTTTCGTTCTTATCGATAAACCACATGTAGCGAGGCAATGGCTCGACTGCCACTTGTCCGGAGTAGGGCCCAGCAACAGGATTAGTAATCGCGATATTTCGGTCAAAAACCACAGCGCAGGCGAGCGCAAGCGGGAAATATTTCTCCATCATACCAGTCGTGTTAGAGTTGGCCTCCATGAGAAATTTTAGCACCTTAGCTCCGTCATCTTCGGGCTTGATGGTAAGCAGAAACTCCTCCATCGCTCGGGGATTACTACAAAGCCATGTGAGCATCTCGCCTGAGTATCTGTCGGTGACATGTTGTGAAATTTCCACTTCTGACAGGCGGCCGAGCACCTGCCAGCGTAAGAATGCCTCATATAAAACAGGCTCTTTCCAAACTGCATCGAAGCGATTCAACCCTTCGCCCTTTGCTAGGCCCGTCATTGCGGATTCGATAGATTTTGCGAGCAGTTCGCGGTAAGCGTTCCATGCTTTACCTTCGATCGCTCGTCGGAAAAGATCTTTGTCGCGTTGGATTGCGCTATCACGCTTGGAATCCAGATCGGTAAGGATAAGGCAAGATTCTTTACCTAACAAGACGGTCTCGGTCACTTCAGCGACGACTTCTTCTTTCGGCGCCAGAGGCGAGGTCTGCTCTGGAATGACGGCCTCGGGCGAGACTTTCGCGGTCTCGGGAATTACCTGTTCTTCCACCTGCGGCGGAATTACCGTTTCAGTTTTGCTAGCGACTTTCGGGGACGGTTTCTCAACTGCCGCAACAGCATTCACCGCCACTGGTTCCGGTGTTTGCGGAGCCTGTCGAGTTACTTCCAAGCCCACGAAAACCCCACCGACCACAACCACAAATACGATTAATAATCGCAACTGACTTTTACTTTTATTCTCGCTCCGCACCCGGGTTGCCGCTGATTGACTAGGGGCAGTAAGGATAGGACGCTTTGCGGGCGCTGTCGGCTTTTTAACCGGATGTAAATCTCGTTTCATGTCAGGTTTGGGAAATGATGTCGCCACAGGGCAGTCCGACTTTTCAAAAATGAAAATAAGGCTTAGTCGTTCGTCTTGCAATCCCGTTTATGCCCGGCCTACTTGGATGATCTGTCCCCCAGAAATTCGGCAAATTGGGGGTTGTCATAACGATGCGCGTGAGGATAGTAAGTTTATCTTGATCAACGTTATCAAAGTTTCGATGCCACGATTTGGCACTGCGGGTTACGGTGCCGGGCCGGGGTCCTGCTCCGCGTAGCCCGTCAAAACACCCCCGCAACATCACCCACAACCATGATTCATCGTACCGAGGAAGGTCAGTCCGCATTGTTTGAAGAAATTCTAGAAAATGAAGGCGGAACCCGAAAAAAGCGAGCGGGCCGAGTTTCTCCGATCGCCAGCGATTTAGGCCTCACAGCACCGTCGCAACTCGTGAAAAACTACGTACTCGACACCAACGTCCTCCTGCACGACCCAGCTGCGCTTGAGCGCTTCAAAGAAAACCACCTCTGCATCCTTGTCGACGTGCTAGCCGAGCTCGACAAGTTTAAGTCCGAGCAAACTGAGCGCGGAGCCAACGCCCGTCGGGTTCATCGTCGCCTGACTGATATGTTTTCCTCCTCGGAGCAGGTCACCCACGGCGTCACGACCGAAGGCGGCGGCACCGTGCGCCTTGTCATTTACGATCCTGCGAGCTGCCCAAAAAACTCAGATCAACTCAACCGCTTCCACCGGATTTTCCCTGACCGCGAGCGCGTTGATCACCGAATTCTAGCCGCTTGCCTGCTGCTCATGCAGTATAATCAAGCTCCCGTGGTCCTCGTGACCAAGGACATCAACATGCAGCTCAAGGCCCGTGCGGTTGGAATCGAGTGCCAAGACTATCTCAACGACAAGGTCGATGCCCGCGAAGTTTCAAACTATGAGGTGCGCCGTGTCGAAGTCGATCCGAGTGAACTTCATCGCTTTGCCAGCACCGGTGATCTACCGATCTCAGAGGATCGCATTCAAGGTGTGGCGGTGAATGAGTATGTTTTATTAGGCGCCGGGGAAAAGCAAACCATCCCTGCGAGGCTCTCGGCGGATGGTCGCTTCGTCCGCCTTAATATTCCTGAAGTCTTGAAAATTCCGGACGGGCAGTCGCTCAAGCCGCTCAATCTCGGCCAGCGTTGTCTCATCGATGCGCTTCTCAACCCAGACATCTCTCTCGTTACCTGTTACGGCCACGCAGGCACTGGTAAGACGCTAGTCGCTGTGGCCGCCGGACTGCACGAGATGTTTAACCGTAAATACAACGGTATCACTGTGAGCCGCCCGGTCGTTTCGATGGGAGATCAACTTGGTTTCTTGCCCGGCTCGCTGGATGAGAAAATGCGACCTTGGCTCCAGCCGATTCACGACGCGCTCGACCTTTTAATGCGCCCAACCACTCCACTGGGCCCGCGCCGCAAGCAACAAAAGACTACCGGCTCAGCACCCGCGACAGTGAAGAAGCCTTACGAAATTCTAATGGAACAAGGCATTTTGGAGATCGAAGCGCTTTGCTATATCCGGGGCCGCTCGATTCCTAATCGATTCTTCATTCTTGACGAAGCCCAACAGCTCACGCCGCAAGAAGCAAAAACCATCGTCACCCGCATGTCGCGCGACTCCAAGCTCGTGCTTGTCGGCGATCCCGCACAGATTGATAACCCGTATGTGGATAGTCGGAGCAATGGGCTGGTCTATACTCGGAATCGTCTCAAGGGCCAGCCATTCGTCGCGCATGTTGCCCTGAATCGTGGTGAGCGCTCTGAGTTGGCTGAGGCAGGCGCACAATTGATGTAACGCGCGCGATTAAGCGCCGCGAGAAGCGATGTCGTTGAACTTGTCGTCGATGAATTTGAGGACGAGTTCTTCGACTTCGTCATTCTTCAAGCGCTTGACGACGTCCACGGAAAACCCTCGTGCGATGAGCTGGCGAGCGTTCACTGGATCGATGCCGCGGGCACAAAGGTAGAAGATTTCTTCATCGCTGATCTGGGATGAAGTACTGCCATGCGAGCACTTCACTTGGTCTGCGTTGATTTCCAAGCCGGGCATGGAATTCGCCTCACAGGAGTCGCTCATTAGGAGATTGCGGCAGGTCTGATAGGCGTCGGTGTGGTGCGCGTTTTCATCTACGAAGATGAGCCCAGAGAAAATTGTGCGAGAGTTATCGTAGAGCGAGTTTTTATAGAGCAAGTCTGAGTAAGCGCCCTCGGAAACGTGGTGCTGGAAGGTGCGCTGGTCGTATTCCTGTTCGCGGGCGGGAATAGAAACCGAGAGCATATCCGAGCGGGAGCCGGGGCCTTCAAGGCGGGAGAGTGATTCATTACGGGCCCAAGATGCGCCGGTGTTGAGGATAAATCCGGTGGTGGAGGCATCGCGGGCAGCAGAGGTTTCGTTGATCTGGATGACCCGCGTCACGTCGTTGAACGCTTGGATAGCGATGTAGTCGAGTGTTGAGTTTTTTCCGGCGTATAGGTCGTTGAATGCCATGGCGAGGCCAGGTTGGACATCTTCCACCGAGCGAAAAATATCGACGACGCGGACCTTCGAACTCGTGCCAGTGACGATCAGTGTATGCGGGAAGATGACCGAATTTTCACCAGAAATCCAGTGATGAACTTCGATGGTGCCATCGACCTCAATTTTATCCGACACGTGGACAAACAGACCGTTGGTGAGAGACGCTTCGTGCAACGCAGCAAACTTGGTGGACCCGAGACGGGTTTCTTGTTTCATGAAATGCGCTTGCACCAGATCGCTGTGAGAGACCAGTGCCTCGGCGAGTGGCAAGCAAATGACACCTTCAGGCAATCGGGAATCTACGTGGATAAGTTCGTCGTTAAGGAAGATTAATTTTGCGGCTGGAGAGGCCAGGCCGGTGGAGCGGGCAATGACGGACGAACGTGTAGATGAGGCATCCGCACTCCTTGAGAATGAGGAAAAGTCGAGTTGTTTGATGCTTGAAAAGCGCCAAGTTTCATCGCCGCGTTTCGGCGCGGGAGTGGTGAGAAAGCGCTGCCAGGCAGACTGCTGGCGGGCAGCAAACCAAGCGGGTAGATAGGCCGGAGTTTCCGGTGCAGTTTCGAGAAGAGATGGCATTTCGAGAGTGATCATTTGAGCGGGTAAAAAATTATTATCCTACCGAGCCTTCCATTTCGAGATCGATCAGGCGCTTGAGTTCCACCGAGTATTCCATGGGAAATTCGCGGACTAGGTCATTGATGAAGCCGTTGACGGCGAGCGACATTGCTTGGCCTTGGTTAAGGCCTCGCTGTTGCATGTAGAATAGCATTTCGTCCGAGACTTGGCTGACAGATGCTTCGTGCTGGGTGGCGTGTTGGTTACCCTTCACGGTGATGGCCGGATAAGTATCGGTGCGGCTGTGGCTGTTGATGAGCAGTGCATCGCACTCGGTGTTATTTTTACAGCCTTTGAGATGTTTTGGAATGTGGACTTGACCGCGGTAAGTGGAACGCCCTTCACCCACAGAGATCGACTTGGAAACGACGTTGGAGGTCGTGTCGTCGGCGGCGTGGATCATTTTCGCGCCGGTATCTTGGTGCTGGCCAGTGTTGGCGAGGGCGATGGAAATGACTTCACCGCGGGCGCGCTTCCCTTTCATGATGACACCGGGATATTTCATCGTTAGGCGCGAACCTATGTTGCAGTCGATCCAGCGGACTTCTGCGTCTTCCATGGCGATGCCGCGCTTGGTGACGAGGTTAAAGACATTGGATGACCAATTTTGCACGGTGACGTATTGAATCTTTGCGCCCTTGAGGGCGACAAGTTCGACGACAGCGGAGTGAAGCGTGGCGGTCTCAAATTTCGGCGCAGTGCAGCCTTCCATATACATCAGCTCCGCGCCTTCGTCGGCGATAATCAAGGTGCGTTCAAACTGGCCAAAGTTTTCAGAGTTGATGCGGAAATACGCTTGAAGCGGTTGCTTGAGCTTGAGCCCCTTCGGGATGTAAATGAACGAACCACCGGAAAAGACTGCGGAGTTGAGAGCGGAAAATTTATTGTCGCCAGTCGGGATGACTTTGCCAAACCACGGCCGGAAAATTTCCTCGTGCTCCTTGAGACCTTCTGCGGAATTGCAAAAAATAACGCCCTGCTTGGTGAGCTCTTCTTTGACATTCGAGTAGGCTGCTTCGGAGTCGAACTGGGCTTCCACTCCGGCGAGAAAAGCGCGTTCTTGTTGGGGAATCCCGAGGCGTTCGAAGGTTTCTAAAACGTCGGCGGGTACGTCTTCCCACGAGCGTTTGGGTTTTTCGCCGTCGGATAGATAATAACGGATGACGTCAAAGTCGATCGCGTTAAGATCTTTGGTCGCCCAGTTCGTGGGCATCGGCTTGTCTTGGAATACCTTGAGTGCTTTGTGCCGGAACTCGCGGACCCAGTCGGGATCTTTTTTGACGTCGGAAATGTAATCGACCGTCTTCGAGCTCAGACCGCGGCCAGCATCAAACTTATTGCGTTCTGGGAAGGTGAAATCGCCCTTGGTGCGGTCGATGTCGATTGCTTCGCGAGTTTCGTGGTCGAGAACGTCTGTGGTGTCGTAGGACATGGGAAATAATGGTGAGTGATCAGAATGGAATCAAGCGAGAGCAGGTTCCTTGAGGAACTCGTAGCCGTCTTTCTCCAATTCGTGAGCGAGCTCGGGGCCTCCTGAGCGGACGATTTGTCCTTCTGCCATGACGTGGACGTAATCGGGCCTGATATAGTCGAGCAAGCGCTGATAGTGAGTGATGAGCAGCATGCCACGGTCCGGCGAGCGCATGGCATTGACACCTTTGGCGACGATTTTGAGCGCGTCGATGTCGAGGCCGGAATCAGTTTCGTCAAGGATGCAGTATTCTGGCTCTAGCATCATCATTTGGAGGATTTCATTGCGTTTTTTCTCACCACCGGAGAAGCCTTCGTTCACGGCACGGGCAGTGAATTTGCGGTCCATTTCCAACAGGTCCATCTTCGAGTAAAGATTCTTATAATAAGCGACTGCATCAATGTCTTGACCCTTCGGCAAGCGGGCTTGGAGTGCGGCGCGGATGAAATTGGCATTCGAAACACCAGGAACTTCTGACGGATATTGGAATGCAAGGAAGATGCCGCCACGCGAGCGCTCGTCGATGGATTTACCGAGGATTTCTTGGCCATCCTGAGTTACCGAGCCGGAGGTCACGATGTAGCTTTCGTGGCCAGCGATCACTTTTGAGAGCGTGGATTTGCCTGAGCCGTTAGGGCCCATGATAGCGTGGACTTCGCCTTTCGGGATGTCGAGATTGACGCCTTTGAGGATTTCGGTGCCATCTTCGAGAGTGGCGTGGAGGTCTTGGATGTGCAGGCTCATGTGTTGGAAAAATTTGAGATCTAGGATTTAAAATTTGATATTAGATGCTGGCAAGTTTGCCACGGAGGGTGATTTCGACGTCTTCAATGACGGCCCCGGGCGGGAGGTTGAGGACGTCGGCCAAATTAACGCCAGGTTTGAAATCTACGTCGTGGATGATGCCGGTGCTGGCGTCATGGAAATGGCCGTGCTCGCTGAGATTTGGGCAGTAACGGGATGATTCGCGTTCAAAATTCACCTGCCGAATGATGCCGTGTTGGACAAGTGCTTCGAGGCAATTATAAACAGTTGCCAATGAAATATTCGGCAGGCGGTCTTTTACCCGCATGAAAACTTCGTTCGCGGTTGGGTGATTCCGCTCCTGCTGGAGGAGACGATAAACCTCGCGGCGCTGGGCTGTCATTCTCAAACCGGAGATCTCGTCGGGGATCTCAATTTCGGTGGAAATTTCTGGGGCTTTGCTGACCATTGCAGCGGGAAACTAGAGCTGAGTTGAGCGATATCAAGAACTATTCCAATTATAATTACTCTATGGTTTGGGTCTAAACTGCACCCACTCCCGCATCCGCTGGCCGATGGCATTGGCCCAGACGCGAAGTTGCGCTTCATCGATACGAGCCAAGTCACGATGCAAATCTCAGACGATTCTGAAATCCAATTGTCCTCAGTTTAACCGACCATCAAGATTCAGCACAATCGCACTTCAGGGAATCCCACTTACTCGACTTAGTCGTTCTTTTGGGGTCGGATACTGAGTTCTGGACCTTTGGGATTTGCTTCGCTAGGGATTTCTCCAGTTCCCCATGATCCTCGAAATTGTCCAATACGGCCACCCTGTCCTTCGTCAACGCTGCCGTTCTGTGACGGAGGTGGATGACAAAATTATCGAACTCATCGGCAACATGCTCGACACGATGGTAGCGGCAAACGGCGTGGGCCTTGCCGCGCCTCAAGTGGGCGAGGATTTACGGCTGGCGGTGGTCGATGTTTCCCACGATCCCGAGTGCGTTTCCTTTTTCAAGGTGAACGGCGAGGAGGCTGACATTTTGGACTTCATGCCGCTGATTTTCATCAACCCCGAGCTCGCATTCGGCCAAGCCAAGGAGTTCGGAATGGAGGGCTGCCTCAGCATTCGCGGCATCCGCGCCGAGGTGCGCCGCCCGGAGGCGGTGAAGGCGACGCTGCCCCAACTCGACGGCACCGTGTTGGTTATTGAGACCGACGGCTTGCTCGCGCGAGCCTTGCAGCATGAAATCGACCACCTCAACGGCGTTTTATTTGTGGATCGCCTCCCGGCGGTGGCCAAGGTTTCGATGAAAAATCGGCTCAAGCGCTTGCTGGAAGCAAATGCCGAAACTTGAAGGCGCATCCATCGTAAAAACACGGAGACGAAGACAAGACGGCGACACATGCCCGTGGAAGCTTGAATTCGCTCGTTTTTCCGCCTCTGATAACCCGGCGCGTGGGAGTCAGGATTTTTACTTCCGTTTGCGGCGCTTTGGCTTTTCTTTGGCTCCCTTGCCGAATGCGGCGCGCTCAGGCGGCGGGCCGACTTTGGCCCCGGTTTTGCTGTGTGGCTTGCCTTGTTTTTTGGCGATGACTGGCCGCTGCTGTGCGGCGATGTGGGTGCCCTCGCTGGTTGGTTTACCGGCCACGGCGAAGTCCACGAAGCGCTTGTCGAAGTCGATGTGGGTGACTCGCAGCGGCAGCCGCATGCCTAGCTGGATGACTTTTCCGTCCATCGATACCCAGGCCATCCGATGGGCTTCGAAGCGCCAGCGGCCATCCGGTAAATCCTCGCGCTTGACCACGCCGCGCACGCCCATAGCTGGGATTTCCACCATCAGCCCCATCGGTCGGACGTCGGTGATGAGGCCGTCGAAAACGGGCGGCTTATCGGAGCTAGCGACGCGGTCGAGGTATTCTAAGAGCTTAATTTGCTTGGTCTCGTTCTCGGCATCGGACGAGGTGCGCTCGGTGTCGGAAATATGGCGGGAAATCTCGCGCAAGTCGGCTTGGGACGGTGTCCGGTCGTGCGGCTTGGGCGGGTTTTCCAACAGCGGCTGCAAAGCGCGGTGGACGATAAGGTCGGCGTAGCGACGGATGGGACTGGTGAAGTGGCAATAGTCGCTCTTCGCCAAGCCGTAATGGCCGATGGGCTCGGCGGAGTATGCGGCGCGCTTGAGGCTTTTGAGCAAACCGAGCTTGATGACATGCTCTTCCGGGCTGCCCTTCGAGGCGTCTAGCAATTTTTGGATATGCGCGCGGTTCGTCAAATCCCCAGGGCGGTAGCCGTGAGCTTTCGCGGTCTCGGTGTAGTCGAGCAGGCGCGATGGATCGGGATCTTCGTGGATTCGATAAATGGCGGGCTTCATCCGCTCGCGGAGGATTTTTGCGACCGCCTCGTTGGCAGCGAGCATGCATTCTTCGACAAGTTGGTGACTCTCAGTGTGGATCACTGGCTCGGCGACTTCGGCGCGGCCTTGGTCGTCTAGGCGGATTTTAATTTCCGGCATTTCCAGATCGAGCGCGCCTTGGGCGAAGCGGCGGGTGCGCATGGCGGAGGCGAGTTTCCATGCTTCCTTGACCATGCCGACGAGTTGCGGCTCGGAGCCTGCGGGCCCGGGTTTGCCGTCGAGAATGGCTTGCGCATGTTCATAGGAAAGCTTGGCGCGACTGTGGATGACGGCGTCGATGAATTTTGAGCGAGTGATCTCGCCGTCGGCAGAAATTTCCAACAGCGCACACTTCGTCAAGCGGTCCACATTTGGGACGAGCGAGCAAATTCCGTTGCTCAACTCCGTCGGTAACATCGGCAGCACGCGATCCACGAGATAGGTGGAATTCCCCCGCTCGATGGCTTCTTGGTCCATCGGGCTACCGGGCTTGATGTAGTGAGAAACATCGGCGATGTGGACGGCGAGGGTCCAGCCGCGCGGGGACTTCTCGACCCAGATGGCATCGTCGTGGTCCTTCGCGTCGGCGGGGTCGATGGTGATAACGAGCTTGTCGCGCCAGTCTTTACGGCGGACAATTTCCGAGGGCTCAGGCTGCTCCGGCACGCCGCGGGCTTCGGCCAGCACGTTGTCTGGAAACGAGGTCCTCAGGCCGTAGCGGTGGATCACAGAAATCATGTCCACGCCCGGATCACCCGGCCAACCAAGCACTTCGATGACCCGGCCGCGCGGCGTCGTGCTGCGGTCTGCCCAGTCTGCCAGATCGACCACGACCATTTGCCCCGGCATGGCTGTGCTGTCGCCGATGACGTCGATGCGGCCCTCGATGGCCTTGTCATCGCACTCGACCCAGCTGAAATCACCCATTGCCTTGAAGATCCCGACGAGCCGACCGGAGCGGCGGGCGAGGACTTTTTCGACTCGGCCTTTGATTTCCTCAGCCGACTCCGGCATAACTTCGCTGCGCGGGCGAAACGGGCGGGCCACTGGCTTAACGATGGAAACGAGCACTCGGTCGCCGTCGAGGGAGGTCGAGACGTTCCGACGGTCGATGAAGATACGAGAATGGAGGGTGAAATCGATACCCGTGGCGATGTTGTGTTCGTCGGAGATGTCAGGAAAGAAGAAGGCGTGTCCTTTCGGGTGGAATTTAAGGACGCCGGTGAGCTGGTCTTTCGGCGCGCCGGGGATTTGGTAACAGCCTTTTTTCCCCTCGCTGATGAGGCCTTCCTTGGCCAGCGCGTCAAGGGTGTTGCGGAGTTCTGTGACGCGGGTGCCGGGGAGTTTTAAGCCGCGGGAAAGCTGAGATTTGGAAAGCGGATTTCCTTTTGCGGAGCGGAGGGCGTCGAGAACGGAATCTCGCAGGTTTTTGCCGGACATGATGGCAGCGTGGCGTCTGGCGACCGTCCCCGCAACGGCAAAGGCGGGAGAAATAAGAATTGCGAGCGGTAAAACGTGAACCAACGATGCTCCGTGCGACGACTGGAAGGATTGAGGCATTGTCAGCCCCCCAAATCTCGTATTTGCTTCTTCTCAGTGAACTTTAACACTTATCCCATTATGAAAACCCAATCCCTCCGCCGTAAAAACGGCTTCACCTTGGTAGAGCTTCTCGTCGTCATCGCCATCATCGCAGTGCTCGCAGGAGCTGCTGCGCCGATGGCGCTGAACGCCATCCAAAAAGCGAAAAAAATGCGAGCACTCAACACCTGCATGGGCATCGCTTCCGCAGTCAACAGCTATTACACCGAGTATGGTGCCATGCCGAGAGACGGCATGGAATCCGACACCGAAGTGGACACCAAGACCGATCTCGATTTTCTCAAAGTTTTGCTCGGCACCGAAACCGAATCCACTCCTCTAAACACACGTGCTATCAAATTTCTTAACGTCGAGGAAGGCAAGGGAAACAAAGATGGCATCATATATGCTTCAGGCTCCGCAGGCAGAATCACAGGCTTGTATGACCCATGGGGCGGTCGTTATTTTATCATGCTAGACGGGGATTATGATGAGGAGATCAAAGTCCGCCCATCTGCCAGCAAGAAGCCTACGACCCTGCACGGTCGCCGGGTCGCGGTCTGGACCAACGGCGCTGACGGCGTCAGCGGCAAAGGTGGCAATGTAGCCGACGATGTGAAAACTTGGAAATAGAACTCTCCTGCCAGCACGGCCAGATCCCAAATCCACCGACCCCGGCCAGCTCGCGCTGCTGCGGGGTTTTTTCATCTCGAGGACTGTTATTCTAATTTTCTGCCAGCCAAGCGTCGATACCGCCGCTCACGTTTTTAACACGGTTGAAGCCGTGGTCCAGTAGCAGTTGCACCGCCCTAGCAGAGCGTCCGCCACTTTTGCAATGAACAAGAATTTCACGATCTCGCGGAAGACTATCCAGCACGTCCGGCAGAGTTTTCAGTGGGATCAAGCGCGCACCGTCGATGCGGGCGATGGCGTGTTCCGCTGGCTCGCGGACGTCGATGAGAAGTCCTTCAAAATTTCCGGTTAGTATGGAGTGGAGTTCGGTGGTGGTGATGGATTCCATATGTGCGGGAGTGAGGGAGCAGGAGGCGGACGCGCCAGTTTCCGCATTAGAAACGCCGTGGATTTCAGGGGCTTCGCCGCAGAGTCGGCATTGCGGATCGCGGTTGAGCTTGAGAGTCCGGAACGTGCTGCCGAGCGCGTCATAACAGGTGAGCTTGCCGAGCGGTGTGCTGCCGATTCCGAGAATGAGCTTGAGCGTCTCCATCGCCTGTAAAGAACCAATAATGCCAGGTAACACACCTAACACACCAGCCTCTTGGCAAGACGGCACACTACCCGCGGGTGGCGATTTCGGCAACAAACACCGGTAACATGGCCCGCCCAAGTGCGGCGCAAAAATACCAGTCTGGCCCTCGAAGCGGTGGATTGCACCGTAGATTAGCGGCTTTCCGAGAAAAAACGCGGTGTCATTGGTGAGAAAGCGGGTGGGAAAATTGTCCGAACCATCGACAAGAACGTCGTAGCTGGCGGCGATTTCCAACGCATTGTCCGAACTAAATCGCACCGGATAGAGTTCCACCCGGACGTGGGGATTAATCTCGCGTAGGCGGGCGGCCGCGCTCTCGAGTTTTGGTTTTCCAAGCCAGGATTCGCCGTGAAGAATTTGCCGTTGGAGATTGGAGGCGTCCACCACGTCCGCATCGACGACGCCAAGTCTGCCGACTCCAGCGGCGGCCAGATAAAGCGCGGCGGGCGAACCGAGAGCACCGGCACCTATCAGCAAAACCGACGCGTTTTTCAGCCGCAACTGCCCGGCCTCGCCCACGGCGGGAATGAGCAAGTGGCGCGAGTAGCGGAGAAGCTCCGCCGGTGAAAGTCCGTCTGACATAGCGGCAGAAGCTTGCAGCGGAATGGTCATCGATCAAAGCCCGAAAACCACCTTGTGGGCTGCAAATAAGTGAAAAGCGCTTTCACTTCTAGTTCCGGGGCGTCCCGCAGCATCTCCTACCCCTTTGACCAGATCTTCGCCAAGGGATCCTTGCGTGCGTCCTCCAGGTGTGCGGCACCCACCGCTATTCCAAGACGTCGTCACGACTCAAATACTTCCCCGCCAGGGTGACCAACCAAAGGTAGCGCTGCACCGCCGGGGCAGCATGCCAATGAGAAGTGAAAGAGAAGTCCAAGAACTGCGGAACGGCATTCACTTGGAACGTCCTTTCCCACGTCATTGACCTGCTCTCTCGGCGAGAGAGCGCTACCTCAAATTTCTAACCTTTACCGCCACGGATACCCATATCCACCACGGGCGTCAGATGGCACAAACTCAGGCGGATAGCCTCGTTCGCTTCATCGCCGCTGTAACCCATCGCCCTTTTCATCTTCCTGTAGCGGCGCGTCTATGACCGTCGCACTTCACCTTCTTCGGCCGGAGGCTCTCTCGTTTAACAAAAATTTCACCCCCGCAAGTCACTGGACAAGTCACCAACCAAAGGTGGAGCTGCACCGCCGGGGCAGCATGCCAATGAGAAGTGAAGGAGAAGCCCAAGAACTGCGGAACGGCATTCACTTGGAACGTCCTCTCCCTCCTCATTGGCGTGCTCTCTCGGCGAGAGAGCGCTACCTCAAATTTCTAACCTTCAACGCCACCCAATCCACTTCCGGCGTGAGATGGCACCAACTCAGGCGGATCACCTCGTTCGTAGAAGAGATAGGGGGATCGGGGATTGTGAATTGTTGATATAAGAGACAAAAGAGACCAGAGCCGTGCCCTGTAGCGGCGCGTCTATGACCGCCGCACTGTTTACTCGCGAAAGGAAACGCCAACGGCCCGCCACCGTAGAAGAGCGGCTTGAGGGGTGGGCGTGCCGAGCACCCAAACCAAGATCTGAGAAAAACGGTCTCCCCACAAGTCACAGGCGAAGTCGGCTCCCTCCTTTCACAGATTCCATCTTGGCGATCACCAGGATCTGCGCATCACCGCCGCAAGTGGCTGCGACGTCCTTGGAGCGGTGTAGTTGTAAACGAAGCCGTCTCGCGTGGCTGTGCCGTTTAGCCCAATCCTGTCAACCTAGTTCAAAAGAATCACAAAATCGAACCGCAAATGAACAGGATGGACGCAGATGGACAGAGAGAAAATCCAATCGTTATCTGTGTTCTTTATCTGCGTCTATCTGTGTTCATCTGTGGTTAAAAATTCCCCGACAAAGCTTCCCCGGCATAGCGTAGCGACGACGGGGCATGACCCGGGCAAAGGAACAACTGATGATCACAGCTTCTGCGAAGAACGAGTTCACCGAATGACTGGCTTTGATGAGCGAATTAGCACGCGCCGTTGCCTAGCACCATTCGGAAAGCTCTGCCCCCATCCATGCTTCCTCGATCGCATACATGGCTTCGTTAGAGTTCATTGAGGAAAGGTGCCAACAGCGCGCAGACACGTGTGAGACCTTGGGTGTGCAGGGTTGCGAGATATTCGGCGGCGGCGAGCGGCGGCTGTTTCAAGCAGAGTCGTGCCTTGCACAAGATGTCGATCATCTCTACCCGGTGGCCTTTGATGAGTCCGGCTAGAAACTCGTCCCGGGTTGCAGCACGGAGACCGTGACTTGCAAGCACGGCTTCAGGGAAATCCCGCAAGTTTCATGTGAGTATCATGTCGGCCTCCGCTTCGATGGCGGCGGCCAGCACATGGCGATCATCCACATCGGGTAGTTCGAGGTCTTGCATTCTCCACTCGTAACCGGTGACGAAGCTGCCCTCCGCATGGAGATCCATCAGTTCACGGGTCCGTTGGAGTCGCTCAAGGCTGAGATCCAACCGGTCGCGGAGCACCGCCTCAATCCACTCGTCGTGGATGGCATCTGTCCAGCGGGCGAGGATGAGTTGATGAAGAGCCAGCCGCATCAGAATATCGGGCAAGGCTGCGGGGTAGAGCATGCGGGCATCGAGGACGACAACGGGGGGACTCCTGCGGCTTCATCAGTATCCCAGGTTGAGTCGTTGGCCTTCCGCTGCGAGTTCGTCCAATGCGGCGAGCCGTGCGGCATGCTGGCGTTCCCGGTAGGCGAGCACGTCCTCGACGAAGGCACGACGGTGGGTGCCCACGCGGCGGCTCGGAATCTGGCCTTCATCGAACAGCTTGGAGGCGAAGGGCCGGGACACTCCCAGCAACTCCGCCGCTTCCCGTGGCGAAATCTCCTCTTCGCCACTCAGGACCGTGACGGAGCGGCCTGCGGCAAGGTGTTCCACCACTTCGGTGACGAGCCCCAGCGCGAGGGTCGGCAGTGAAATCTGCCTGTTTCCTACGGTGATCGTCGCGTTGGTGGGATGGCTGGGACTGTGCAGTGCATCCAGCAGGCTGCGCAGTGCGCCCTGATCGCTTGGACTCAGACGGGATGGTTCTAGGGTCGTGCTCATAACGGTGACAAGATAGCGCCCCTCTGAAATAAATGCACTAAGTGAAATTAATGCAGTTTGAGAGTATTCCTGGGACCGATCACGGCTTCGGGGAGGAATGAGTTTACAGAGACGCTGGAAACGATGATGGAAGTCACCTCTGCCACAGCGTAGCAAGGGACCTCTTCGGCATTGTGTGAATCGGAAAATCCTGGCCGCCCATGTCACCTCGGAAGTCACCCCGCAAGTCACCGAACAAGTGGATCTCTGCGAACGCTTCCGCCTCCCTGTTACCGACACCGCCAAAATGGAGGAGTTTGCCAAAGATCGCGATGCCTACAAGGCCAGCCAGAAAAAAGGCCGCGACAGTCGTTTCAAAAAGGTCGCGCTGCACCGCCGGGGCAGCACGTCAAAGGGGCGTGAAAGAAGCGCCGAAAACCAAGACGAACCGGCGTATCTTTGGCATTAACCTTTCACATGCCTTTTGTCATGCTTTCTCAGCGGGAGAGCGCTACCGGCCCACACCGGATACCGGCTTGAAACAACCGACGGTTACATCGTCCAGGCCGCCCACATCCACCAGCACGCCGTCAGCGGCAACGACGATCCCCGCAACGGCCTCGCCCTTACACCCGACGCCCACTGGATGTTCGACGCCGGACTATGGACCGTCACTCCCAAAGGAGATAACTTGCTGATTCACGTCGCAATCGGACGCTTCTCCGAATCATCACCACACGGGCGCTTGCTGTCGCAATTCCACGGCCAGCCACTGAATTTCCATGCTCACACCCGGCTTCGGCCAGCCATGAGCATTTTACATGGCATCACAAGATGAAATTTCTCAAGCATACTTTATGACGCTGCTCTTCGGGTGCGTTGGCCAGACCGTCACGCGATCACGTTAAGAGCCTAGATCAGCATTGCCCGGACCATCAATCCGGCGCAGTCTGAATGCGTGATACTATCCCAACTCTGGTTTATTCTGTTAGTTCCTGGCCTACCAATAGGCGCTCTCCTGTTTTGGATGCAAGCCACCAAGAAAAAGCGTGAGCAGCAGTTCCGGCGTCCCTTCGACGAAATGCAACGTCCGGCAGGATATTCGCTACAGATACGTGCCGCCGACATCATGGATAAGTTCACGGAAGATCTCATGATGTGCATGATCGGTGGAGTCGTGGCTTGGGCCATCTGGCTTTCCGACAAGCGCCTCATCTGGGTAGCTCTCGTCCTGGGACTGATCTTCTGCTCAATTTTTGCCTTTCGAGTGAAGGGACGGATCATCACCTACTGGAATCACCGGCTTGGCCTGTTGGGAGAGCAAGTCGTCGGCCTGATTCTTGATCGCTGTTGTTCCGACACCATTCGTGTTTTCCATGATCTCGAAGTCATCGAACCCGGGAAAAAACCATGGAACATCGATCACGTCGTCCTCACTTCCGCTGGAGTCTTTGCCATCGAAACCAAAACCCGCCGCAAGCCCAAGGACACAGGCGGCGTTCAAGCAGGGCACAAGGTCATCTTCGACGGACAACAACTTTTATTCCCTGCCCCAATGCAGGCCGACCGCCACGGCCTCGAACAAGCTCAAAACAACGCTGCTTGGCTCGCAGGAAAACTTACCGCCCTCAACGGCACTCCCATTCCTGTAAGTCCGGCCCTCGTTCTTCCAGGGTGGTGGGTCGAAGCCAAAGGCAAGGGCCCAGTCACCGTTCTCAATCCCAAAGGGCTTCCCAGTCTTCTCAAGAGTCGCCCGAGCATCTTCTCCGACAAACAATTCCGAGCCATCAATGCCCAACTCGAAGAACGTTGCCGGATAGATCTCACGCGGTAAACACGGCATTTATCTCCAGTCATCCAACATCATAACCTGCCAAATCCAGACATGAACAACGGATCAGTCATTCAGGCGGCCTACGAGGAGGTCTTAAAAAAGATCGGGAGAAATCTGCTATTTTTCAAAATGGCCGAGCAAATCCTCAAGGAACTGTTGAGGCTTGGAGGTTTAGCAACGCGCTCAGGCGCACCTGAGGGGTCCTTCGGAGCTATTGCCAAACGCGTTCAGACAATGACTCTGGGCGGGCTCTCCACTTTGTTCACTGAGAAACACTGCTCAAACCAAGAACTGGTGTTTCCCGAGCTGCCAGAAGATTCCAAAGAGGCTATGATCGCCATGAGCTTCTCCTTTAACTATGGCGAAAACGACTTGGCCGAGCGCCCTGAGTCACTTCACCATCGAGTTCTAAGATCGCATGCCCAACAAACACTAACACCAAACAGCAGGAAATTATTTACACAAAATTACTGACACTCTCCAGAGCTTCTCTACAGGACTCTTTCATTTTCTGTTTCAAGCCGGTTTATCCCGGCGCTTTCACTGACACTCTCCATTTTTTGCTCATTCGGAGATCAAACTGCCATGTTAGCTCATTCATTCTTCCCAATTAACGTTCATATGCGGTTCATTCCTATCCAATTCAATCTCCGCTTTCCCTGATGTATGCACCCTGTGTTGGATACTCGTCATTTGAAACTGTCGAATGAGGTGGATTTGGTCCCGTGCACGAATTGATCTGAAAACTAGCTGGCGGTAATTCAGAGGAAAGCGGAAAGGACTTGAGGTCGAAGAATGCCGAAAATGTGCTGATTGTTTTGGTCCATAGTTCAATCGATTGAGGAGACTCATTCGCCGACCACCACCATCTCCGGGTCTTCGTGGTGGACGACGGGTATGGGGTCGTAGCCCGGGTTCAGGGGGAGGAGAGGGAGAGCTCTGTAGAACTTGCGGTCCATGTGCGTCACCTCGATCACAACTTTTCGTCTTTGGAGCGGCGAGGATCGAGGATCTTGGAGAAACGTGACCCATCATGGCTTTGCCTTTCCTTCGATTTTACCCAGCTTCTCGATGGCCTCGGCGGGATGCTTGTCCACCTCGCTGGGTTGCTGGTCGATCCGCTGTCGATACTGCTGATCCACCATCTAGGTTTTTCAATCGGCGGCAGTTGTTGCATTTTGTGCAACAACTGAATCCAGGACCAACTCACCCTCCTCGAAGATGTTCTTCGAGTGCTTGGAAATCACGGATTTATCCCGATCAAACAACTCGGCGATCGGTTGGCCGTTTTTAGTAAGAAGGAAATGCTCACCCTTGTATTTCACCCTTGCGAGGTAGTCACCCCAAGTGGCGTGCCGCCTTGGTCGTGCTGATGGTGCTACAACCCTAGATGGTCCTTGGAATCAAAAAATGGTCGGGCTGGCGGGATTCGAACCCACGACCCCCTGCCCCCCAGGCAGGTGCGCTACCAGGCTGCGCTACAGCCCGTTCCGTGAACGGATGACGAAGGAAACAGGACAAATGCGGATTGGCAAGCACCGAAAATCATGACATTCCAAGCACATGAATCGCGTCAAAACCGCCATCGTAGGAGCCAGTGGCTACACTGGGATGGAACTCGTTCGCTTGCTACTCGTCCATCCGGGCGTGGAACTCGTGGCGGCAACTTCTCGTCAGGAGGCGGGTAAATCACTGGCCAGCGTGTTTCCGCGCTTTCGTAAGGCACCGGGGAGTGACTTGACCTTTATAGAGCCAGATCCAGATGCGATTGCCACCACGGGCGCGCAGGTCGCATTTCTTGCGCTACCCCACGGAGTCGCTGCAGAAATCGCCCGCGCGCTGTTGGATCGCGGGTTGAAGGTGATCGACCTAAGCGCGGATTTCCGCTTACGTGACGCTGCGGTTTACCATGAATTTTACGAGCACCCCCATCCAGCACCAGACTTGCTGGCGGAGGCTGTTTACGGCTTGCCGGAAATCCGCATGCCGGAAATCCAAGCGGCACGCTTAGTCGCCGCGCCGGGCTGTTATCCGACGAGCATTTTGTTGCCTCTACTGCCGCTGCTGCGCGAAAATCTAATCGATCCCAGCACCATCGTCGCCAGCTCGATGAGCGGCGTCAGCGGTGCCGGACGCAAGGCGGACCTCAGCCTGCTATTCTGCGAGTGCAACGAAAGCGCCCGCGCTTACGGCGTGCCGAAGCACCGCCACCTTTCCGAAATCGAACAGGAGCTCAGCCTCGCAGCCCGGGAAAAAGTCACCATCACTTTCATCCCGCACTTGATCCCGGTCAACTCGGGCATCGCTACCACCACCACCGCCAAGCTCCGCGATGCCGTCTCGCCGGATGCCATCGGCTCGGCGCTGAAGAGCGCGTATTCCAGCTCTGATTTCGTCCGCCTCCTCGGCCGCGGCGGTTGTGCAGATACGAAAAACGTCACCCGCACCAACTTCATCGACATCGGCTGGCAACACGATCCGCGCACCGGCCGCGTGATCCTGATGAGCGCTGAGGATAACCTAGGCAAAGGCGCGGGTGGGCAGGCCGTGCAATGCTTCAACCTAATGTTCGGCCTAAGCCCGATTGATGGATTGCAAAATTTTTAATCGCAGCCAACCCTCCTCCGCTTTTTACCCGTTTTTCACATGGACCTCCCATTTACCCGAATCAAAGGCGGCGTCGGCGCGCCTCAAGGATTTCTCACCAGCGCCGTAAGCTGCGGCATCAAGAATCCTGATAGCCAGCGCCTCGATCTCGCGCTCATCTACTCCGAGAAACCTTGCAGCTCGGCCGGCACCTTCACCACCAATCGGGTCAAAGCCGCACCTGTCCGCGTCTCCCAGACCCACCTCCGCAAGGGCGAACTCCGTGCCATCATCGCCAACTCCGGCAATGCCAACGCCTGCACCGGCGTCCAAGGCATCCGCGATGCCAACTCGATGTGCGACGCCGTGGCCAAGCCACTCAAGCTCAAGCGCTCCGAAATCGGTGTCGCCTCCACTGGCGTCATTGGATTGCCGATGCCGATGATGCGCTTCGAGCCAAAATATGCTGGACTGCTAGGAAGTCTCAACCCTAACAACGGTTCAGACGTCGCCGCCGCGATCATCACCAGCGACACCCACGCCAAGGAAATCGCCATCGCCTTCGACCTCGGCGAGCACCGTGTCCGCCTCGGTGGTTGTGTGAAAGGCGCCGGCATGATCTCCCCGTGCATGGCCACCATGCTTTGCTTCATCACCACCGATGCTAACATTTCATCCGAATGCCTCCGCAAGGCCGTGCTCGAATGCGTCGAGGACAGCTTCAACCGCATTACAATCGACGGCGACATGTCCACCAACGACACGGTCATCGTCCTTGCCAATGGTGCATCCGGCATGCCCTCCATCCGCCGCAACAGCACCAGCTGCAAGCAGTTCCGCAGTGCTCTGCGCTGGCTGATGCTTGAGCTCGCCAAAGCCGTCGTCCGCGACGGCGAGCGCGTAACTAAATTTATCACTGTCAAAGTCGAGGGCGCACGCACCTATCTGGATGCGAAAAAAGTCGCCGAAGCGGTCTGCAAGTCCGCTCTAGTCAAAGCCTCGTGGAACGGCGGCGATCCCAATTGGGGCCGCATCATCCATGCCGTTGGCTATTCGCACGCCCGCATCCGCGAGGAACTTGTGGATATCCACATAGGCGGCAAAGCAGCCTGCATCGGCGGTCTTCAAGCGGACACACCGATGGACCAACTCCGCGAAGTCGTCTCTCATCCCGAGTTTGAAATCGTCATCAACCTCAACCAAGGTGACGCGGACTATGTCATGTATTCCAGCGATCTATCACCCGAGTATATAGATTTCAATCGTTCAGAATACGCCTACTGGAAACAGGCCCGCAAGGACGGCTTGGTCTAACGTCAACCTACTCCTTAGCATAAATATATATATCTGCCAAATAATCACCGTTTGGCAAAACCTCAGATTTGATCCAAACTAACTATCCTATGATCCGCTTTCTCCACACCCGCATCCGTGTCCAAGACCTCGATGCCTCCAGTTCTTTCTATCAAAAACTCGGCTACACCGAAAGGGAGCGCAAAACCTCTCCCGAGGGCAACCAGCTCGCCTTTCTCGAGCTTCCGGGCAACGACGTGTTTCTCGAGCTCACCTGGTCGGAGTCATACAAAACAACCTGCCCGGAAGACCTGATGCACACCGCGCTCGGCGTGGACGACATTATCGCCTATTGCGATCAACTCGAACGGGGCGGTATTGCAATCTGGCCCTCCGCTTGGCGTGAGAAATTTACCTCCGGCGGCCGTAAGATGGCCTTCGTCACCGACCCGGACGGTTACGAAGTCGAGATCCTCGAGCGCTAAGCATGGAAGATACATATCTCGGCAATGGCAGCTCTTGGGCGGTATCCATCTGACCCGCTTGCGCTGCCGTGACAGCTTGTCCAAGCTGGGCCGAATCGTTCGTTAGCAACCGGAAAAATAATGCCGCACGGCTTCGATGGCCCCATGGCCGTGGCTGGCCTGAGTAATGATACCTCCAGTGGCGGTGATTTTTTCCCGCACGACGGCGATCGCATTGGCAGGGCAAGCTGTCATCGCCGCATGGGCTGGATCGAGCATTTCTAAATCGTTGTAGCTGTCTCCGATGGCAAAGCAAGCAGCGGAGGTTAGACTGAAGTGCTTGGCGACTTGACTCAGGCTACTGCCCTTCTGAAAATCTCGGTGGCCGAAGCGCAAGTAGATTGAATTCCGCTGCCAAGTGAGGTGGGGCTCGCCGGCGAGGAGCGGTTCGATGCGATCAACAATCCATTCCATTTCCTCTTCCGTCTGGGAGATGACGCCTGCGGGTTCTCCAGTCATTTCAATCCATTGCGCGCCGGTGTGTTGCTCTATCTGCTGGCGGATCTGGCTCAGAAGCTTACGGGAGTGCTTGAACAGTTCGTGGATTTCCTTCTCACAAAGTTGATTCCACTCCACGTGAGGAAGCCAGTGGCTGGATGAGTTAGGGAAATAGATTTCACGTTCGCGGGCGACCACCCAGTCCGGCAAGAAAGGGAAGCGGCTTTCAATGAATCCCTCGACCACGTGCTCCATGGATCGGCCTGTATTGATGCCCCAGATTATACTTTGCTCCTTACGAAGTTTGCGAATGAGCTCGAAAAACTCAACCGGCACGGGCGGGTCTCCCGCAGAATGATGCAAAGTCCCGTCAAAATCAAAGGAGAGGATCGCAGCAGGCGCAGGCGGAGAGGGTAGAACTGTCATAAAAAGTTAGAGCAGCAATACGATCTGTTCGCCGGGGCCGTGCACGCCTTCAATCAAAATGCCCTCGACATCGGCAGTTTTGGAAGGACCAGTGCACCATATTATGTTAGGACTATCGCCGAAGGCGGCGATAGCGTCGGGAATGGTGCGGTGGATTTCTAATCGCTCGAGGACCGCTATGTGGACCCACGGCGAGAGTGCGGCTAGGCGATGCGAGGTGCGGTCATCGTCGATGATGACGCTGCCGGACTCGGCGATGGCACCGCTGGCGCGGGTGATGCCGAATTGATAGTCATCATAGCGGTCGCGGTGATATTCAGTTTGCACGGTTAGGCCAGCAGCGGCGAGTTGATTCCCGACGGCATCATAAAGCGCGGGATCGCAATAACCGTGAAGCTGGTTGTTTTCCTGAAGGAAGGTGATGAGCTGCTCAATGGAGGTCATCGGCTTGCCGTTCACGTATTTAAAATTCCGCGAAAAGATTTCCCAAAGGTCTTCGCCCGCCAGCTTCGGCAGCGAGTGAACAAGTGACAGGTCATAGTCCGGGTAGGCGGCTTTGGTTTTCAAAGCCGCATTGGCGGTTTCGATTTTGGCAAAAATTTCGGCGCGAGACATGCCTGAGTTAGTGGGCGGTCGGCATTCAAGATCAAGCCCTAAGCGCAGGGAGAAAGCATTGTGGCATTCGCAGCCAGCGGCCCTCAATGCGTTTTCGCTCCCGGCCTACCGCCTACAAGGAAACTTCGGAAGCGTGCAAATGCGATTTTCCCCGAGGAATTTAGAGTTTCCATCACCGCCCAGATGGCTAATTTCCCCCGGTGAACCAAGAGTCCGCCATCACCCCCACCCACCGCCACGAGCGCTGGGCACTTGGCCTGCTGATGTTTCTCCTCGGCGGCTGCGGACTCGCCTACGAATACACGCTCAGCAAAATCGCCTCCGACCTGCTCGGAAACTCCGTGCAGCAGTGGGCGACGATGATCGCAACGATGCTTTTCGCAATGGGCCTCGGCGCGGATGTCCAGAAACACACGTCTGCTAAAGTGTTAGCCGACCGCTTGATCACCACCCAGGTGATGCTCGCCGTGCTCGGTGGATTCGGGCCTTTGATCATGATTCACGGCTTCGCGCTGCTGCCGCAGCTTTACATCGTCATTCAATACTCGCTGGCGTTCGGCGTCGGTATGCTCATCGGTTATGAAATCCCACTGATGATGCGCATCAACGAGGAGGACGCGCCGGACATGCGCATCAATCTCGCACAGGTGCTAAAGATGGACTACATCGGTGCACTGGTGGGAGCACTATTATGGACCTTCTTGCTTATCCGCTATCTCAGCATCGACCGCATCAGCTTCGTAATCGGCTTAGCAACCATGGCGTCCGCGATTTTATGTTGGTTTCTCTACCGTAAACGTCTTGCCCGTCCGCGCGCCCGGTTGTTGGAAATTGTCGGCGGCGTAATTTTGGTAACCGTCGGCCTAGTCATCGGTCGGAGCTTCACCTTGAAGGCAGAGCAATTTCTATATCGCGATCCCATCATCACATCTCTCACTTCGCCCTTCCAACACATCATCCTTACCAAAAATCGCATCGGCAACGTCCGCTGTTATATTAATGGTCACCTGCAATTCAACGAGGCGGACGAGCACATCTATCACGAAAACCTCGTCCACCCGGCGATGCATCTCGCCGACTGCCGCGAGAAGATTCTCATCCTTGGAGGAGGCGACGGCTTGGCCCTGCGTGAGGTACTGAAATACCCGCAAGTCCGCGCGGTCACACTGGTCGATTTGGATCCGATGATGACGGGCCTCGCCACTTCCAATCCGGAACTCATCCGCATGAATGACGGCAGCATGACAGACCCGCGCGTGGTCAGAAAAGCCGCTACTGGAGTGACTATCGGCGAGGCTTACCGAAACTCCCAACCGAGCCAATACGAGAAATTCGCCACCACTCTCCACCAGACAGCCACACTCCACGTCATCAATCTGGACGCTGCGGAATTCGTAAAATCCGTCACCGAACGCTTCGACGTCGTAATCATGGATTTCCCCGATCCTAACTCGCCCGATCTGGCAAAACTCTACGGTCGCCCGTTCTACGACCACCTAGAAAGTGTGCTCAATCCAGGTGCCGTCATCGTCCAACAATCAGGCTCCAGCTTCCAAGCGCGCGAGGCATATCTTTGCATTGGCCGCACCTTGAAGGCCGCAGGATTCGACGTCGTTCCCTATCATGAAAATGTCCCATCGTTCGGCGAATGGGGTTGGTGGATCGCCAAATCCGGTCAATCCGCCACAAAAACCCGTGAAGCACTCGTCGGGCTGAAGAAACTCGATATTACCACACGTTACCTTACGCCAGATCTCGTCGCCGCCTCGCTGGTTTTTGGAAAAGACCAGCTTGTTTCCACATACCGAGATTTCACTTCACTTACAGAACCTCGTGTTTATCACTACCACCTCCAAGGCTGGAATATCGAAGAAATCCCATGAATGCTCTTACAAAAATCGGTATCGGAATATTTGCGTTGTTCGTGGGACTTTCTATGGTTTCCCAATGCGGTCGCAAGAACTCCCCTACCCCACCGCCACTGACGCCTGAAAAACAAGCAGAAGTCATCCTCAAAGAATACTCCAAAGGTCTCAATCTAGACGCCGTCACCGCGCTAGCAAAAAAGTCCAAGGACGCCGCCGATTTCGAGCGCCTCCTCAATAGCCAAGCGGAAGCCGTCAACAACATCGACCTCAACGACGACGGCAAGGTCGATTATATCAAAGTCACCGAGTATGGCAGCGGCGACCGCCGGGGGTTCTCGCTCACCACCGAGATTTCTCCCGGAAAAACCCAAGAAATCGCCACTATAGATTTCCAAAAGGAAGCCGACAAGACCGTCATGCAGACCACCGGTAATCCCTCGCTCTACGGCCCCGGAAGCTACCACCACTCCAGCTTCAGCATGACTGATGCGCTGCTCATGGGCTGGCTGTTCTCAAATCGTTCTTCCTATTCCTCGCCCTTCGGCAACGGGAGTTATCCGCCGTCCTACGGCAGCGGTTGGAACCGTCAATCCAATGACAACTACGCAGGCACGATGAATTCGCGCACCGCAGGATCCTCTGTTAGCAAGTCTTCTAGCCCGGTCATTTCCCAACCTGCCATCTCGCCAAACGCAGAAAAAATGGCCGCCAAAGCCAAGGCGATCAGCAGCCCGACTCAATCGCAGCGCTCATTTGGCAACTCTTCAACCACGTCCTCCAGCCGTCCATCAACCCCAACGACCGCCAGCAGACCCAGCTCATCTGGCGGCTTCGGACGATCCACTACCTCAAGTTCCTCACGCAGCGGTGGTTTCTCCGGCGGCGGCAAATAATCCCAACCTGACCTCACCTGTGAACGAACACCTCCAAGCCTGGCTCGACACCGCTCCCGTGGTGGAAATCTTCACCTCGCCAGCCATTCTCTACTTCGTGGCGGGCTTGGTGCTCGTGCTACTCGCAAAGCCCGTCAAGGGCCTCACTACCCGCTATCATCTGAGTGACGAACTCACCAAACATGACAACAAAGCGGTCGCCGTCGCCACCGCAGGCTACATCTTCGGCGTTCTAACCATCATCCGCGGGGTGATGATCTCCGGCGGAAATCCCTACCAGACAATCTGGCGCGATCTGGTCTCCGTCGCCATCTGGACTGTCATCTCCCTCTCGCTGCTGCTCTTGTCCGCATGGATCAACCGCAGGTTCCTGCTCAACCGCTTTGACGTTCACAAGGAGCTTATCACCGACCGCAACGTCGGCACTGGCGCAGTTCTGGCAGGCACCTATATCGGCACAGCCCTCATCGTATCCGCCTCTATCAGCGGCACCACCGGCGGCGGCTTCGG
>JANMYL010000210.1:0-38388 GCA_031382045.1 Akkermansiaceae bacterium | reverse complement strand
AGGCGTGAGAGAATGCGGAGCTGAGGGCTTGGCTGGAGTGGTGGTTTCCCGGTATCCGGAGCTTGAGCATCACCATCGACTCGTCGAGACCGCCCGTAGCCGCCTCGCTGAGCTGGAGCTGGAATACGAGGTGGAGAATTCCAAAATCGTCTCTGTGCACTCGCGTTTTTTCCATTCCCTGCGTCCCTGCTACTAGGAACGCGATAGGCTGCGACTCTTGATTCAATACCCAAGGGCTGGCGAAAGGAGAACTGAACAGGGATACCGGGTTGATTCAAATTTCGCACATCATGCAGATGATTGATGCCCTTGCCCAAGGAGCGATTGAACTGCCTCCAGACCAGCGATTTACCCTGGCTCAGCGGATCATGTGGTCGTCAGTTTCGCCAACAAATCATCGCTGTCCACCCGGTCGCCTTTTTTTACGAAAATCTCGGTGACAGTTCCGTCCTCACTGGCACTGACGGTGGTGAGCATTTTCATGGCTTCGAGGACGACGAGCTTGTCGCCCGCCTTGACTGTCTGGCCGGGAGAAACCGCGACTTCAGTGACCATGCCGGGCATCGGTGCGCAGGCGTGGGCTGGGTTGTCGGACTCGCCTTTCGGGCGGGAGGCGGTGCTGACGGATTTGAGTGAATTATCAGTGACGATTGATTCGCGCGGCATGCCGTTGAGTTCATAGAACAGCGCGCGGCGACCGGCAGAGTCCGCCTCACCGATAGAAATGAGCTTGATGATGAGGATCTTGCCGGTATCGATCTCAATCTCGATTTCTTCGCCGATCTGCAATCCGTAGAAAAACGCGGGCGTGGGCAGGCCGCTGAGGTCGTCGTATTTCGAGCGAAAGGCCGTGAAGTCGGCGAACACCTGTGGATACATCAAGTGCGAATAAAGGTCGTCCTCGCTGGCAGCACGGCCAAGTTTGACAGAAAGCTCGGCACGGGTGGCATTAAGATCGATTGGATCAGCGAGTTCGCCGGGGCGCACGGTGGTGGCCTTGCGAGTGCCTAACACGACTTTTTGAACCTCCGGCGGCCAGCCGCCATCAGGCTGGCCGAGGCCGCCTGATAGCATGTCGATGACACTTTCCGGGAAGTCGATGGAGCCGGGCTTGAGCTTGGGCACATCCGCCGCCTTGATGCCGCGAGTGACGAGGAACATGCACATGTCGCCGACGACTTTGGAGGATGGGGTGACCTTAACGATGTCGCCAAAGAGTTGGTTCACCTCAGCGTAGGTGCGAGCGATTTCGCGCCAGCGGTGGCCAAGGCCCATGGCGTTCGCTTGCTCGCGAAGATTGGTGTATTGGCCACCGGGCATTTCGTGTTCGTAAACCTCTGCGGTGCCAGAGCGCGGCGCGGAATCGAACGGTTGATAGAAGGTGAGGACGTGTTCCCAGTAGTCGGAAAGCTCGTTGAGCGAATCGAAATCCAGTCCGGGATCGCGCGCGGTGTTTGCCAAAGCCGCGGAGATGGAATTGAGATTGGGCTGCGAGGTGGAGCCGGACATCGAGGAGATCGCGAGGTCCACGATGTCCACGCCGGCCTTGGAGGCGGCGAGCACGGAGGCAGAATTGATGCCAGAGGTGTCGTGAGTGTGGAAATGGACGGGAATGCCGATTTCCTCTTTCAGCGCGGTGACCAGCTTGAAGGCGGCGTGCGGCTTGCAGAGACCGGCCATGTCCTTGATGCATAGCATGTGCGCGCCCATTCGCTCGACTTCCTTGGCTTTCTCGACGTAGTATTTGAGCGAATATTTGTCGCGTCGTGAGTCGGTGATGTCGCCGGTGTAGCAGATCGCTGCTTCGCAAATCGCCTTGCCGTGGTCACGAACCGCTTCCATGGCCACCTTCATGTTAGGTAGGTAGTTGAGTGAGTCGAAGATCCGGAAAATATCCATGCCGGAATCCGCCGCGTGCTTGACGAAGCCAGCGACGACGTTGTCCGGGTAGTTCGAGTAGCCGACGGCGTTCGAGCCACGGAAGAGCATTTGGAAACAGATATTCGGCACCTTTTCGCGCAGGCGGCGGAGGCGATCCCACGGGCACTCACTGAGGAAGCGCATGGCCGTGTCGAAAGTTGCGCCGCCCCACATTTCTAGCGAGAAAAGCTCGGGTGTGCGGTGGGCGATGGCCTCGGCCACGCGCAGCATGTCGAAGCTGCGCATGCGAGTGGCGATGAGCGACTGGTGGGCGTCGCGAAGGGTGGTGTCGGTGATGAGCAGGCGCTTTTCGTCGAGAATCCACTGTGCAAATTTCTCAGGGCCGAGGTCGAGCAGGACATCTCGGCTGCCCTTGGGGACTTTGGCCTGGTGCTCGATGATCAGCGAATTGGGAACGGCGGCTTTGTGCAGCACGGCTCCGGGTTTCCAGCCTTTAGTGGTCGGGTTGCCGTTGAGCGTGATGTCGGATAGATAAGAAAGCGTGCGGGTGGCGCGGTCGCGGCGGCGCTTGAAGTGGAATAGCTCGGGCTTGGTGTCGATGAGCTTGGTGTGTGCCTGGCCGGCGCGGAAGGTCTCGTCTGCGATGACGTTTTCGAGGAAAGGGATATTGGTTTTTACCCCACGGATGCGGAACTCGCGGAGCGCACGGTCCATCCGCTGGCAAGCCATCGGGAAGTCCCGGCCCATCGCGGTGAGCTTGACTAACATCGAGTCATAATACGGCGTGACGACCGAGCCGGCATCACCCGAGGCGGCGTCCAAGCGGATACCAAAGCCAGCGGCGGAGCGGTAGTTGAGGATGCGCCCGTAGTCGGGCGAGAAGCCTTTTTCCGGATCCTCGGTGGTGATCCGGCACTGGATGGCGAAGCCGATGCATGGCATTTCCTCCTGCGGTGGAATGGCAATTTCCTCGCTGAAAAGCGTGTGTCCAGCGGCCACCAGGATTTGCGAGCGGACGAGATCGATGCCAGTGACGCACTCGGTCACCGTGTGCTCTACCTGAATTCGTGGGTTCATTTCGATGAAGAACCAGTCATTTTGATCCATGTCGTAGAGGAACTCGACGGTGCCGGCATTGTCGTAGCCGATGCCTTTGGCGAGCGTCACGGCAGCGTCGCAGAGCTCCTTGCGGATCTTCGGGTCGAGGTGCATCGCGGGCGCGACTTCGACGACCTTTTGATATCGCCGCTGCACCGAGCAGTCGCGTTCGTAGAGATGGACAACGTTGCCGTGCTGGTCGCCGAGGATCTGCACCTCGATGTGCTTGGCGCGGGAAATGTAGCGCTCGAGGAAAACTGCGGAATTTCCGAATGCGTTGAGTGCTTCGTTTTGAGCCTCAGCAAGTAAACCAGCGAGCTGCGAGGGTTTTTCCACCACCCGCATGCCGCGGCCGCCACCGCCGAATGCGGCCTTGATGATGAGCGGAAAGCCGATGTCATGCGCCACGGTGAGCGCTTGATCCGAATCGCTGATCGGTTCCTCGGTGCCGGGCAGAGTGGGGACTTTGAAGCTGTGGGCCAGCGCTCGGGCGGCGGTTTTGTCGCCCATATTTTCGAGCAAATCCGGCGATGGGCCGATAAAAATAATTCCCTCACGCGCACAGGCACGGGCAAATGCTGCGTTCTCCGAGAGGAACCCGTAACCTGGGTGGATCATCGTCACGCCCTTTTGTTTAGCAAGGGTGACGATGCCTTCCACATCGAGATACGCACCGACCGGGCCTTTCGTAGAATCGAGCTGGTATGCCTCGTCAGCCTTGAAGCGATGGATCGAAAAGCGGTCCTCCTCGGCGAAGATTGAGACGGTCGTGAGACCGAGTTCATTGGCTGCACGGAAGATTCGAATGGCAATTTCACCGCGGTTGGCGGCCATTAATTTCCCGGGTAGTTTTTGGGTATCAATCATGTCGACGAGCCTTCTAAGGGCTTGCGGGTCGTTCGTGAAGCGGAAATCCGGTTGTTTTCGCAAAGGCAATACCGCCGCACATGAGAACTTGTAGAATGATGAAGAGGAATCCTGTTGTTCCTTTCATGCTCGTTTCCAAGATCAAAAAGCGGCGATGACGTCGCCATTGCTCAGACCCCAGAACCTCAAATTCTCATGTGCTGCAGCACGCCTTGCTCACGGGTGGTATTTCAGAGCGCAGAGCTTACGGACTCACAGAAACCGCTCGGCATTCGTGCGAGTGCCACCAGACTTATACGGAGTTCAGTTTCAGCATTGCCGCGCTGAAACTGATCTATGAAGGAGCCGACCAAGATCGTTGGATCGATTTCAGGACTTTTTCACGTCCACCCACTGCTTAGTTTTGGCAGATTCAAGGACGGCGTCACAGACGTATTGGGTGCCGAGGGCGTGGCGGAAATCCGGGTAACGCTTCTCTGCGCTCGGGTCGTCGAGGGATTTAAAGAACTCGGCTAGCTCGTGAGTGAACGAGTGTTCGTAGCCGAGGCAGAGGCCAGGAACCCACCAGTTTCCAGCATACGGATGGTCGCCATCTGAGCAATGGATACGGCTCCAGCCGCGGCGATCACCGGGGACACCATGATCGAAATAAGAGAGGTAGTTGAGATCGTGGAGATCCCACGAGAGCGATTTTTTCTCACCGTTAATTTCGAAAGTATTGAGCGCCTTGTGGCCGCGGGCGTAGCGGGTGGACTCGAAGATGGCGAGTGAGCCGTTTTCGAAACGGGCGAGGAAGGCGCAGGCATCGTCGATGGTGACGGCTTGTTTTTCACCAGTCGCGGTGTGGACGCGCTCTTTAATGAAAGTCTCGGTCATCGCGCTAACAGAGACGATTTCGCCGTTGATCCAGCGAGCGGTGTCGATGCAGTGGGCTAGCAAATCGCCGGTGACGCCGGAGCCGGCTGCGGCGGCGTCGAGACGCCAAAGACCAGCGCCGCCTTGCGGGAGCTCTTCGGAAATAGTCCAGTCTTGGAGGAAATTTGCGCGGTAATGGAACACGCGGCCGAGTTCGCCAGCGGCGACGATGTTCTTGGCAAGTGTAACGGCTGGTAGAAAACGGTAGTTGTACCAAACGAGGTTGGGCAGGCCGGATTTCTCGACGGCTTCGACCATTTTCTCGCCTTGCTCGCCATTGAGGGCGAGGGGTTTTTCGCATAGAATCATCTTACCGTTAGCGATGCAAGCAAGGGCAATCTCGGCGTGGGAATCATTAGGCGTACAAATGTCGATGGCATCGATGTCCCCACGCTTAACGAGTTCGCGCCAGTCGGTTTCGTAGGAACCGTAGCCCCATTTTTCGGCAAAGGCTTTGACTTTTTCCTCGTCGCGGCCGCAGACGGCTTGGCGGACTGGGACGTGATCGGTGTCGAAGAAATGTGAAAGCTGGGAGTAGGCATTCGAGTGGGTGCGGCCCATGAAGCCGTAGCCGATGAGGCCGATGCGGATTGGTTTTTTCATACGATTAGGAGGGTATTAGAGGGATTGATCGACTTTGATCATGGCTTCGAGGATGTGCTGCCAAGTGGATGGCTTTTCAAGGACTTCGTTGGAGAACATGCAGCCGTCCCAACAGATGTGCTTCATGCCGCGCGAGGCGGCGTCCTTAAGCCAGTAAGCGGAGGCGCGGGCGATGTCGAGTTTACCGTTCGGATCGTCGGCGAGGCAGTGGCGGCCGGTCTTGTCGTGGGAGCCGGTGCCGTGGACGGTGCCGTCGTTCTGGGCGACGTGGAAGTCGAAGGTCCAAGGGCGGAGCGCATCGGTCATGGTGGTGTAGGCGGCCCAGAATTCTTCTTCGGTGTAGCCTTCCTTGAGCAGCGCAGCTTCGGGGGCGTTGTAGCCCATCAGGTAGAGATAGGTGTGGGCAAGGTCGGCTTGGAAACCGACGGTTTTTGGCATGTTAGTAGCTTCGAGTGTGTCGAGCATGGCTTGCCACGAGTGCAAGCCGCCCCAGCAGATTTCACCTTCGGCAGCGAGACGCTCACCGAATTGTTCCGCCACCTTGCCGGCTTCGCGAAAGGTTTCAGCGATTTTCTGAGTGTTGCCGGCGGGGTCCTTTGCCCAATCCGTGACGGAACTGGCGGAATCAATGCGGATCACACCGTATTCGCGGACGCCGTGTTCATTGAAAATTTTGGCGATGCGGCAAGCTTTCTCGACGGCTAGGACGAACTTACGGCGAGCTTCAGCATCGCCCATGGCAGCGTCGCCCACAGTGCCGGGCCAGATCGGCGCTACGAGCGAGCCGATCTTGAGATTGTGGCTGGCAATGAGATCGGCTATTTTTCGGAGGTCGGATTCCGATGCGTCGGGATCGGTGTGTGGGTGAAAGAGGAAGTAATCGATGCCGTCGAATTTAAGACCGTTCACCTCGGCGGCGACGGTGAGTTCTAGCATGTGTTCGAGGGAAATGGGAGGATGGTCGGTGCCGGGTTCTTTGCCGACGAGACCGGGCCACATTGCGTTGTGTAGTTTCATGGAGAAGTTGATGGTAGTTAATTGATAGAAAGACTATTAATTCTGAGAATTACTGAGAGTGAGTTATAAGAGAGAAGAATAGGAAGCGTGATTCTCATTGTTCCCACCTTTCGGATTCTCGTCCAGAGCGCGCGGACCCTATGAATTTTTATAAGCTCCCATGGCCGGAGCTTCCGGATTCACCTCAGGGCCAAAATATCTGAGAGCCACGAGCGGCTCGGTGAGCGAGGTGTTCTTGAAAGTCACACCTTGTTGGGCAGCGAACTCGGTGCAGAAGAATTCGTCGTTAGATAGTTCATTGAAGCGGAGGAGCTTCGGACAGTTGAGACGAAGCTTGTTCGCGAAGCCTTCGCCTTGGACGACGATGAGCGAGTAAGCGCCGTTGTCCTTAATAGTGACAGTCTGGCCGGGCTCCACGGTGATTTCCTTGGCAGTGAAGTATTGGAAGCCATCGACTTTGCCATAGACGATCCACTTGTCGTGGTAGCCCTCGCCCTTCTCGGCGGTAACGGGTTCGAGGTAGTGGTTGTCCTTAAAGTTAGGGTCTACGTTTTTCTCCCAGTCGAGTTGGTCGATGATGAAGTCGATGTCCTGGTGCTTATCCTTGGGCATGTCTTTAACCAGCAGTGACCATGGGACTTCACGGCCTTCGACGAGGTTTTGATACATACCGAAGACATCGGACCCCCACTGCGGTTCGTAGGTGCACAGCGAGCCGGGAGCGTGGAGGATACAGGGGTCGATGAGCCAGCCGGTGCCAACTTTGAGGCGATAGGCTTTGGAGAGATCAAGAATGCCGTTTTCGCCTTTATTCCAGTTGGCGATGCATTTGCGGACTTGGTCACGGGTGGTGCCGGGCTCGAAGCCCATGAAAGTGTAGGGGAAATTGTTACCGACGTTGTTATGCTGCGGTGGAAAATAATAACTCTCCGGCTTCCCTTCTTGCCCGACTAGCGCAGCCTGCGCGGCGCTTTGGTGCATGTGGTGCGGGATGGGGCCCATGTTATCAAAAAATTTTGAGTAAACTGGCCATTTGCCGTATTTTTCCCAAAGCGTCTTACCGATGATTTGCACGCCGGACTCGGCGATCGCGTCGCGGAGGGTGAAGCGCTCGTTACCCACGACGACGTAGGAAAGTCCTTCATCATCGGCGCGGCCCTCGTTAGCGGTAACGGTGGTGGAGCCGAACCAGCGCTCGTCGATGCCGCCGCGATTTAAGCCGTAAGCGTAAGTGTCGTCCGGGTGGAGCTTGATGCGCAGGCCGGGCTGGAGAAACGAGCGGGGAACCCAGGTGGGGGACAGGCGGAGGAGCCCGCCGGTATCTTCGAGGTGGCCGTCGATCAGGGCTTTAAGGTTGGCTGAAGTGGCGGAAAGATCAGCGGTTGTTCGTGGTGTGTTCATGAGTTTTTAAAAAGTCGTGTGAATACGGTGAGGGTGCATTGATCTATCATGGGATGTATTTGAAATCCTGATTCACGCCTCGCCGTGGACGAGCTGCCTGACCGGATCAAGCTTTGAGAAATCCGCGGGCTGCTAAGTTGTTGAGGCGACGAGCCACGTCGCCGAGTCCATCCGCCATTACCTCGGTATAGGTTCGACCGTCGCGCGTATCCACACCGTGGCCAGATTCGAGCTTACGTAACAATTCCAACGCCTCGTCGGAGTGGTCGAACATTTCAACATACACGTGCCGCAGCTCACCGGTCTTGGCAGCGGCAGCAAGCAGCGCACCGATCCAGCCGTCGTCGGTGGACAAACAGCCGCGGGTGGTCTTGGCCGAAGCGTGAAAAGCGCCTAACTCATCGGCAGCTGCAATACGGGCGATGAGTGCTTCGTTTTCAGGGATGGACAGGCCGGAGTCTCCGCAATGCGCCGCATCCACGAGCAGCTTGAAAAACTTTTTCCCGAGCACCTCATTGGCCGCTTTCACGAACGACCAGCCGCGGTCGAGGTTGGTGAAAGTCTTGAACTCACCAGGCCGCAGAAACTCAATACCCCAGCTTTCCACGCATGATCCGGCAATTCCGGCTTCCTCGTAAACTCTCATATGGAGCTTCACGTTTTGAGCGACTGCAGCGTCGAATTCTGCGCCTTCGCGCGGCTTATCCGCGCTCATCCATTCTTCGATGGAGGTCGAGGAAACGTGGCGGATGCCGTGGCTGATAGCGGATTTGACCGAAGGCACTAACTGCGCGACCACCGCGTCCTCGTCCGCTGGATTCATCGGGTTCGCACCGCCCACCATGATGATGAAATGGACTTCCAGATCGAGAGCCTTGAGGCCATTGACCATTTCTGCAACATCCGCAGCATCGGCAGATGCAAAGAGCGAAATCTGGACGATGCTCATTTTGACCGGGGAAATCTCGCAGAGTTCGCTCATCCCGGAGACGATCCGCAGCACGCCATCCGCATCGCGGGGAAGCTTACCGTTCTCGTCGGGTAGGAGGCCGCCGACGAATTTGAGGTGAGTCGGCACGACGCCAAGTTGGACACGTGATTTAAGAGCAATATTCGCGGGCATGCGCGGAGTAAAATGGGAGGAATCCGCTGGGGGAAGTTTGAAATTCATTGATTCCACTGCAAGTGATCACTCGCGGATCAAAAAATTTCTAAGTCATGGCAGCACCTTGATAAAAAGATCCTTGTAGTGGATCACACTTTTCGGGTCGTGCCCTTGGATGGCTATGGTTCCCTCGCCCAGCTTGCGCCCGGGCATATTAACGAGAGTTTTCGCCGGATCCCAATCCTCGGGCTGCGTCCAATCGCTGGTCACTTTGCCGTTGATAGAAATTACGATGCGCTTACCTTTGACCTCAATCGTATAGTCAAACCACTCGCCATCTTTGTTTGGGGCATTGTCCAACACATCGGCAACGGCGTAGAGTCCACCAGTCTTCTTGCGGTCGGTATGAGTTGCGTTGACTTGGCACTCGTAGCCCGCGCTGGGCCAGCCCTTTTCCTGAAATTGTGTGTGTAGATAGAGGCCGCTGTTGGAGCCGGGAGTCGTTTTAACCTTCGCCTTAAACTCGAAATTCTTGAACTTCGCATTACCATCCGCGCCCACATAAAACAGGTGCGCTCGGCCGCCGCTGACGATGAGTTCGCCGTCCTTCACGCTGAATACATTAGCGGCTTGATTTTCGGTGGCAGCGTTAGACTTCCAGTTACTCAAATCCTTGCCGTTGAACATTGATATCCAGCCATCATCCGCAGCGGTGCCGACCGCGCTGCATAAGACAGTTGCCAATAAAAATAGAAATTTGGATTTCATAACGAAGCAAAGGATGATTCGAGCTCAGGTGGCTGTCAATGCACGCGGTTTCAATACTCCTCCTCCTCATCCCCCGGCACCGGGGGAATGATATCCTCGCGCATCAGCAGGCGGCCGAGGTCAAGATCGTCTAGCAAATCGCTCGGAGTGTCGCGGACGATGGCGGCGTAAGGCGTAATACGGTCGAGCTCGGCTATTGCACAATGAACCATCGAGGAAATGATGTCGCTGTCGAATTTCTCGCGCTCGAAGAGATTAGTGATACGAAAGACGAGGAACTCGCGGTCCAGATCATATTCGAAGCCGCCGAGTGTTAGCGGCTTGTTGGCGCGGGCGAGGAGTTCAAGGACTTTGGGTAGATGCGCTTCACCGAGATGAAGCGGCGATTCGGAAACGACTACCAGCGCGTTGAGTTGCGGATAAGCTTGGGCGATGAGATCAACGCGCGTGTGGTGGGCGTCGAAGCCGGCGCGGAGGACGTCGCGACCCTCGACGAGTTCGCAATGCCAGCCGTTTTGGCCGAAGGTTTCTTCGACCGTGAGGATTTGTCGGGAATGGGAGCGCATGGAGATTTTAACCGTTGGGACTGGCGAGAGATAGCCGCCCGAGGACAGCCTTGGCAAGCAAGCTCCGCCGGTCTGAGCGAATCGGTGTGAGCGAGAGGTGGATGCCCGAGGTTTTCCCCAAATCATAATGCAGGGTGATGCACGTGTTTTTCGTATTCACCTCCGCATGATTGATCTCCTGCCAGATGACTAACCGCATCCCGGCGGCGGGCCGGAAAAATGGAAAAATCTCGATCCCCAGCGGCGTCAGAATTAGGTACGCGTGCCGCGTCAGCCGGATGGCCACGCGGGCCATAGCCAACGCTAACAATATAGGCACCGCCGCCCACGCCGGATGCGGCAGCTCGGGATTGATATCGCGGCAAGTGGACGTCGCCAGCATTGTGATCCCGACTGATGCTGACACGGCCGCCACCATCCAAAATAAGCCTGCCTGCCCGGAGCGGGTGAATCGCAGTTCTTTCTCAGGGGATTGAATCATTGCTGCCATGGTCAGTATGTCATTCTCATCACAGCTCGTTTCGTTTGGATCAATTCCGTCTCTAGCAAAGCCAACCAACTGGTCATTTGGCGACGAGTATCGTTGAAATAATCAAACGAAAGCTCGCGCGATCCGGCCAAATCGCCATGAGCCACTTTCAAAAAAATCGCCGGATTCATCGGGCTAAAATCTCTGTTCACTGAAGCAAATAAGGGCAAAAATTAATCCACCTCAGAAGGCAATAATCGCGTAGTGCTCAAACGCTCAATCCGCCTGCCGAAGTTCCGATTCAAGTTGCTCAACCAGCTGTGTCCTGCCGGTCGCTTTCGCCAGCTCAAGCCTCAGCCGCAGAGCTTGAGGAAGCCTAACTTCGTCGTGGTCCATCGCACTGATCCACTCGCTGGCCGCCGGATAGTCGCCAATGGACAACGCGCCTTCCGCTTGTGCCAAGAGCGACGGCTCTTCGCCAATCAGCGGTTTTTCCCGGTAAACCGCGAACTTCGCGTGCTCTGGCAAATCCTGCGGCAGCGCCGGTCCGGTTACTTGCTCCAGATAAACGAAATCATCGCCATCCTTCTGCTGTCGCCAGTGATTCAACGAAATCACCATGACCAAACCAAGAATTGCAAATGACGCCTCCATGAAAAACGGCGTCGTCAGGATTCCGATCATCATGCCCACCCACTCGCCCAACAGGCCCGGCAGCAGCCGCCACCCCATCAAAAGCCCGGTCACCACCACAGTCAGCACCACTAGAATGCTCACCCCGATGGTGACTTGCTTCACCCGCTCGTCTTTCGTTTTCTCCATCTGCACGTCAATCTAGTCTTGGCAAATTGAAAACCCAACCCTGTAAATTCGTAAAATACTTCATACCTATTGATAGTTTCTGAAATTTAACTGTTGTGCGACGAATTGCTCGGGAGTTTTTAATAAAAAAAACCATCATTGGCGATATTTCTGGCCTCTCTGGCTTCTTACTGCACAGAGCCTATCCAACCCGGAAGCTCCCGTTTCTCAGGCAAATGGCGTCGTCCGCGTTCAGGCTGCAGGTGATTCCCAAAGGGAACGCACCCCATCGAGTCTGTATCGAAATAACCAGCCAAGCAGTGTTTAAGCCGGAAATGATGTCCCAGCTCGTATTGAGCATGATTCTTCTCATCTTCCACCATCCAACGCAGATAGGCCGGGCGAAACTCAATCGGATTGCTCTTGGCTCACGGCCCGCCGCTGCCTAAACCCCGGTCATGCGGCTTTTTGATACGCTCACCCGAACCGATCGCGAGCTCCGTCCCATCGACAGCTTAACCTTCCGATTTTACTGCTGCGGACCAACCGTTTACGGCCCCGCACATATAGGAAATTTTCGCACATTCGTACTCCAAGATGTGTTGCGCCGCACCTTGGAAACCAGCGGCATTCGCACACTCCATGTCCGCAACATCACCGACTTGGATGACAAAACGATTCGCGATTCCCAAAAAGCCGGCAAATCACTCAAAGAATTCACTGCCGCTTGGACCGCTACATTTCACACAGACTGCGAGAAACTCGGCCTGCTCACGCCACACATCGAGCCGAGCGCCGTCGAGCACATCCCGCAGCAGATCGCGATGATTGAGACCCTTGTCGCAAAAGGCCACGCTTACCCATCGGACGACGGCTCAGTCTATTTTAAGATTTCTTCGTTTCCCGGCTACGGTCGCCTGTCCCGCCTCGACCAGCGCGAGCTCGACATCGGAAAAACCCAGAACTCCCGTTCCAACTCCGACGAATACGAAAAAGACAGCCTCTCCGACTTCGTCCTTTGGAAAGGCCGCAAACCCGAAGACGGCGACAATTTCTGGCACTCACCGTGGGGCGAAGGCCGCCCAGGCTGGCACCTCGAATGCTCGGCGATGATTCAAGAATACCTCGGCGAGTCGTTCGATCTGCACTCCGGCGGCGTGGATTTGGTTTTCCCGCACCATGAAAATGAGATTGCCCAGAGCGAGTGCGCTTGCGGCGGCCACTTCGCCGCACACTGGTTCCATATCACTCACCTTTTAGTAGATGGCGGGAAAATGTCCAAGTCACTCGGCAATCTTTACACGCTCGAAGACCTCGCCGCCCGTGGTTTTTCAGCTGCAGAAGTCCGCTACGTCTTGATAGGCGCACACTACCGCAAGCCGCTCAATTTCACCCTAGATTCCCTGTCAGCTGCCCGCGAAGCCCTCGCAAAACTTGCCAAAGGTGCACGCCAGCTTGCAGCGAAAATCGAGCCCGGCACCGTGATCACCCGCGCAGACTTCGGCCCATTTCAAGCCGCTTGGGACAGCCTCAGCCATGATCTTAATACTCCCGGCGCGCTCGGCGGCATGTTCACCGGCCTGCGCGAAGCTGCCAATCTATCCGGCCCGGAAGCTGCCGCCGCACTCGCCGGATTCAACCGTCTCCTGCGCGCCCTCGGCCTCACGCTGCCGGAGGAAGTCCACCAAGATTCCAGCGAGATTCCCGAATCGATCATGACTCTTGCCCAAGCGCGCTGGGCCGCCCGTCTCGCAAAAAATTGGGCAGAATCCGATACTCTGCGCACCCAACTTGCCGATCAAGGTTGGCTCGTCAAAGACGGCAAGGATAACTACACGCTGAAGCACATAGTTAATTGACTGAACGGTGAAAACTAAAACGCGTCCTTCACCTGGTTGATTCGCGGTCGTTTGCCATCTTCGACATAAACCTCGATAACATCAAAACGCCACGGCAAGTTGCGTGTGCCTAGGCGCTTGAGCCAAGAATTCGCGCCTCGCTCGATCAACGCCTGTTTGTCTTTTCCCACCGCATCCAGTCCACGAATTCTGCTACCTTCTTGGCGGGTTTTCACTTCAACAAACAACAGCAACTTGCCATCACGCGCGATGATATCTACCTCACCACGCCTCGGGCTGCGGTAGTTTTTCGCTAGGATTTTGCAACCTTTGGATTGCAGCCAAGCAGCGGCGACCTGCTCACCGTAGTTACCCAACCAGATTCGGCCGCGCAGCTGGCCGTCAGCCGTCGTCAAACGGCAGCACGAGTTGAGCGACCGGCTGAAACGTGCGACGATGATGGCAACAAGGGCCGTGAATCCGTAGCGCTTCAAGATGCGTCTTGGTGCCATATCCTTGATGTTTCGCAAAGCCGAATTGAGGAAACTCCCAGTCGAGCTCGCGCATGATCCGGTCGCGGGTGACTTTCGCTATGATGCTCGCCGCGGCGATGGAGAGCGAAAGCCCGTCGCCTTTGATAATTCCGTCGTGGGCGAAGGGAAAATCCCGGACCGGCAACCCGTCGATCAAACAATAATCTGGTATCGGGCGAATAGCTTCGGCAGCGCGCCGCATCGCCAGATGGGTGGCCCGCAGAATGTTAAGTCTATCGATCTCCTCACGATCGGCAGTGGCGACAGCCCATCGAATTGCCGGATCGGAAGTGAGTTGCTCGTAAAGCAACTCACGCTTAGGTGCACTGATTTTTTTAGAATCGTCGAGTCCAAGGCAAGTGAAACCCGCAGGTAATATCACCGCCGCCGCTGCCACTGGACCAGCGAGTGGACCGCGACCCGCCTCGTCAATGCCTGCGATTTGAAAAAAACCGCGGACTTGAAGAGCGATTTCAAGCGACAAATCTGGCATCGTAAGAGAGTCAGAATCGGTTAAATCGCTCGCGGTTTGACAATTGTGAATTGCTGACTGTTGCGAATATCTGAGTGACGAAAACCATGCCGTCGCTATCTTTCACTACGCCAATGCCAGAGTGAGACCAAGATTGGCGCATATTGGACTCATGCCCCTTCGAACCCTCCCAAAGTTTAACGAGAACCCGCGCAGTGCTATTTCCGGTATAGTTTGCAGCTACTACATTTTCACTAACATTCTGCATTTGGTAACGTTCACGAGCCGCCAAAGTACGACCATCAAAGCCAAAATGACTAACATTTTTACCATAAAGCTTAAAGGTTCCACGGTGCTCGCGCAGGTATTCGCAATGCCCTTGAGCAAGTCGGTCCAGTCCAGCGTGTCGCTGAAGAGCCGATGCACCGTGCGCTTTTCGGTAAGCGTTTACCTCTTCGAACACCTGCGCGGAGAGCGACGATTCTGGACTGGTTGATGCGGAAACCTGTAACTTGTTAGGCTGCGGCTGGGTAGCGCAAGATGCCAAGGTGGCTACAATAACGACTGCGATCACTTGTAAAAATATATGGGTTTTCATGGTGTGATAGAATTGATTAATTCAATCTCACATTGAGGTTTAAATGTAAAGGGATATCACACATCAAAAATTGTTAGTTTTTGATAATGAAATTCCAACCAACTCACCCAGCAGAACGGTATCGCCCAATATGTAGATAGCTGCGCCGCAGCCTGTACTTGTGAAAGCGCTGCATTGTTCTTTTTGAATGGAGCTGGTCGGTTAATAACCACCGCCACGTTTAACGGCGGCGCATTTGCTCTTCGATGAAAATTTCAGCCAGCCGGAAACAACGGCGGGAAAGATCTTTTGCATCGTTGTCACCGATAAGCGCGACACCTTCCTCACTGACCTCGGCCAAATAGATTTTCCAAGCCATCTTAGTCATTACCTCGGGATCGATTTTCGGGCGCGGCGGCTGTTGGGCTTGAGGACGCGGGCGCTGCTCTTGAGTGGGCTCAGGGGATTTCAGCTCGGAAACGGTGGGTATAGTGGACTCCTCACCCATTGGCTCGGCGATGTTTTGCGGGCTGTTCCCCTGCCCCTTTCCTTTGCGCCGGCGGCGCTTCCGCTTGGCGGATTCCGTCGTCTGGGACTGGCTGCCACTTACAGACTCCGCTTCACTTTCTGGCCAGTCGCCGCCGGTCGCTGCCGACGCCTCAATGGGCTCCTCACGCTTCGGAGGGGATGGAAACGGAATACTGACCTGATCCTCGACAATCTTCACGGCGGCGGATTTCACGGTGCCGGATTTCTTGGCAACCTTCTTCGGGCGGGGAGTGGAGATACGACGAGCACGCGGTGCACTTTCGGCGATTGGCTCCGAAGAATTTTCAGGAGAAGTAGTGGTTTTGTCGCTCATATTGCTGAAAGAAAAAAGCCCACGGGAACGCTGGGCGTCGAGAAGATTCAAGTATGTAATTCGCCTGGAATCCTGTAAAACCGAAGTTGTCATGCGCTATCAGCGCACAGCTGTTACACCAGATTATTAGACGAATTAGAAATTTCGGATGTCGTCTCTATTTGTTTTGTCAGTTGGAATTCCGGCTTTCGTTTTACCGTCCTTGCCGCTGGACCAAAGGTCGAAGTCAGGGTTTTGGGTATCAGCATTCGGAGTATTTCTAGCGTTGGTTGCAGTCCGATAACCATACTCGTTTCCCCAAGGATCTACAATTTTTTTGATCCTTGTCGGGACAGTTGCGGCACTCTTCACCCAACCTTGCTTGGTAGAAGTGGGGTCGAGGTCCGCCAGGTAAATTTTGGTAGATTTTGGAAAATCTACCCCATTGACCGTCTTCTTCCAATCGGTTGGAGCATTATTTTTGACGTAATCATAACCCTCGTAGAACAGAACTTGATAGAGCTCTTCGGTTTGCAACAACCCAGTCGCTGTATTCTCCGTCTGGGGATATATTCCCATATCCAATTTATATTCTTCCAATGCCTTGGATAGCAGGGCGATTTGGACCTTAGCTTTTTCTTTGTTCTGTCGCTCGGAAACAAAGCCCATCCCACCGACGACGAGACTGGCGAGGATGACGATGATGGTGATGACGGCCATCAACTCAATGAGAGTGAAGGCAGCACTGCCATTTCGTGAAGTGATTTTCATGATCCTTGAGTTCTGAGTCTGTGTGCGATAGCTGCCAACGAATTACTGATTGCCCATCGTCGAGATCATCTTAATCAACGGCAGGAACAATGCAAATACGACGGCACCGACGATGAGGGCGAGGATCACGATCATGATCGGCTCAAGGATAGAGGTGAGGGCGGTGACGGCATTATCTACTTCGTCATCATAGACATCGGCTACCTTGAGAAGCATCTCAGGGAGTTGGCCAGTTTCCTCACCGACGTCCACCATGGAGATCACCATGTTAGGGAAAACGCCGGAAGCTTGGAGCGGAGTGACGATGGTTTCACCCTCTTTGACGGCTTCGTGAACTTTTTCGATCGCCTGAGAAATGACGACATTGCCAGCCGTGTCACGGGTGATATTGAGTGCTTGGAGAATAGGAACACCGGAGGTGACGAGGGTGCCCAGGGTACGGGAGAAGCGGGAGACGGCACTCTTGCGCTGGATGTCGCCGATGATCGGCATTTTCAACTTCATGTTGTCGATCACTACGCGCCCGCCTTTGGTGCGGCCCCATATATTGAAAAGAAAGACGCCGATGCCGAACATGATGAAGACGAAGACGACGTTGGGCACAAAGAGGGGCCGGGAAAGAAAGAACTCGGACATGCCGAAGACAATCTTGGATATGAGCGGTAGTTCAGAATCGGTGTCGGAGAACATTTCTTTGAACTTCGGCACGATGAAGATCATGAGAAAGACGAGGATGGCGATGGCGATGAACATGACGATCACCGGATAGACCATGGCGGAGACGATCTTATTTTTTAGCTTCTGCGCTTTTTCTTGGTATTCCGCGAGGCGGTTAAGGACGATTTCGAGCACACCGCCAAGCTCCCCAGCTTTGACCATGTTGACGTAGAGTTTGTTAAAAATCTTCGGATGCTGGGCGAGGGATTCGGAAAAGGTAGATCCGCCTTGGACGTTTTCTGCAAGCGCGCTGACGGTGGCCTTGAGGACGGGATTGGGTTCTTGTTTTTCGAGGACGGTGAGACTGCGCAGCAGCGGTAGGCCAGAATCGATGAGGGTGGCGAGCTGGCGGGTAAAAATCATCAGGCTCTTCGGCTTGATGCTACCACCCACGTGGCCCTTGCCAGCGGGCTTGGCTGTGGCTTTTCCCTTGGCTTTGGCAGGCGCGCCTTTGCCCTTTGCATTGGCTTTTCCCTCTTCGCTGATTTGAGTAGGGTAAAGTCCCTTGGCACGGAGCTGTTGGATGGCTTCAGCCTCGGTGGCGGCAGACAGGGTGCCTGTGGTCTTTTCACCTTTTGGATCGAGGGCGGAGTATTGAAAATTAGCCATGAGAGTGGATTTTGTGGGTTATGTAAGACGCTGTAAAGTGAGTAAGTGAGGACGGCATAAATAGCCGGTATTGTAATACTGAGCCGAAAGAACGGAGCTCAGGTGTATTTGAGCACTTCCTCGATGGTGGTGGTTCCGAGATAGATATTACGCAAACCGTCTTCCCGGAGAGTGTTCATCCCGAGCTCCACAGCTTTTTGCTTGAGCACCACCGAGGGTGCCCGCGAGGTGATGAGTTCTCGGATTGGGTCGGTGACGTTGAGCAGTTCGTAAAGGCCGCGGCGGCCGCGGTAGCCGGACTGACCACAGACGTCGCACCCGCCACCGGTGAAAAATTGTTTATCACCGAGTTCGTGCGCAGAAATTCCGAGCTGATTAAGAATGGCTTCGTTAGGCTCGTAGGGAGTTTTGCATTCTTTGCAAATGGTCCGGACAAGACGTTGAGCAAGAATACCTTCTAGCGAGGCGGAAACGAGGAAGGGCTCGCAGCCCATGTCCACGAGACGAGTGATGGCGCCGGGTGCGTCGTTGGTGTGAAGGGTGGAGAGCACCAAGTGACCGGTGAGGGCAGCCTGGATGCCAATGGTTGCTGTTTCCTTGTCGCGCATTTCCCCGATCATGATTCGGTCGGGGTCTTGGCGGAGAAAGGCGCGAAGCACACGCGGGAAGTCTAGACCGATAGCTTCGTTAATGGGAATTTGGATGATACCGTCGATGTCATACTCAACCGGGTCTTCTGCGGTGAGGAGTTTGGCGTCGATGGTGTTAATCCGACGGAGGGCAGCGTAGAGAGTCGTGGTCTTACCTGCACCGGTGGGTCCGGTGACGATGAAGATGCCGTTGGGCTTCTCGATCGTGTCGGTGATGTAGTTATAAATGTGGTCGGTGAGGCCTAGATTTTCGAGCGAGAGATTGATGGACGAGCGGTCGAGCACCCGCAACACGATCGATTCTCCGTGATGGGTTGGCAACGAGGAAACCCGCATATCCACTTGCTTTTCGCCGAATTGCTTGACGATGCGACCGTCTTGGGGGACGCGGCGCTCGGCGATGTTCATGTTAGACATGACCTTGACGCGGGAGATGATGGGCCCCGCGAGATGGATAGGCGGCGGAGCCATTTCATAAAGCGCGCCATCCACCCGGTAGCGAATCTTGAAATCCTTTTCAAAGGGTTCGAAATGAATGTCAGAAGCTTTTTCTTTAATTGCTTGGTAGAGAACGAGATCGACGTAGCGAATAATGGGCGCGGAGTTCGCTTCCGACTCCAAGTCCGCAGCGTTGATGCTTGCGGCCTTGGCATCAAGCTGGCTGAGGATGTCTTCCATCGCTTTCCCTTCTCCGCCGTAGCACTCGTTGATCTTGGCTTCTACCAGATAGTCTGGGGCGACGACGACAGTTATTTCCCGGCCGAGAGCGAAGCGCAGGTCATCAGGAGTTTGCGGGTTGAGAGGATCTACCAGCGCTACATAGAGACCGGTTTCGTCGAAATTGACGGGCAATGCACCGTGCAGACGTGCGGTGCCAGCTGGTACGAGCGCGAGCAGTGCCTCGGGCGGGGTCCAGTTGCGAAGGTCAACCATGGTGGTGCCGAGCTCGGAGGCCACGACTGGCCAAACATCGTCGCGGCTTTGGATCACCTGGAAGTCGGCTAAAATTTCGGCAATTTCTTTACCGCTTTGGCCGACTTCCGCGAGGATATCCTGAGCGAGAGCCCGGTCGATAAGTCCGCGGGATTGGAAGAGTTCGATGATCTGTTGGTTGTCCATGGGACTGGGAAGCGAAAGGGTTTTGAAAGGTGAGGAATCGGCGACGGTCAATCGGCGTCTGACATAGTGGCGTGGACGACCTCACTGCCGGAAGTGAGGCCGGAAAGCACCTTGCGGATACCGTCTTCACGGAGTGTCCGCATGCCCAGCTCGCGGGCTCGGCGGCGAAGCTGGGTGGTGGTGAGACCGCTGTTGATCATGGTGCGGACTTCATCGTCGATGATGAAAGTTTCGAAAATCCCCATCCGGCCTCTGTAGCCGTTGCCGCGGCATTTCTCGCAGCCGACTGGACCGAAGATGGTGGCTTCCGCCATGCGCGACGTGTCGAGAGAGAGCGCGCGCATTTCCTTGTCGGTGAGTTCGGCCGGAGCCTTGCAAATAGGACAGAGTTTGCGCACCAGACGCTGAGCGAGAATAGCACGGACAGCGGAGGCTATGAGGAACGGTTTCACACCAATGTCTGCAAGACGGGCGACGGCCGAGGGCGCGTCGTTGGTGTGGAGGGTGGAGAAAACTAAGTGACCGGTGAGAGACGCGTTAATGGCGATATTTGCGGTTTCCGCATCGCGAATTTCCCCAATCATAATAATATTAGGCGCTTGCCGAAGCATGGCGCGCAGGGCAGCGGCGAAGGTCATGCCAATGTCAGTCTTGACCATGACTTGATTGATACCAGGCAGCTCATACTCGACCGGGTCTTCCACGGTGATGATCTTTTTGTCCGGCTTGTTGATGACGTTGAGGCAGGCGTAAAGCGTGGTGGTTTTCCCCGAGCCCGTGGGTCCGGTGACCAAGAGAATCCCATCCGGAAGGCCGAGAAGGCCCTCGAATACATGCTGATCGTCCGAGAAAAAGCCGAGCTCAGGAAGGCCGAGCAAAAGCGCCGTCTTGTCGAGAATCCGCATGACGATGGACTCGCCGTGATTGGACGGAACAGAGGAAACCCGGAGATCTACCTCCTTATCGCCCATTTTTAGCTGAATTCGGCCGTCTTGTGGCAGGCGTTTTTCGGCGATCGACATGGTGCCACTCATCACCTTTAAACGGGCAATGATCGCAGGAAGAAGCTTCTTCGGGTGAGTGTCAACGTGGACGAGCTTGCCATCTAGCCGATAGCGGACCCGGACTGATGTTTCTAGCGGCTCGATGTGAATATCTGAAGCACGCAGGCGAAAAGCCTCGGTGAGTAATTGCATCACCAAGCGGATGATCGGCGCATCGCCACCGCTGGGGCCGGCCTCCGCATCGCCACCGGATACGGAGTATTCGGACGCAGAAGCACTCGATGCCTCGCTGGCATGATACAATTTTCGCAGATATTCTTTAATATCCTGCTGCGTGACGCAGACCAAATTTAACTCGCGACCGATGACGTGCGGCAAGCTGTCCAGCGACTCAAAATCCAATGGATCGGCAAGTGCGACAGTCAGCATCAGCCCATCATCCTGCACAGGAATGACCCTGTAGCGCTTAGCAATTTCGTCGGAGATGGTTTCCGTGATGCTTGGATCGAAGTCCACATTGGCGAGACGAATGAAGGGGATGCCTGCATTCGAAGCCAAGGTCTTGGCCACATTGTCTTGAGAGAGTGCTGTGTGCGCGAGGAGGTGTTCGACGATCGTTTCGCCTGCCGAGAGGGTGTTTCGAGCATGGGCAACTTCATCGGCGCTCACCACTCCGGCTTCGGCAAGCAATTCTGCGAGATAATCTTCGTTGGAAAACACGGGGTTATGACTCCTTGGAGGTGGGGGTTTTTAAATTAACAACTCGAACCAGCATCGCTTGCTGCGGCTTTGGGAGAGTGTTCAAGCCCTCCTCCGTTGTCAACCTGCCACATCACATGAAATCGCAATTTTCTGCGTCTTAGAAAAAACATGGGCTAATTCCACTCGGAATGCAGTCACGATGACTATTTATCTGGCTAAACTCCAACGTTCTGGCCGCTACAACTTGACCGCCAAACGAGTTTGCCGAGTCAGCGGAAACTCTTGGCATATCCTGGCATGCGAGCGGCGGTGGATGCCGACGAGCATCCCCACAGCCGCTAGACTGAAGACCAAACTTGTGCCGCCATAACTCACGAACGGCAGCGGCAGACCGTCGTTGGGAAGCATCGCAGTGGTGACTGCGATGTTCTGAATGGCTGGAACCACGATCACGCAAGTCAAACCCAAGGCGACGCAACGGTTGAAAACATTGTTCGCCTGAAGCGCGATGCCGCATCCTCCTACGGCGATCATCACGTAGCACAGCACCACCGCGAGCGTGTATGGCAACCCCAACTCTTCACCCACGACCGGGAAAATGAAGTCAATGTGTGCAAACGTCAGAGTGCCAAATTTCTCCACCCCATTGCCAAGACCAACGCCCCATGGCCCGCCGTTACCGAGGGCAAGCAAGGCGCGCCATTGCTGCATACCCTTGTCCAATTGATGGATAGGGTTTTCCAAATCCAGCCATGCATCGATCCGGGACCGCCGGACGACGTCGTTCATCACATAATAAACCGCCCCGGAAATAGCCACCCCGGCCGTCGGTATAGCATACAACAGCCGCGTCCCCACACAAAACATCATCGCCCCGACCGCCGCTGAGAGCGATAGAGCCGTCCCCACATCGGTTTCACCAGCGATTAGAATGATAGGAACACCCGCAATCATTCCCGGGATGATGAAACCACGCCACAAAGTATGAACTTCAGTCTGCCACCGCGCGAACCAAGCGGCCAATGCAATCACGATGACGATCTTCGCCGCCTCGGACGGCTGGAACTGCCCGATAAGCGGCATTTTGATCCATCGATTCGATCCGAGCTGCGGATCAGCGATACCCGGCACGAAGCAACAAATCAACAAAATGCATGCTACACTGAGCATCCATGGAGAAAATTTACGAAACCACTCCAAGGGAAGCCTCGCAGCAAAAATCGCGGCCACTAGCCCGACGCCGACCCAGATTGCTTGGCGCTGCAGGAAATGATAAGGGCCGAATCCCCTCACCCACGCGCCCGTGCTCGTCAGCATGATCAGCCCAAGCGCCACCAACGCGAATACCGCAGCGCATAAGATGATAGAGCAATGACGAGTCATCGGGACAGAAAACTTACTGAGGAATCACGAGGCTCATGCCACCCCGGAGTTTACGCGCGTCGCTGAGGCCGTTAGCTTTCATTAGCGCATCTTGATTCACTTTGAATCGATTCGCAATTCGCCAGACGCTGTCACCGTTTTGAACGGTGTAAGTCTTGCTGGGGGATGTCACTGAAGCACTCGCGGTCTGGGTCCCACGTATGATGTTAGGGCGAACCAATTGCGCACGCGGTGCGCCACCCACATTTACCGGCACTGCGTCAACCAATCCGAAATCCCGACCCACCGGCGTTTGATTGCGCAATGCAGCGACTTCTGGCGGGTCCATGGCGACAATGCGCTTCGGCGGAATCTTCAAAACCATGCCCGGCCTTATATCTTTGTTCTCATTGAGCAGCCGCAAATCATTCTCATCCACGGACTCCGCTGCGGCGATTCGGGCATAATTGTCTCCTGCCACAACGGCTTTGGATTTATCACCAGCTGCTAGGCGAGGGAGATCCGAACGCGACAGCGAGGCCACGGTGACGGCTTCAACCTTACCCGCCTTCGCCGTTTGCAGCTCAGCAGGAGACCTGCCGTCCAAGAACTTCTGGTGCACAAAAATCAACCCGATTGCAACGATGTGAAACAAGAGCACGATCGTCAGCGCTCGCGAAATTTTCGCGCCGCCATCGTCCATGTCCATATCAGCAGATGTGGCCGCTGCGACGCGTTGCTTACGATTTCCGGTGACAGCGCTCAGGCGCTTAAAAATCCCTTTCGACACGGGACGACGTTTGACGGGGAGAGTGTGAGGTTTCATGAGATTTAGCGGAGTTGATGAACGAGATCACGAAACGCGTTTCCACGTTGTTCGTATCCCGTGAATTGATCGAACGAGGATGTCCCGGGCGAGAGTAAGACGGTTGAACCTCGCGGCGCAAGACTGCGCGCCGTCGCAACGGCAGCGGATAAATCTGCCACAGATTCACAAACAACAGACTGGCAGAAAAGGGCGGCCAGCGGCCGGGCGATCTGGCCGAAGGTGACGACGGCCAGCGCCTTTTCCAAGAGAAGTGGGACCACCGAGGTGTAATCAAGTCCCTTCTCTTTTCCACCGACGATGAGCACAACTGGCCGGGTTTGAGAACGCAGCGCGCTTTCCAGCGCATGCAGATTGGTTGCCTTCGAATCATTCAAATACTCCACACCATCAAGCGTGCGGATGAGTTCACAACGGTGCGGCGGCGGCGCATAGCCATGCAAGGCTTCGCGCATGACAAGTGCAGAAATACCAAACGCTTGGCATGCCGCCAGAGCCGCCATGGTATTCTCCGCATTGTGAAGTCCCCGCAGGCTGGTATCCCGCTCCATATTCAGCAGGGTTTTCCCACCGTACTCGATGGTGAGGCCCTCAGAATACCAGTCGGCACCTTGGTCAGTGGTAGAAAAAGTCACGACCTTCGCCGCCAGCGCAGGAAAATTCTCCCCCGCTCGCACGACTGCCGTGTCCGCTGAAGTCTGGTTTTCGAAAATCCGCAGTTTGGCCGCCCGGTAGGCTTCCACAGTCGGATAGCGGTCCATGTGGTCTGGCGCAAAATTCAACCAGATAGCAATAACCGGATGCAGCGTGCGGATCGTTTCTAACTGAAACGAGCTCAGCTCCAGCGAGACGACCGCCGGCGGGTTCGCCTGCAAGACCACCTCCGCAAATGGTGTGCCGTAGTTCCCACAAGCCGTCCCACCCAACGATGCGTGGGCTAAAATACGCTCGATCAGCTCAGTCGTCGTCGTCTTGCCATTCGTCCCGGTGATGCCGATAATGCGCCCTTGATAGAAGCGCGCCGCCAGCTCCACCTCGCCGATAACTTCGCCCGCGTGCTTAGAAAATGCCTCGACGTATGACCCATAGGTATCGATGCCGGGGCTCACGACCAACAGGTCTGAAACCAGCTTGCACCCTTCTGCTTCCGTGGCCATCGGGTGGATTTCAACACCGGCCGGCATGCCCACGAAAGCATCCTCCCCCGCGCTATCCCATGCAGAAACTCGCGCGCCCTCACGCAGCGCAAGCGCCGCAGCCGCACGGCCGCTGCGTCCCACGCCAAGGATGGCGACATGTTTTCCAGTGAGATTCATCGTGACGTTAGGCAATCTTGAGAAGCGCGAGGCCGAAGAGGGCGAGCATGATCGAAATGATCCAAAAGCGAATAATCACTTGATTTTCATGCCATCCAAGAAGCTCGAAATGGTGGTGAATGGGCGACATTTTGAAAATTCGTTTTTTACGCAACTTGAAACTACCCACTTGCAGGATGACCGACATTGCCTCCATGACAAACACTCCACCAATGATGACTAGCAGAAGCTCCTGCTTGGTGCATATCGCCGCCGTACCGAGTGCACCGCCGATAGCCAGCGAGCCGGTGTCACCCATGAAAACTTTGGCAGGATGACAGTTGAACCACAGAAAGCCAAAGCTCGCACCCACCAGCGCCATCAGAAAAACCGCCAACTCACCAATGTAACGATTGTGCGGAATTACCAAATACTCTGTCGCCATGAAAAAATGACCTGCTAGATACGCGAGAAACGCATAGGATAGCGCCACGCTGATCGTCGTGCCCGTCGCCAAACCATCGAGCCCGTCGGTTAAATTCACTGCGTTTGAGCAACCGACAATGACGATCGCAAAAAACGGGATGATCAGCCACTGAAGATCGATGATAGCAACCTTGAAAAGCGGGAAACAAATCGCGCCAATGCCTATCGGATTCTGTCCAAGGCGATAGCCCGCCAGTCCATCTGCGATCTGCTGGGGAGTCGCGCCGAAGCCGGAAATCTCCTTTTTAAAATACAAGAAAGTGGCCGCGATCAGGGCGATGACCAACTGCCAGCCGAGCTTTTTGCGGCTGCTGATTCCGTCGGATTTTTTTTCCTTCACCTTCTTGTAGTCGTCGCAAAATCCCAGCAACCCGCAGGCAGCCATCGTGCAGGCGCAAACCGCGATGAACGGATTCAGCGGCCGTGCACAAATAAGCGTGGAAATCAGCACTGCACCGATGATGAGCACGCCGCCCATCGTCGGAGTACCGACTTTCCCACCGTGCAGTTCCGCCAGCTTGTGAACCTCCGCCGCCGTGCGAATCGGCTGCCCAACCTTGAGCGAAATCAGACGGCGAATCACCTGCGGGCCGAAGATGACCGATAGAATAAACGCCAGCAGTCCGGCCGTAGCTGCACGAAAGGTGATGTATTGAAACAAATTGAGAAAACGACAAGTGATCGCCCACGAGTCACCGCGCTCGAATGCCTGATACCAAAAATCGTAAATTGCGGGGAGCATCAGTTTCGGGGAAATGCTGCGTGCATGACGCGTTCAACAGCGGCCGCGCGACTGCCCTTGAACAAGACCAGGTCGCCGGGTTTCACCTCGCAGGTCAGCCACTGGGCGGCTTGATCGAGGTCCAGAAAATGTGGTGCGTTCTTCGCGCCCTCGGCGATGCCTTCCGAGCCTTCTCCAACGGCGATCACAATGAGATGGCGCTCTGCGGCGAGGGCTCCGGTGCGAAAGTGAGCAGCGGGCGCGTGAGCTCCGAGTTCGCCCATCCGCCCGAGAACGATGATCCTCCGCGAGCCGTTGACAACGGGCGTGTCTGCCAGCGTCTCGATGGCCGCTGCCATTGACTCCGGATTCGCATTGTATGTGTCATCAATCACAGTTGTCCCGTGATATTCGTAGCAGTCCAGCCGCCCGCCCGTGAGCGCCGCACTGGAAAGCGCGGCAGCAATTTCATCGGGGGAAATCCCAAGTTTCCATCCGGCAGCGGCGGCTAACAATGCATTGGTCACCATGTGGCGACCGGGCACATGCAGAGTGACTTCCGCCGGGCTCTCGCCATCGATGACAAGAGTGAATGACGTTCCATCCGCTTCGAATCTGAGGTTTTCCGCCCGCACTGAGCCACGGCCGTTCCCCACAGCGATCATGTGCGCTTTCGTCCGCTGGCGCAGGTAATCGTAATAATCGCAGGTCGCAGGAAGGAACAAAATCCCCTCCGCTGGCAGCGCGCGGGCAAGCATGCCTTTTTCCTCTGCGATGGCCTCACGGCTTTTGAGAAACTCGATGTGCGCAGTGCCGATATTCGTGATGATACCGTATTTCGGACGCGCAATTTCACATAAAGGCGCGATCTCTCCCGGGTGATTCATTCCCATCTCCCAGACTGCGGCGGTGTGCTCGGGCGTCGTCGCCAGAACCGTGAGCGGAACGCCGATATGGTTGTTCAAATTTCCGCAAGTTGCGGAAACCTTGAAACGCTTGGAAAGGACTGCGGCAGTGAAATCCTTGGTGCTGGTCTTACCATTCGAGCCAGTGATGGCCACCACCGGGATATTCAACTGTTTGCGCCACCAGCAAGCAAGACGTTGCAGCGCAAATAGCGTGTTGGGCACGACAAGGACCGCCGTATTTGCAGGAAGTTCACCGTCCCATTGCTGGACGACGGCGACTGATGCGCCGCTCTCCAGCGCCATGGTAGCGAAGAGATCACCATTGAAATTCTCTCCTCGTAGCGCGAAAAATACCGAGTCTGGCGGCAGCGTGCGCGTGTCCGTGGAGACGCCGCCAGAAATCATCACGCCGCCATCACCTGCGGCGAGAGGAACGCCGAAGATGTCCGCAAGTTGCTGGGCGGAGATGGGTTTCATCGCATGTCAGAAATGGCTTGGGCACGGTCACGGAGCGCTTTGCTCGCATGCTTGCGGTCATCGAAATCCACGGTCTCATTGGCGAACTGTTGGGTCGTTTCATGCCCCTTGCCGGCGATGAGAATGATGTCGCCAGAAAGAGAATTCTGAACCGCAAAATCGATCGCCTCCGCGCGGTTTGAAATACTGCGGAAGGTTTTGCCTTTGAGACCATTTTCAATCTCACGGATGATTGTTAGCGGATCTTCAGAGCGCGGATTATCAGAGGTCACGACGCACGCATCGCTGTGACGGGCGGCGGCGGCAGCCATGAGCGGACGCTTGGTTTTATCCCGGTCACCACCGCAACCGAAGACAGTGATGAGGCGGCGCGGATCAAGCTCCTTGAGCGTGCGGCAGGCATTTTCCAAGGCATCCGGCGTGTGTGCGTAGTCCACAAAAACCGTGGCTCCACCGGCGTTGCCGACGTTTTCCATGCGGCCCGGAACCTGCGGCGCTTCAAGCAGTGAGGCAACGGCGTCACGCGGGCGAATGCCACACGCGCTCGCTGCCGCGATGGCTCCTAGCAGGTTATAAACATTGAAGCGCCCGATCAACGGCGCGCGGACGAGGAAGGTTTTCCCCTTTGCCGTGAGCTCGAATTCCATACCCTTCGCGCTCTGGCGGAAATTGTTCGCGCGGAAATCACTTCGCACGCCGAAGCCGAAGCGCAGCACCGCCATCTTGCCGTCTAACGATGTCGCTAGCTCAGCGCCATACGCATCGTCGGTGTTGATCACGGCCACCGGCTTTTTCCCGAGCGGGTTAATTGCGAGTTCCTGAAACCACTCAGCCTTCGCCTTGAAATAGGCATCAAGCGTGCCGTGGTAGTCGAGATGGTCCTGCGTGAGATTGGTAAAAATACAGGCATCAAAGCCGATCGCCGAAACTCGCTTCTGGTGAATGCCGTGCGAGGAAACCTCCATCGCCACGCTGCGGCAACCGTTATCTTTCATACGGGCGAGCAATGCAGAAAGCTCGGTAGAGCCAGGCGTGGTGTGCTTAGCAGGTTCCACCGTTTCACCGTCATCGACGAGGATGGTGCCAAGCAGACCAGCACGGTGCCACGCAGTTTTCATCACATGATGAAGTAGAAACGCGGTGGTCGTCTTGCCGTTGGTGCCGGTGACGCCAACCATGGAGAGATCCCTCCAAGGATGCCCTGACAGAGCCGAGGCAAGCATGGCCACGGCCGCGCGGCTGTCCGGCACATGCAGCCAGACGGCGGGCGCGGTGTAGTCAGACGGAGGTGCTGTCTCTGCCAAAATAGCAGAAGCGCCCCCGGCAAGTGCATCATTGATGAAGCGATGCCCATCAGTAGCGGTACCACGGATGGCAGCGAAGATCACACCCGGGATGGCTTCTTGCGAAGACGCAGTGATGGTGTGGACATCTGCGTCAAGCGATCCGGCGACCGTGACTCTGGATAAACTGGAAACAAGGTCGCGAAGGATCATTGGGCGGCTTTGGCAAGCGTGGATGGAATGGACTCGGTAGGCTGTAAATTCATATAAGAGGCGACGCGGGCGGCGATTTTACCGAATGCCGGTGCTGCGATGGTGCCTCCGTAGCGAGTCACCTTCTGGGTGCGCGGGTCATCAATGACCACCACGCAAACGAACGCCGGATTCTCGACAGGCATCATTCCGGCGAAGGAAACGATATAGCTGTTCGCCATGTAGCCGCCCTTTGGGTTGTGCTTTTGGACCGTGCCAGTCTTGCCCGCCACGCGGAATCCTGGGACCGCCGCGCGAGTGGCAGTGCCACCGGTGAGCACGACTTTTTCCAAGGCCGCGCGCATCTGAGCAGCGGTCTTTGGCTTGAGCACGTCGCTGACTACTTCCGGTGGATAGTCCTCTACGACAGTGCCGTCGTTAGCAACGAGCGACTTAACGATGTGCGGCTTACGGAGCTTGCCGTCGCCACCGATCACCGAGTAAGCACAGGCGAGTTGAAGCGGTGTCACGTTGGCGGCGTAACCAAAACAAGCGCGAGAGAAATCGACTTCATTGCCAGTGTTGCGGGCCATTCCGGCGCTTTCGCCGCTGAGTAAAATCCCGGTTTTGCGGCCGAACCCGTAGTTGCTAAGGTATTCGTAAAAGCGCTTGGAGCCGAGCTGACGGCCAAGGCTAAAAGTGCCGATATTGTTGGATTTCTGAAGCACGCCCTCAAAGCTCAGGGAACTGGCGGGATGGTCGTCCCTCACTTCCACCGAGCCGGAGCGGTAGTAACCGTTATGGCAATAAACCGAGGTTTGCGGAGTGACCAGACCTTCGTTGAGTGCACCGGAAGTGGCAACGATTTTAATCGTGGAGCCCGGTTCGTAAATTGCTTGGATAGCGTAGTTGTAGCCGTTAGCCGCGATGTCCTGTTTGTGATTGAGGTCGAAATGCGGGCGGCTGGCCATGGCGAGGACATCTCCGGTCTTTGGGTCCATCAAAACGACCGCGCCGCGGACGGATTCGAACTCGGAGAGGTTAGCATCGAGTTCTTCCTCGACGATGGATTGAATACCCATGTCGATAGTTAGTTTCACGTTAAGGCCAGCGCGCGGCGGTTTCAAACTGCCAGAGTTTCCGGGAACTACTAGCCCGCGGGCGTCTCGCAAATGTTCGCGCGAGCCGTCCCGGCCTGCGAGAAATGATTCCATCGAGGACTCAATACCGAAGAGCCCCAGCACTTGTGTGTGCGGCTTTCCTTCCTCATCCTTTTTCTCAACCTCACCAGTGAAGCCGATTAGATGAGTGGCCAGATTTGGTGCGGTGTACCAGCGCTTAATCGAGTTTTCAAACTCGAAACCTTGAATCAAGTGGCCGTTGATTTCTTCGCGCAGTTGGTCTGCGACGTCTTCGGGAAGATCCTTGGCGATGGGCACCCACTTTCCCTTGCTATTCTCGATCCTATCGCGGAGTTCCTCGCGGCGCATACCGAGAGGCCTGGCGAGAATGCCGATGGCATAAGCCAGATGCTTTTGCACAATTACGTCAGTGGACTCCTTAGAGAGTAGATCACCGCGCAAGCCATTGATGCGGCGGCGCTGTTTCACTGGATCAAGTTTGTTCCAGCCAGGCTCAGCGCTCGCTTCTTGATAGGCGAGTCCGTAGCTCGCGAGCTTAGGGTCTAGCAGGTGATTCTTGTCCACGAAAACGGTGGCAACAGAGATGCTTTTTGCCATTGGTTCTTCCCGACGGTCCACGATCATGCCACGGGTTGCGGGCAGTTTCTCAATACGGTGATAAGTCTTGCGGGAGCTCTCCGCGTAGCGCTGGCGATCCACTAACTGAATTTGAATCAATCTTCCCGAAAGCACACTGAGCCCGACCACAAGGATCGAGCACAGAATGATACAGCGGGTTTGAAATGCGGAATTCACGGACTATGGGGCGGCGGAGGCAACGCTGTGACGGCTGGCGACGGTGGCGTCAATATCTTCAACCACCCCCAACGGAATCGGTCGTAGCGACGAGCCGTTTTCTTCGATCTGCTTGCGGATAACGTAGCGATTGAGGAGATTGTCCATTCGCATCTCGGTGTTGCGAATGTCGAGGCGGCACTGCTCGACGCGGCGGTCAGTCGCGTCAATTTCCCGGCTGATCTGGACTTGGCAGTTTTTATAAAACGCATGAAGCACTCCACCAGCAGCGGCGATAGCTGCGGCGAGGAAGAGCGCGAAAAATGTGGACGCTGGCGTGCGGGTTTCGTTACGGCGGCGGTTCATGGCTTGATGTCTAACAGCTGTGCAACCCGCAGTTTTGCACTGCGGGCTCGCGGGTTCATGGATATTTCCTCAGCACTTGGGATGATGGCCTTGCGGGCAAGCAGCCGGAATTGATAGTCTGGATTCGGCCGGGGTTCGGGCCAGCCGGGCTCATCAAGAAATGGAGTCGAGCGGTGTTTTAAAAACCGTTTCACCAACCGATCTTCAAGACTGTGGAAGGTAATAATCAGCAAACGCCCCCCGGGTTTGAGAATAAAAGGCGCTGCGGCAAGCGCGGTGGCGAGTGATTCAAGCTCCTCGTTCACCGCCATCCGTATAGCTTGAAATGTCTTAGTCGCAGGATGCGTCCGACCTTGGCGGCCGATGGCTTTCTCAATGCAGTTGGCCAAATCCAGCGTGGTGATGAATGGCTTCTCAGCGCGCTGCCGGACAATGGCTCCGGCTATCCGGCGAGCTCTGGATTCCTCACCGTATTCGAAAAGAATCCGCACAATGTCTGCTTCAGGCCAAAGATTCACGATGTCCGCTGCAGTGCGCGGGCTGGACGGCCCCATCCGCATGTCCAGCGGCCCCTCGCGCATGAAGGAAAATCCGCGCGCTGCTGAGTCGAGCTGGCGAGAGGAGACCCCGAGATCCATTAACAAGCCATCGACCAGTTCACCCATCTGAATCTCGGGGATTTCCAAGATACGCGAGAAGTTTCCTTCCCATGTGGAAAAGCGTTCGCCGAATGCGGCGAGCCTAGCACGGGCGTGAGCCAGCGCCTCGGGATCGCGATCGACGCCGAGCACGCGAGCTCCAGCTTTTAGAAAAATCTCGCTATGCCCGCCACCGCCGAGCGTGCCGTCAATGATGAATTTATCCGGCTCTGAAGCCATCCACTCGGCAACCTCCGCCGGGAAAACAGGCAGGTGGTAATCGCGAGCGGCCACAGTTTCTGAAAAGTCGACGGGAGCCTGCGCTGACAACCAGCCAGGAGCAGCGCAAGCATCCGTGGGATCGACAAAACGCCGTGCTGTCCCGAGCGCGGAGTTTTGTGCGGAAAGAAAAATTGACGATGGCCTCGCTGACAACCAGCCAGGAGCAGCGCGGACCATCGATTCAATAAGCGCGAGAAGCTCTGTCCCGAGAGACTCCGCGCGCTTGGCCATGAAAATCAGCAGATGCCGCGCCGACAACCAGCCAGGAGCGGTGCGGACATCCGTTTGCAGCGACGACATGGCGCGCTGTCCCGAGCTAGCCAATTCGTCTGAAAAGATTCCCATCCTTGACACGCGAGCACGAGCGACTGGAGCCGCATTGCGGATCGCCTCATGTATCAGAATTGGTGGGGTGAACAACATTGCTGCTGCTTGGTGTGTGGTGTGTAAGTGTCTAAAAAATTCCGAGATCATCCTCTTTCTCAGCCACGCGACTCTCGATGGAGAGCACGACTTCGAAGTTGGACTTACTCCAAATTTCAAAGTAGATGCCGCGACCGGCCAACACGACTTCCGCATCGGCAGCGATGCCTGCCTTTTCGCTGAGATCTTTTGGAACTAGCAATTTGCCTTGATCATTCAGGGTCACCTCGCGGCAAAGCATAGCGAGTTTACCAAGCAACTGACCTTTATCGGCAGGGCTCTTGTCGCTGTCTTTTACCAGTGCGACTTTCTCATTGTAGGCCTCCACGCTCAGAACCTTGACGACCGGCATTTCATGAGAATTGGAAAACTGAAGGAACAAAGGCTCCTCGGCCTCGGGACGCCACGCCGTCGGAATGGAAACCCGAAACTTCGGGTCCATTTTAAAGGATTTGAACCCTTTGTAGCGTTGATCGGCGGTATTCACGGGAAGAGTTAACTGACGTATCAGCGTCGTAAAATACACTCAAATACACTGAGCCCGCAAGATCAATTTAAGACATTTTTAATGAAACATAACTTACTAATTATCAATAATTTAAAATTTAATTGGAATTGTGTCCTTGAGAATACTTACTCCTGAGATCGTCTCAAACTTAGAAAAATTTAAGTGAAAAAGTTCAATTTTCACTTAAAATCCAATGATTTCACTCTATTTGATACCCAGTGTACTTACCACTCGGTTTTTCAACGAAAGTGTACTCACCGCACTGAAAACAAAATTGTTCACTCTCGAATCCCACTTGCTTTGATAATGAAGATAAGAACCCGCGATCCCGAATCGACTAAAACACTGCCCGGCGATCCGGCTTTACTGAACAGCACAAATCCTCCACAGCCACGGCCAATCGTTGCCCAAGTATCTGTTGAAGAAAGTCACCCACAATTCATCTGATTTTGGTGCTCTTGATGAAAATGGCTGCCTACCTGGGATCCGGGCATATTTAACGCTTTTTTACTTGTTGGGCCGCGACCTGTTTGGCGTGTCAACATGGCATCCCAACATTGCCAAAATTCGCAGTTCTAACTTCCCCACGGTGGACCGTTTCGAATGCCTAGATGCACCCTGCGGCGGCAATGTCACGGCCCGTCGCTTCGCTTGGCCGGGATCGCGGGCGTGAACCCACGTCGGCGGACCGGCAAATGCTTAGGCAAAATTGCCGAAAACAAATGCACGAGTGGATATGCGGCAAGAGCCATCAACGTTCCCAAAGTGATAAATCCGACGATGAAATTGCTCAAAGACGCGACGCCAACACCAGGCAGATCGATTGAAACTTTTGCCACAAAATGAGGAATTGGTAATGATAAAAAATTAATGAACCACTGACCCAGCCAGATCTGCGCCAACCAGAAAGGCCCGTTCGTGATCGGGTTGCTAATGAAGCAAGCGGCGATGGCGAAAGGAATGTTTCCCCTCACCCGCATGGCGAGAACCGCAGCAAAAATCGACTGCGGAATAAAAGGAATCATCGAAAAAAACAGGCCAATAGCCAGCCCGGCGGCCACAGTATCCCGGCAAGGCACCCACAAGCTGCGATGGAATAACGGCTTTGAAATCCTCTGCCACCATGGACGATGACGAAGCTTCGGGTGGCGCAAGGCACGAAACGCCCGCCGAACCATTCTTAGGTAGTGGACTTTCATGGTGTCTGAGGCATCTGGCCAGCACCATCCGTCACTCCCCGTGACGAATCAACTGCAAATGCCTTGCTCCTCCGCGAGGCCTTACGCAGCTTGGTGAAAATTTCACCATGCAACCCTGGCAAGCATTCATTTTAGGCGTGATCGAAGGGATCACCGAGTATCTACCCATCAGCTCCACCGGCCATTTGCTCGTCGCGCAACACATGATGGGCATAGGCACCGCGACAGCGACGGAAAAGGCAGCAGCCGATACGTTTGCCATCTGCATACAAGGCGGAGCTATCCTCGCAGTGCTCGGCATTTACATGAAGCGCGTGCTGCAAATGCTCCGCGGCGTGGTAGGTCAAAACTCGGAAGGCCTGAAACTCGTCGTCATGCTGGTGGCCGGATTTCTACCCGCCGCTGTCATCGGCTTGGCCTTAAATGACAAGATCGAAGAAAAACTCTTCGGCATCTGGCCAGTCATCATCGCCTGGATTATCGGCGGTGTGATGATCCTCGCAACTGCTTGGTGGCGGAAACGCAACCCCGCGGCCAGCAATGGCATGGAACTGTTTGAGATGACCTGGAAGATGGCGCTCATCATTGGTCTGTTGCAATGTGTGGCCATGTGGCCGGGTACCAGCCGCAGCCTGATGACCATCGTCGGTGGCCTATTTGTCGGCCTCTCGATCCGTGCGGCGGTCGAGTATTCATTTCTACTCGGCGTGCTGACACTCACCGCTGCCACCGCAAAAAAAGCAGTCTGGAAAGTGGACGTCCCGGGCGTTGGCGAGCAATACGACGTCTGGTTCGGAGGTACTCAACTGATGTGGGATTCCTATGGCCCGCTTCCCCTCGCCGTCGGCATTGTGGCAGCCGCCGTCTCCGCAGCTATCGCAGTGAAATGGCTAGTTTCTTACTTACAAAGCCACGGTCTATCCGTCTTCGGCTGGTATCGTATCGCACTTGGCGTGATCATCGGCGGACTACTGGCGGCCGGAGTTTTTACCGCCTAGCAGAGCTAAACCAAGCCCATGGTGCTGCCTCTGTTACAGTATTCGCTGGCACTTCACACACCCCCTGCCCAATTTCCACTCCAGTTTGTCTCTCCCCGAATCTTTTTCAGCGCAAATAGGATCACACATATAAGATCGGATAACGTATTTTAACAATTTTATCAGTTTTTTTCAAATCGGATTAATGCTTGTCATCCTAACTTGCATTAACCACCAGCCGACTCTCGGAGCTTCCACCAGCAGGTGGAAATGGTTGTCCATCAACACCCACGCGTTAATCCGCCAACCGTGGCATTCGCACACACTTTGCCCAAGAGGAACAGAAATCCTTTCCGGTCATCGTCATTCTCAAAAACCACCATCCCGCCATGCCCACGGGCCATCAAGCGGTAAACCGCTTCCGGATATGGGTATCGAATCACACGAGGCACTCCAAACAGGACCAGAATGATCATCTTGGACAAGTAAATCGTTGAAATGCGTTACCTGAACTTATTTAAGAGTAATATAAAATCTGAGGCAGGCCGCCCGCTGAGCCGTTGACCTCGGAGGAGTTCGCTAAGCGGGAACCCATCTGGAACGCAGAAGTGCTCAAACAGCAGGAAGCCTGCCAAACGTCGGGAGCTCGGGGAACAGCAAAGAAAACTCGAACACCAACACCGCAGGGAAGCGAGAGGACGGCAACACTTCGCTCAGCCCCCGCTCCGGCGGCCGCGACGCCTTCCGTCGGTCGCAATCAACCGTGCTCTTGTAGCAGCAACCGCAAGTTCAAGAAGTGCTGCGGCCCGTGATTCCATAACCCCCAGCCTCCCGGCAATGACGGCCTATGGAATCGCTTGTCCGTCCCAACGTCATGACCGCGTGACCCCGAAGCACTGCCCACCAATCAATTGTTTTGTGAGACTGCGGGGACTAACCTTAATAACCCATCAGAAATAAATGTTACACTGCGGGGACCGACCCCAGCGATGTTGGAAGGCTAGGAAAGCGGCTGATATTGTCAAGATTTGCACCCTGACCCCATTTCCTCTGACCCCATTTCCTACTATTTCCATGGGAAATCTTACTCAAGGGTGTTATTGCCGCTTGGTTCAGATAGGTTGTTCGCCCCCTTGGGATTTTTGTATGCTTGGCGGTTTATTTCTATTCCAGTTGTTTATTAGCGAAATAAAAAAACAATTTAAAATTATGATTACTGCGAATATTGAAGCAAAACGCATATAAATATATCTCGATATTACGTTAGAATACCACGAAAAAAAAGATGTATTTTTACCAATGAAGCAGTAGAATGAGCCGCTTGTATCCAGCCTTCCTTGAGACCAATATTGAAATTTATTATCATTAGCCAAATCGCTTCTTGTGTAATAATTATTCCATGGATCTAAGATTTTTTCATTGTATGAATCGGGCTTATCATAAAAGTTATTAATATCTTCCATGGCGCGAGAAAAACGCGCTTCCTCCGGCATAGTTAAAGCGAAAGGAAGAGCCAACAATCCAAAGGCAGCTATCATCAGGAAGTTAATTAATAATTTATTCATCGCATGATACGCAAATTTCCTCATCGTTATCATCTCTCCATTTTATGGTTATGAAGAAATTTGCATTAGCAGCCTTGTCAGCGATTAAGTCAGCAGTTCCTTCAATTACTCCACCTCCCTCGGCATATGAGTTGGCATCCATTTCATCATCCCACTGCCACAAAAGCTTTCGCATACGGTAGCATTTCTGTGTATCTTTGCATTTTGCTTCCATATTTCCCCAGCCTTGTAATCTACGCGCACGCCATAATGTCCAAGATGTAACTGTATCCATTCCATTTGTGCGCGCTATATTTGGATTGCTGGTATCTAAATGGATAGAACTAAATGGCTGCCACTCTTCAGTCAGAGATTGACTGCAAACCCAGTCCTTCAAGAGTGTCCTGCGAGCGTCCAACGTCAGTGGATTCATCTCATTCTCATCATCACTAATTTGCATCCACTTGTGTTGAGAATTTATTATTTGTCCTACCAATCCGGCAGCCATACCAAATCTGAGTGTGTATAATGTTATTAATTTTGTTCCGATGGATACTAGACCTAATTTATCCAATCGATTCACCCCGTCATTATTGACGAAGCCATATAGGTTGATGCCACCTTGCTCCTCAATCGGATCGCGAGATGGCCAGCGACCAGTCAGTGGGTCGTAATATCTATAACCGTAGTAGTAGAGGCCGGTTGCTAAGGCTATGGGCTTGGCACTGAAGCGGTAGGCGTATTGGTTGCCTGTATCGGTATTGACGACAGTGTTACCGAAGGGATCGTATTCGAAGTGGGCGGTGATTTGGCCGGTGGAGTCGAGGTATTCACTGACGTTGCCATTGCCGTCGTAGGTGGGGTAGGAAGAGTTAAAGGTTATTGGGTTAGAAGTTATGAGGGAAGATTCGGAGAGCATGCCGCCTACTCCGCCTGCGCCTTACATAGAGCCGCTGAGGTCGGTGCCCCAGAGGCGAGCTTTCTTAAGAACAGGCGAGACGCCTGTGTCACCTTGATATTCGGCGATGCAATTCCAACCGTCGTAGAGATAGATCGTGGTGACTCCGTTGGCGGTGGTGGCTATTTTGCGGCTGCTGGAATCAAAGAGGTTCTTCTCAATGATGGTGCCTGCGGAGTTTTTGACTTCGGTGAGGCGGTTTTCGGCATCCCAAACGAGGGTGCTGTTCGCAGTGGGGGCGGTGGGGAGTGGGTAGGTAGTGGCGTTTCCATCGAAATCATAAACAGGCGAAACGCCTGTTCCACCTTGTTGAATAGTGGTGTATTGGTTGAGGGCGTTCGCCGTGTAGTTGGGGGTGCCAGTGGCGGTGGTGACGCCGTCGCGAGCTTCGATGCGGTTGCCGATGGCGTCGTATTGGTAGGCACGATCGCTGGTGGCGACGCTGCTGTCTGCGCTGGTGATTTGGCCAAGGGCGTCGTAGCTCCAGAGCCAGCTTGGGACCGCTGGGAAGGCGGTGCCGCTGGTGGCGACTCCGGTGCGCTGGCCGATGGCATTCACGGCGTAGTCGTATTTGGAGATGACGGTGATGGCAAGTTTGTTTGTCTTGGTGTCGAGGACGTCACGGGTGGGTTCCCATTGGTTGATGACGGTGTGGATGGGGCCGGTGACTGTCGCCAAAAGGTTGGAGTTGGGGGTGTAGGCG
>JANMYL010000037.1:0-8501 GCA_031382045.1 Akkermansiaceae bacterium | reverse complement strand
GAAGAAGCCTGTCACCAGCGTCGATGAACTGCCCTTGTTCGGCGAGACTCCAACGGTGGTTGCCACCTCGCCCGGTGAGCCGGTCTGGATGGTGGAGTTCATGAAATCCGATGTCTTCGCCGAGCAGGATCGTCTGTTGGGTCGGGCTGGTCCTAACAAGGATCACATGAGGAAAGTTCTGTCCGCACTCGATGCCAATGGCGACAAACTCCTGATAGGCGTGCTAGCCCAGGCGATCGGTGAGCAATCGCTCCGCATGCAAGGGGTTCTCTCGCGGGTGGCCCGCTTCACCAATGTGGACAGTTATGAGATCCTCGAAATCGACAGGAACTCCGACACGGTCCGCTTGAACCGCAAGCTGCTCGCCAGCCAATTTCAACTCAAACTCCAATGGATACACCGGTAATCAGCGCGCAAAAACGCAAGGAGATCCTCGAAGCCCTCCGCCGGGGCACGGTGCCTCGGCGCGGCTTGGAAGAACTGGCCGTCGGGTTGAACGGCTTCGAAACGACGGTCGATGAGATGCTGGAACACGTGGAGGCCGGCAACGCAGCCTTCAAGGCGATCCGCGGCGACTACGGCTGCGGCAAGACCTTCTTCTCGCGCTGGATTCAGGAGCGGGCCAAGCAGCGGAACTTCGCGGCGGCGGAGGTGCAGATTTCCGAAACGGAAACACCACTGCACCGGCTGGAGACCATCTATCGCAGGCTCGTTGAACGCTTGAATCTCGCTGGCACCCGGGAGGGGGCTTTTCGCGAGGTGATCGACAGCTGGTTCTACGCGCTGGAGGAGGACGTAATCGCCGCCGGAACGTCCGAGGACACTCTGCGCGAAGAGACCGACAAGTTGATGGAAAAACGACTGGGAGAGGTGGCGCGGACCGCGCCGGCATTTTCAGCCGTCCTGCGTGCCTATCGCCGCGCTCTGGCAGATGGCGATACAGAAACGGCCGAGGGACTGATCGCGTGGCTTGGAGGCCAACCCAATGTGGCTGCCAAGGTGAAGCGGGCTGCAGGGATCAAGGGCGAGATCGATCACAAGAGCGCCCTGACGTTTCTCCAGGGGCTGCTGACGGTCTTGCGGGACAGCGGCAACGGAGGTCTCGTGCTGGTGCTTGATGAGGTGGAGACCTTGCAGCGCGTGCGCGGCGACGTGCGGGAAAAAAGTCTCAACGCATTGCGGCAGTTACTCGATGAGCTGGACTCGGGGCGCTTCCCGGGGCTCGTGCTCGTCATCACCGGCACCCCGATTTTCTTCGATGGTCCCCAAGGGATCAAGAAATCGCAGCCGCTGGCCCAGCGCTTGGCGACGGAGTTCCAGCAGGACAACCGCTTCGACAATCCGCGCGCGCCGCAGATCCGGCTGATGCCATTCAAGCACGAGTCGCTGGTGGAAATCGGGCAGAAGGTCCGGCGGATCTTTGTGTCGGGTCTGGCGGATGGCGATCGAGTGCTCGCGAAGGTGGACGACGACGTCATTTCATCCTTGGCCTCCGGCATCGCAGGCCGTCTGGGTGGTGATGTCGGGCTGGCTCCGCGGATATTCCTCAAAAAACTCGTCACCGAGCTGCTCGATGTGGTGGAGCTGCACAAGGACTTCAACCCACGGGAACACTACAAGCCGGTGATCACCGGTGAGGAACTCAATGATGCGGAGCGCTCGGCCATCGGCGCGGTCTCTCCGGATGACATCCAACTCAAGCTGTGAGTGAGCGTCCGTCAGATTCGTTTCATCCGCTGCTCCGGCACCACTTGGTCAATACACTCGGCTGGCCAGAACTTAGGCCGCTCCAGGAACTTGCTGCGGCACCGATTCTTGCTGGCGAGCACGCGCTGGTCATCGCGCCCACCGCCGGCGGCAAGACCGAGGCTGCCGTGTTGCCCGCCATCTCTAGACTCCTCACGGAGAACTGGGACGGCACTTCGATCCTCTATCTGTGTCCGCTCAAGGCGCTGCTCAACAACCTGCATGGTCGTCTGGAAACCTACTTCGGCATGGTCGGCTACGAAGTTGGCCTTTGGCATGGAGACGTTTCTCCGTCGGACCGGAAGAAGATCGAAGCCAACAAGCCGGCATGCCTGCTGACCACGCCCGAGTCACTGGAGGTGATGCTGATTTCCAGCCGCCGGGAACTGCGGGAGCTGTTGGTCAATGTGCGGTTGGTGGTGATCGACGAGATTCACGCCTTTGCCGGAGACGACCGCGGTCTTCACCTGCTCGCGGTCGTCGAGCGGATCCAAAGGTTGGCCGGGAGGGAATTCCAACGCATCGGCCTTTCCGCGACAGTGGGAAATCCCGACACCTTGATTGAGTGGCTGGCGGGTCATTGCGAAGGAGGTCGGCGCGTGGTGATGGTCGAGGCAGCCAGCGTCGAGGCGGATGTCTGTGTCGATTATGTCGCCAGTCTGGAGAACGCCGCTCACCTGATTAGCCAACTCCACGTGGGCGAGAAGCGGCTCGTGTTCTGCGACAGCCGGAGACGCGTCGAGGAACTGGCGGTGATGCTGCGTGAGCGGGGCATCAACACCTTTGTCTCTCACAGCTCGCTGAGCGCCGGGCAGCGCCGCGAAGCCGAGGCCGCATTCAGCTCGGACTCCAACTGTGTCATCGTCGCAACCAGCACACTCGAACTCGGGATCGACGTGGGGGATCTCGACCGTGTGATCCAAATCGATGCGCCCGGCACCGTGGCGTCATTCCTACAACGCATCGGCCGCACCGGCCGAAGGCCAGGCTCATCGCGAAACTGTCTCTTTCTGGCGACCTCGGACAATGCGCTTCTGCATGCGACCGCGCTGATTTCTCTCTGGGAGAGGGGATACGTCGAACCCATCGTGGCACCGCGAGATCCCTACCACCTCTTTGTCCAACAACTTCTCGCCCTGACGCTTCAGACAGGTGGCATCCGCGTGGATGGCTGGAGAGATTGGCTGGGGCGCTTCCCGGCTTTTTTGAACCTGCCTGCGGAAGAGGTTGCGGCCCTGATCCAGCACCTGATCGATTCGGAGATTCTCTTCTCGGACGGCGTCTTGCTCTCCATTGGCGAGGAGGGGGAGAAACGGTTCGGGCAGAAGCATTTCCTCGAACTCGTGTCGGTGTTCACCTCGCCACCTTTATTCGACGTCGTGCATGGCAGCAACAGCATCGGCATGGTGGACTGGTTGACCGTGGCCGTGGAGGAAGGGAAAGAACGCCGGCCGCTGATCCTGAGTGGCCGGGCTTGGGACATTCAGAACATCGACTTCTCCGGTCGCAAGGTTTTCGTTACCCCGAGCACCGCGAAGGGCCGCGCTCGCTGGTATGGCCAGGGGCAAGGGCTGTCCCTCGAGATGGCACGCGGAGTGCGGGAGGTGCTCTTGGCGTCGGACAGTTCAACACGCTGGTCAAATCGATGCCGGACGAAAATGGAAAACCTTCGCGAGGATTACCGCGCCCGAGGAGCAGAGAGCACTGGTTGCGTCAGCGATCAGACTGAGAATCATGTGATCTGGTGGAACTTCGCAGGACGCTTCCTCAATGAGGCCTTCGCCTCCGTGCTCGACACCAGCGCCGGCATCGAGGCGAAGTTTGACGACTTCGGCATCAGGCTTCCATACGAGACAGATGTTTCCGTGGTGACCAGCACCATCCGGAGGATGCTTGCAGAACCCGGAGCCTTGCAGAACCTGCCAATCTCGAAGCGGTGGCTGGATGGACTGAAGTTCTCGGATTGTCTGCCAGAACGATACGCATCAAGAGCGGCGCGGGGACGCATCCGGATCACCGGAGATATGCTCGGCGAGATCCGTATTTGAGATAAACTGTCGCAAGCCTGCGCTTTACCTCGGCAGTGGACGGGCTAACTTGGCGGCGAGACTCGATCATGGCGGAACCCGAAAAACTCGATACCTTGCAAGCGGTGGAGCTCGCCGAGGGCATTGAAATCCGCTTAAGAATGGCGGGGCCGATGCTTCGTGCGGGCGCTTACGCGATTGACTTTTTGATCCGTTCGGCGGTTCTCGCCATCGGGGGAATCGCAATGTTTCTCGCAGGCATCGCCATCGGTGGAAATGTCGCGGGCGGGATGATGTTGTTGGCGTGGTTTCTGATGGATTGGCTCTATCCGGTTTTTTTCGAGGCTGGGAAACGCGGTGCTACGCCGGGCAAGCGGGCGATGGGCCTGCGGGTGGTGCAGGCGACGGGCTCGCCGATCACGCTCGGCCAGGCAGTGGTGAGAAATTTCCTACGCTTCATCGATGGTATGCCGTTTTTCACCTATTGCTTCGGGCTGACGAGTTGCCTGGCGACGAAGCGCTTTCAACGGCTTGGCGATCTAGCAGCGGGCACGGTCGTGATTTATGACCGGATTCCCGCGCCGGCGCTGGTCACTGCGCCACCGCCGATCGTCGCGGTGCCGCTGCCGGTCGGCCTCACGGTCAATGAGACGCGCGCGCTCGCCTTGTTCCGCGAAAGGGCGGGACTGTGGTCGGACGGCAGGCGGGCGGAGATCGCGGACCAAGCGGCGGCGCTGAGTGGCGCGACGGGTGCGGAGGGCGTGAACCGGCTGATGGCGATGGCGCACTGGGTGCAGGAGAAAAGGGGGGAGCGATGACCTCGGGGGATTTTGAACACCGCAACGAAGTGCGCTGGGCGGAATACGAGCGGCTGATCGTGCTGATGGAAAAAGGCAAGGCCGGGGCGGAGGCTGAGCAATTGCCGCGCTTGTTCCGCGAGCTGAGTCTGGATCTTTCGCTGGCGGAGTCGCGGATGTATGGCGCACGCGTCACCGAGCGGCTCAACCAGTTGGTGATCCGTGGCTACGAGCTTATCTATCGGACTCGGCGTGGAACTTGGGAAAGTGTGATCTCGTTCGTGGTGGAGAAATTCCCTCAAGCAGTGCGGCGAGAGTGGCGCTTGTTTTGGCTTTGCAACGCGGTGTTCTGGCTGCCGTTCTTCGCGATGATGCTCTCGGCGGAGCACGACGTCCGCTGGATTCAGGCGGTGCTGGGCGCGGATGGGATGGCAGGGATGGAGCAGATGTATGGCGGAAAGGAGGAGCAACTGAGCCACCTGCGCTCGGAGTATGGCTCGAATTTCATGATGTTTTGCTTCTATATTTATAACAATGTAGCGATCGATTTCCGGATCTTTGCGGGCGGTATGGCGGCGGGTGTCGGCACTTTGTTTTTTCTATTGTTCAACGGCCTTCACATCGGCGCAGCGGCGGGCTACGTGAATCATGCGTGCAATCCGGAGTCGTTCTGGTCGTTCGTGGCGGGGCACTCGTCGTTCGAGCTGCTGGGAATGGTGGTGTCGGGAATGGCGGGGATGCGGCTGGGTCTTGCCATCCTGCGGCCTGGCCGCTTGCCGCGCGTCCGGGCGCTGGCAGAGGCGGGGAAGCAAGCATTGCCGTTGATTTATGGAGCGGCGTTGATGACGACTTTGGCGGCGGTGGTGGAGGGGTTTTGGTCGGCACAGGGAATTCCATCGAATTGGAAATATCTGGCAGGAATCCTCGGTTGGGTGATGCACATCGCTTATTTTCTAATGGCGGGAAGGAGGTCCGGCCATGCGGCTTGACACGGTGACGGCGGAGATTCGTCCGCGCAGCGATTGGGAGGCGGTGGATCTCGGTTTCGCGCTGGTGCGTCGGGATTTCTGGCGCTGCATCGTGGGGTGGTGGCTGGCGTTGGGCGTCCCTACCGCCTTCGGCGCTTGGTTATTATGGGATCATCCGATGGTCTTACTGGTCTTATTCTGGTGGTGCAAACCGGTGGGCTCGCGGATGGTTTTATTCGAATTGAGTCGGCGTTTGTTCGGTGAGGCACCGTCGTGGCGCGCGGTCTGGCGGGAAATCCCGCGAGCGTGGACAAGGCGATTTTTCTATCGATTCTGCTGGGCGCGCTTCTCTCCGTGGCTGCCGGTGACGCTGGCGGTGGAGGACTTGGAAGGCCTGCGTGGCAAGGCTTACCAACAACGCTGCAGCCAAGTCGTCCGCCGGGGCGAGGGCGTGGTGATGTCTCTCTATTTCATTTCGGACATAGCTGCGGCGTGGCTCGGGTTTGGGATTCTTGCGCTGTTTTTGATGCTGGTGCCGGAAGGTCAGGATGGGGCGTGGACGTTGGCGGTCGAGTCATGGGATCCGAATTTCCCAATGGAACTGCCACTGCTGATCACGCGGACGGTGGTGGCCTGTTTGGTGATGGCGATTCCTCTAGCAGACGTGTTTGTGACCGGGGCCGGATTTGGAATATACATCAATAACCGGACGTGGATCGAGGGCTGGGACGTGGAGCTGGCATTCAAGAGACTGGCGCAGCGGCTGGGAAAAATTGCAATCGTGATCGTTTCGTTTTTCATGGTCGGGCTGTCTGCCCGTGGAGAGGAATCTCGCTCCCCGGCGGAGGTGATCCGGGAGGTGAAAGCGGCTGGGGAATTTACAGTGCACACGGTGACGGAGAAGGTTCCTAATCCCCGGAAGTCGTCTTTTAGCGGGTCTGGAGATTGGATTGAAATCTTGATGCAGGTTTTCGCAATCTGCGCGGTGGTATTGTTAGTGGGGTTGCTCGGTTGGGTGTTGTGGAAATATCGGCACGTTTTCACCCAGCGCGGGCCGGGCGTGAAGGAGGAGAGACCCACTCCAGCCGTGCGGGTGGTGATGGGGATGGCCGTTTCACCAGACACGTTGCCTGCGGATGTCCCAGCCGCAGCTTGGTTGTTGTGGCAGCGGGGTCGGCAGCAGGAAGCACTGGGGCTGCTCTATCGGGGGGCGATTTCACGGGTGATGGAGCTAGGCCGGGTGGAGATCCACGAGTCGGACACCGAGGGCGATTGCTTGCGGCGGGTGGAGCAGGCCGGTGCCGCCGTGCATCCAGATTATTTCCGAGGGATCACCGGGATGTGGATCCGGTTGGCTTACGCGGGTGTCAGCCCAGCGGATTCGGAGGTGCAGGCGCTGTGCCAGCAATGGCCGTTCAATGAAGGGAGGTCGCGTTGAAATTTTTGGCGCTGCTTCTGATGGTCTTTGCTCTAACGGCATGCGATTACACGGAGGTGAAGCGAGAGATCGGCTACAAGGGCAAGGCGCGGATCAATCCATGGCTGGCCGCCGAGCGATTCGCCGCGCAATACGATGAAAAGGTGCGCTCGCTGGCGGCGTGGACTGCGCCGGAGTTAGAGGATGCGGTGTGGTTCGTCCCAGCATCCGTATTGAGCAATGCGAGTTTCACTCGGCAGATCGAGGACTGGGTCAAGGAGGGCGGACATTTGGTGTTGCTCGTCGAACATGCAGACGCGGAGACGAATGATTGGTCTGATGATCCGGTGGAAGCGCAATTGGAACCGGCGTTGGTCGGGATGTTAGCCCGTGCGAGCATCGAGGTGAGCGAGCTGGAAAATTCTGAGGATGTGGTGAGCGAGATCGAGTGGAATGATGAAACCTTCGAGGTAACGGCGAGCTCTAAGACTCGTGTGGCGCTTGATGGCGGGGAACCGGGTGTTTTCGCATCCGCGCCCAGCGGCGACGGGCGGGTGACGGTGCTGACGGACGGGCGCTTGTTCCGCAACCGGTGGATCGGTGACAAGGATCATGCGGCGCTGTTGGAAGCACTCATTCTGGCAACGGACTACCAGGGGACTATAGGATTTGTGCGCGGCTCGGGACTCTCGCTGTGGGGCCTTCTTGGCAAACATCTGTGGCCGGTGCTCATCGGTTTAGGCGTGCTGACTTTGCTTTGGCTGTGGAAAAATTTCACCCGCTTCGGCCCGCTAGAAGCGGTGGACGGTGTCTCGACCTTGCGTGGTTACGAACACCATTTGGAAGCGCTCGGCGACTTTCAATGGCGGCTCGACCGGGCGGCGGCGCTGCTGGTGCCGCTGCGCGCGCAGATCGTCGAGCGCGGGCAGCGTGTTGCCCTCAGGGCTGGGCGGCGCGATGAAGATTTTTTCCAATTTCTCGCCGATCGCGCCAGTTTGCCCCGCGAGCGGGTATCCCGGGCGCTGGCCGAAGTTGCCCCGCCGGACTCGGTCATTTTAACCCGCACGACCGCCGATTTGCAGCAGCTGCTCAAAATTCTCCATTGACCCACCAATTTATGAATTCAGATCCCTACGCCCCGCCCAGCGATGAAATCCCTGCTGTCCGCAGTCTTGCGGAGTTAATTCACCGGATGCGTGAGCAAATCCGCAGCGTGATTCTCGGCCAAGATGTTGTCATCGAGCAAGTTATCGCTGCCTTGTTAGCTGGCGGCCACGTCCTGTTGGAAGGCAAGCCCGGCTTGGGTAAAACCCACCTTGCCCAGGCAATTGGAAACGAGATCAAACGTAACATGCCGGATAAACTGGTGATCTACGTCTCTTGTGAAAAGTTCTGCCAGCAATTTGTAGACTCCTTAAAGAACAATACAATCAATGATTTCGTTAATTTTTACCAGGCAATGGATGTGATCATCATGGATGATGTACATAACTTTGCAGGTAAAGAAAAAACGCAAGATATTTTCTTTCACATTTTTAATCATTTG
>JANMYL010000020.1:0-3755 GCA_031382045.1 Akkermansiaceae bacterium | reverse complement strand
AAAGAAGCTCCTCTTCGAACGGTTTTATGGTGGAGAGCTTTCTTGCGATCAGGCCACTCAATTCCGGCAAAGGCGATGATGCCAAAGATCGTGACGCGCTGTTTGCGAACGAGACCGTGGAGACTTTGTTCCAGCCGGTAGTTGTCCAGCAATCGAAGTGAATCTTCTGCGGCAGGTTCCCTGCGACTTCGGCCTCTTCCTCTGCTCACTGATCACTGCTCACTCCTCTTGCCCGGCAAAGCGCAGCGACGACGGGGCACTTTCTCCCCCCCCACTTACCCATTGCCTCCCCACCCCATTCCTGACAGCCTCCGTAAAGCCAATGATCAGCCTCATTCCATCCGAATACACGAAGCTGCCCGTTCCGAATTGACATTAACGACCCGCGTCCCCTATCCATCCGGCTCACACAAACATCAGGTATGAAACAGAAACTAATCGCCATTTTCCTTCTTGTGATGGGTCTGGTTCTTCTCGTGGGAAGCTTTGTGAACGAGGCAAGGCTGCGCAAAATCGAGTCAGAGGGCGTGTCTGGACACGTTACGATCAAGGACAAGGTTGAACGTAGAGGGAAACGCGGCAAGATCACCTATCAATTCATCATGAAGCCGCTTACGGTGTCCGGCCCTGAGAGAGACTTCGAGGTTTCCCGCGGAATGTATGACTCGATGTATGTGGGGGCTCCCGCTCCCATCAAATACCTGGAGAACGACCTTGACGGATATATTCTACTCGGGAAGGAGGATGACTCCGACAAGGCAAGACTGGCCGGCTTCGTCATGACGGGAATTGGGGCCGTTGCTACATGGTGGTTCGTTCTCCGATCTCGCAAGAGGGAAGATTGAGGTGTCAATGCTCGCGTATTGAATTGGGTCGGAGCTCACGGAGTCACACTGATCGCGGCGTCTCAATGGATCCCGACTAACAAACATTCGAATGAATGCTAACAGAATACTCCAATTTACAATTCATCATCGCCGCAAAGCCTCCAGCACGGCGACGGGGAGAGGGAATCACTTGATGAATCACCATTGACGATCCGTCTCCGTGAGGCTTCCCGTCGTTGCCGAGGTATATCGCCGGGACGAGTTTTTGGTCCGTCGCCGCTGTGCTTCCCGTCGCCGCCGCAGGCTTTGCAGGGGTAAATAGCCGGGACAAGTTTTCAATTGGAAGAAGATCGGCCGAAGGGAGGGATGCCTAGGGAAATGCGTTTCAGACGGACGGCTGAGTGCGCAAGGTCGAGGGTGGCTGCGGCTGCGGCGTCGGTCATTTTGCCGAGGACGGCGATCTCCTTGAGGGTCCAGTCGGTGAGAAGTTTTTTCGGGCGCTTTTGGGTGAAGGATGGGATTTCGAGTTTGCAGCGTTTCCAAAAGACGGAGGCTTTGTTGATTCCAGTTCGGAGGGCGACATCGCCGTCCGGCATCTTTCCGAGGAGGGCGATTTCCTTTTTAGTCCAGTAGTGCCAAGTTTTGGATTTACGGGCGTAGCATCGGATGCCTAGGGCGACCCGCTTTTTATGAACGGAGAGGATGTTCATGCCGTAGATTCCGGCGACTTCGCCGTCGGGAACCTTGCCTAACAAGGCGATTACGTCAGGGGTCCAATTGATGAACTTAGGAGGTCGCGATGCGGGGATGCCGAGTTTTTGGCGCTTTTTGAGAACGGTGCTGACATGTAAGTCGAGTTTTCTGGAGAGGGCGGCGTCTGAAATCGTTCCGAGCTTGGCGATTTGCCCACGGGTCCAGATGTGCCGTTTTCCGTTTTTTGATGATTGGGGGTTCATGGGTAATGTGGCCGGGTCAGTGTTTATGGATTTACATGGATGAATCGCGAGACTGCCCGGCTTTGAGCTCGGCGATTTCGGATTCGAGGCTCGAGAGTCGCGCCTCGATGGCTACGCGCCAATCGTTTTCCGCAGGAGTGTCGGCGGCTGCGGGATGAGCTCCGGCGAAGGAGAGGCTGTCCGCGGCAGCGGGCGACAGCAGGTGGGCGAAGGTTTCGACCCGGCGGCTTTCGCCCACCGGAATCCGCCTAACGAGCGGGCCGTGCGGATATTCGATGAATGACGTGAGCGTCTCCTCCACTTCGTCCAGGGAGGGAAAGCTGTGCAGACGATCGCTGCGCTGCCGGATTTCCCCGGCGCTCTGGGGTCCACGCAGTAGCAGGACGGTCAGGACGGCGCGCTCGCCCGGCTGCATGCTCAGCACGTCCTGGAGGCAGTGTTCGAATTTCGGGGCGCGGCCGCCGAAGGTCTTTTCGACGAGGTATTTTTCCGAGAGGCCACGCAAGGCTTCCGAAACTTCCTCACCGGTGAAGTGAGTAATGGGATCGCGGCTGGATGTCTGGTTGCAGGCGATGAGAAGCGAATTATGGGTGAGCGGGTAGTTGCCGGGAGTGAGAATTTCCTTTTCCAATAAGCAACCGAGAACACGGGCTTCTTGATAGGTGAGCTGAATTTCAGGGAAGTGCTGCATAGTCGGACGGAAAAGTAAGGACTGTGGGGTGCAGTCGACCATGAGAAAAGAGGCAAGCGGTGATAACTTTCGATTGGCGAATTAATAAGGCGACTCACTCGGAATTGACTCAAGATTCCCAACAAAACAAAAAAACAATACACCCCAAGTTCATGGCCTAAGCTATTCAGCGGCTCGCCCTCGACAGACCCGACGCCGAACTTGCCGATCAGAGCATCATCTGCGCCGCCGCCCAAGTTCGCCGGATCATGGAAGAACTTGGCTTAGGCACCATTAAGCCCAGGACTTACGTGCTAAAACCCAACGATGGAAGAGCCGTCAAAACCTCGCCCAATCTATTGCTAGAAAAGCCTCTTCCCGAGCAATCCGACAAGGTGGCAGGTTTCGCAATTTTAAAATAGATTTATTTCAGCGCTTCGGTATTTCAGCGATTCCCGGCGGACTGCCATAGCCGAGAAATGAAATTCGGCTCCCTTTCGGTGGCAGTCGGAAATCATAAACTCCATACCCATTCGCCTTTATGCCGTGGTAGGACCGACCGACCGTTGAATTAATCATTACCCGCTGACCATCTGTTCTTTCAGTGCCTAAAAACATGGCAACATGCGTAACTTCTCCTTGGTCTCCTGTTTCGGAGGAACCTTGGCGGCCCCAAAACAATAAGTCTCCCGATATAAGTCCAGCCAGTGCCGGATGTTGCATGTTCATCGCCTCTAACGGAACCTCATTAAATCGATCATGATGCTTGAGCCATTCCAATTGGGTCGCAGCACGGCGCGGTGGGTCAAGACCCGCCGCGCGCATCACAAAATGCATTGCACCCGAACAATCGAATCCTCCATCTGTAGGCTTCGCGCCCCCAGCAGTATAAACGAGCCAGTGCGAGTCCCGCGCCACGGCGAGGGCTATCTCAATGAGCTTACGCCGATCCAAAGGCAGTGTCTCGAATTCCACCAACGCAGCCGTGGCGATAATTGCCGGTCTCCCTAAGCCACCTACAGTTGTAGATGAACTTTCAGTCTGGGCAACCCCGCAAAGAAGACTGATGAACCATATACACCATACTGATTTGAAGACCATAATTTTAAAAATTTATGGATGCGTAATTAATCAAGATTACTTGTCATTAGATGCCAAATTGGCAGTGGGTAAATTTCCATTTCGTTGCCTAGAAATCGAGCATGCCCTAGCATGATAGCTTATTCCATAGGGTTTAACCCTACCCGATCGTTAAGCACAAACCTGTCGAACTACTGTCCGACAGGTTCCTAAGGACTAGAA
>JANMYL010000019.1:0-5260 GCA_031382045.1 Akkermansiaceae bacterium | reverse complement strand
GAAGAAGCTCGGGGAGCTCTGCCGCATAAAGACCTGCAAAAAGGACGTGAATCAAGGAAACCCTGACGGCAAGCTCCCGTTCTTCACATGCGCTGCCGAGCACACGTATAGCTACAGTTGATCGTTTGATACGGAAGCGCTACCAATTGCAGGCAACGGCGACGTTGGAAAATTGCATTCGTGACCAAGAGTGATCTCCCCTCCTTGCAAGTCCAGCGAACCGCACGGCTACGAGCAAAGCCTTCGCTACACTGGAAGTATCTCTTTCATTTGATTCGGAGTTCCCGATACGTCACGTATCTTCTTGATGGTCAAACGGGGCTCGGGGTTCCTCATATCAGCGGGAAGCAGATTCTTTCATTCGAACTCTCCCTGCCCCCGGTAAGCGAACAGCAGAAGATTGCCGCACAAGTAAAACTCGCCGACGGCAAAGAGCGGACCATCCAGCACATGACCATGACGAGCTTCTGGCATCCGGACGGCACCCCCATTGTCCGCCCAGCAGTTCATGGAGATGCTTTTCGGCAAGCTGCCGGACTTCTTCAAAGACGAGCACGAACTCCGCACCCGATGCCATCGTAGACCTAGACGTAGCCGTGGAGATCAAAGAAGTCTTCGTCGGCTTTCAGAAATTTCTCTACGTCGAGAAGGTGGCGTAGACAGCAAAAGGATTACGTGGAAGAGCAGAGCTGAGGCTTGACGCGGCAGGGGGATGCACGAATCTCGCTGGGCATTGCCAGAAGCCGCTAACATTTCATCTTTTCTCGGGGATTCCCGTTGGAAAGACCGCTTCGACGACGAAATCCTCGCCGCCGCGAACTCGTTTGTCGGCAAGGTCAGAGATTTGTGCGTCGAGGAAACCGCGCCGGGGTCGGTGAGTCTGCTCGGGATGGTGGGCAAGGATGAGGCGGAGGTGAATCTCTGGCAGTCCGGCAGCGGCTGGGAGTTCGAGACGTTCTGCTCGTGCGACATCGGGAGTTTTTGCCACCATGCGGCGGCGCTCATCATCAAGGCTACCAAGGAGCGTGATCCGTCGAGATTGCAGGGTAGGGGAGTGGCCGGAGCGGTGGCCGCCTCCTTGCCCAGCGCGCGGGAGCTGATGAAGGATCCGCCGCCGGATTTGCCGCGGCTGCGGATGGAGCCGCGCTTCGAGTTGCGGGTGAACCGCGAGCCGGTGGACAAGGCGACGCGGCTGTTATTGCAGTCGCTGGGGCAGCCAAATGTGGACTTCTGGATATCTGCCGAGGCCTCGGTAATTCACGGACCGCACCGGAGTGCACTGCGCTCAAGCGCGCCGGAGTGGGTCAGTTCGATCACTTACGAAGGCCAAGCAGCGATTCTCCAGCATGACGCCGCGGCAGAAAACGCCGCCACTCAGCAGCTTCGCGACACCGGGCTTTCCTCGCTGCAATCGAACTCGGCGTGGCGGTTTCTGCTCAATTTAAAATCCCGCGAAACGGATCATTCGAAGGGGCCGGATCGCTGGTTTCCTGATCCCAGCCGCATACCCACCGATGCTTTCTGGCACCAATTCCGCGGGGAAATGGTCACCAAGTTAGAATCACTCGGCTGGCTCGTCACCGTCTCGGACAAGGTCGGGCACCACGTCCACGAGGCGGATCCTGCGAAATGGCAGAGCTCGCTCAATCCTGGAGACGGCGGCTGGTTCAGTCTATCCGTCGGTTTCGACGTGGCGGGAGAGCGATATGATTTGCTGCCTATTCTCGCAGGGTTGTTGGAAAATGATTTCTTACAAGAAACCCTCGACCGCCCAGACAACGGCCACATTTATGCACCCCTGCCAGACGGCGATGCACTGAAGCTCCCCATCGGGCGAGTGCGGAAAATCCTCAACCACTTGTCTGCGCTGATCGACCCAAAATTCCCGGACAAGGCGCGTCTGCACGCGCTCGACGCTGCGTCGCTCGCCGGTTTGGAAGGACTTGGCATCGACACCCCGCCACAACTCGCCGAGCTGGCGGCTAAGCTCAAGGATTTCTCCGGCATTGACCCGGTGCCCACGGCCACCGGCTTGCAGGCAAATTTGCGAGACTATCAGCTCGAGGGATTTCACTGGATGCAGTTCCTTGCTCGCCACGGATTGCATGGGATTCTAGCAGACGATATGGGTCTCGGAAAGACCCTTCAGACACTCGCTCATATCTTGACCGAGAAAAAATCTGGTCACTCGCGCGGCTTGCCCACACTGGTCATTGCGCCCACATCCGTGGTCCCAAACTGGCGGGCGGAAGCCCTCAAATTCACCCCAGATCTCCGCGTGCTTGTCCTCAACGGCCCGGAACGCAAAAAATATTTTTGCTCTATTCCTCACGCCGACATCGTCCTCACATCATTTGCCCTACTCCAGCGCGACATCGAAAAACTCGCCACCATTCCCTTCCACATGGTCGTGCTCGATGAGGCGCAATACATTAAAAACCCGCGCTCCAAGATGGCGCAGGCCGCTTGCAAGCTGGATGCGAGGAACCGGCTTTGCCTGTCCGGCACGCCGATCGAGAACCACCTGGGCGAGCTATGGAGTCTGATGAACTTCCTCGTCCCCGGCTTCCTCGGCACCGAAGACGCCTTCAATAAGCGCTTCCGCACACCCATCGAAAAGGACGGTGATGTGGAACGCAATGCGGTGCTCAAAGCACGCGTCGCACCCTTGATCCTACGCCGCACCAAGGACCAAGTCGCCAAGGAACTCCCTCCCAAGACCGAGCTTGTGCATCTCATCGAGCTCAACACCGGCCAGAAAGATCTTTATGAAACTGTACGCGCCACCATGGACAAGCGAGTCCGCGAGGCCATCGCCGCGCGCGGCATCGAGCAATCTCAGATCGTCTTCCTCGACGCGCTACTCAAGCTTCGCCAAATCTGCTGCCACCCGAAGCTACTTCCAGAGGATTACTCAAATGATGTCCTGGAGTCTGCGAAGCTCGATTTTCTCACCGAGCTGCTTGCTGTGCTCATCGAGGAAGGCCGCCGTATCCTTTTATTCTCGCAGTTCACCACCATGCTCGCGCTGATCGAGGCCCATCTGATGAAGGAGAAAATCGCGTATTTAAAGCTCACCGGCGCGTCGAAAGACCGCGGCAAGCTGGTCGAGGATTTCCAAAATGGCAAAGCCCCGGTCTTCCTCATCTCGCTCAAAGCCGGCGGCACCGGCCTCAACCTAACCGCCGCCGACACCGTCATCCACTACGACCCTTGGTGGAATCCCGCCGCCGAGGCACAAGCGACGGACCGCGCCTATCGGATCGGCCAGCACAACCCAGTCTTCGTCCACAAGCTGCTCTGCCAGGACACCGTCGAGGAGCGGATTCACAAACTCCAGCAGGAAAAAGGCAAGCTCGCAGACGGCATTTTGGCGAACGCCGATATTTCCAACAGGCTCGACGCCGCGATGGTGCGGACGTTGTTGGAGGGGTGATCGCTAACCCCTGCTCCGGTCACTAAATTCCGCTGTATCCTATAAAAACCTATAGATATATAACATAGCGTTATGAGAAAACTCTTCCTGTTCATTTATACCGTCATTTCAACTGCGACTTTACCAGCAGCGGAAATTGTCGCGGTTGCGCATCCCGAGGAGAAGCTTCCCCATGACAAGACCGTCATCTGGTCTCCACTTTTTCAAGCTGCTTGGGACGACATTCATCAGAGTCTCGGCGAGCCGGTGAAGGTGGAGCCTCCCAGCGTATTGATGAACCGGTTGGATCACTTCGTCTGGAAATCTGATTCGGTGATGCCCCGCAACTGCTGGAAAGTGTGGGCTGGTGAGGCGACACAAGAGTTGATCGATAAGGCGAATACAGAAGCCGCGCGGTTGACCGGCGAGAAGACCGGGCCATTCAAGATTGTGCCAAGGCCGGATGCTCGAATCGCGCTCGGGCTGTTGGACCGCAATTTACTTTTCAAGAAAGCTCTGCATCGCTCGGAAAATGTGCCGCTGGAGTTTCACTTGGCGGATGGGACCACGCCTAAGGTCCATTTCTTCGGGGCGCGCCGCAAAGCATCCGGTGCTTTTAGAGAATTGGTGAGAGTGCTGACCTTTCAAGCCGAAACCCATGCACTCCAAATTGCGGGCGATGGGGATGAATCAGCTGTTTTTTATCTGCCAGAAAAGCCCGCGAGTTTCATCGAGGCGTGCGACAAGCTGCGCGAGTGGAGATCGAAGAAACTGGAAGGTGTATTTGGATCGGCACAGGATCCGAATCTCCATGAAAATGACGATCTCAGGATACCAGTTCTGAAATTGGACAACACCACGGACTTTGTCCCACTGTTGAAAAGTCGCCGGTATTTTAAAGACGAGGGGCTACCATGGATCCTCTTTAAAGCAGAGCAGCGCTTGAAGTTCGAACTAACGGAAAAAGGCGCGAAGCTGCGTGTGGAAGTGGAAATGGGAATGGACCCTTTTGGCGAACCACAGCAGCTGCCGCAGATCATTCCGCGTTTTTTCCACTATGATCGTCCGTTCTTTGTATTCCTCTGGCGCGATCAAGCAGAATGGCCCTACTTCGGTGCATGGATCGGCGATTCATCTGCCTTGGAAGAATTCAAAGCGCTATGAGATCAGATCTCCATCCGTCTCGACGCCGCGACAGTGCGGACTTTGTTGGAGGGATGGGCTACTGCTTTATCCCCAATCCCTGGGTCGCTCCACGCTGCGACCGCTACCAAGGTCGACTTTATGGGGAAACTGGAACCGGTGAATATCGGTGGTGGGCAGCGGCTTGGCATCGACTCCCATGCTTCGATAGGTGTCGTTCCGCCTTTGTTTCGGATCTTCGGGATCCTGGGGGATGTAAACCGTGATCTTGACGGCCGGGTGGCGTTTGCGAATCCACTCCACCGCCGGTTCGAGATCGGAGTCGCCGGAGACGAGGACGATCCGGTCCATGAGCCCGTCGATGGCATCCGAGATCATTTGGACGGCGATGCCCACATCGGTCTTCTTCTCCTCGGGGACCTCGTAACGCTCCCGACACTTAGCCCGGCAACTCACTTCCCTGAGCTGGTATTTTCCCATGATCACCTTGAGCTTCGGGCAAGAGCCAAGAGCTTGAAGATAGCGTTTTTGTCGATCTCGGGAGACGGAAATGTGTTTTTGAGGATCTACCAATGCCGTGAAGTAGCGCACTCCGAGAACCTCTTCGTCCGGCCTGAGAAAATCCATGAACGACTCAAGATTGAGCCATTTCAAGTCCGGGGTGCCTTGGAGAATCCCGAAATAGAGATTGAAACCGTCCAC
>JANMYL010000293.1:0-4403 GCA_031382045.1 Akkermansiaceae bacterium | reverse complement strand
TCATCGCTACATGCATAAGAATTTCAACGTCGTCTTGCCGATCGCCGACTTGTGCCTCGGGACTTTTATGGCCCGCGCAAAGACCCGCTTCGCCCAAGCTACAGGGCCGTCGGTGCCGGACATTCAGCCGCTGGGCTGATTTCCGGGCTGAAAGAGAATGCTGAAGCCAGCCTGTGGAAATGCTAGGACTTCAGAACAGGCCACGAGCTGCGCTCTCGTGGCCAAGCTATAGTGGAGATCAGCATGGTTTTTTAACATCGCGGTGTTGGCGACCATGCTTTTCGTTGCTTGGAGCGAGCCGCTCAAAGTCGTTTCTGCCACAATCTTCTAAATATCAATAGTCCATGCTCTATCAATTCTGCTCTTCAGCAAAATTTATGAGCAAATTTAGACCTGATTAGATCTCAAGGCACATGACAGTTACATGCTTCCAACTGTCCGAAATTGCTGCAACCATAAGGTTTCCCTTACACACAAGGTAAGGCTGAACAAAGGGCGCTAGCACAAGGCAGCAAGCAGGTGCATGGTGATTCATCGGAAAAACTTGAATCAAACTCACCGCCTCCGTCGAGTCCCCAGCATCGGCGGAAGCAAGTTCGTGACAACGCAGGATTAATAGTTCATTTGAACACTTTTCGGTTGACCCGCCAACCGACCAAGTGCATCCATACTCCCCGTGTCCAAGCCGCTCACCGCCCTGTTCGTCGATTGCGATTCCTACTTCGCGTCGGTTGAACAGCACTTAGATCCTGCGTTGCGCGGTAAGCCGGTGGGCGTGGCCCCGGTGATGGCAGAGAGTTCCTGCTGCATCGCCGCCAGTTACGAAGCCAAGGCATTCGGAGTGAAAACTGGCACCCGCATCAGCGACGCCCGCATCATGTGCCCCAGCATCGCCATCGTGGAGTCCAAGCCGCAGGAATACATCCGCTACCACCACCAAATCATCGCGGCCGTCGAGGACTGCATCCATGTCGAGGCCGTGCTATCCATTGATGAGATGTGGGCCTGGCTGCCTTACAATCTCCGCGAGCCTGCGACCGTAGAAGCCATGGGCCGCCGCATCAAGGAAACTGTGGCCCGCGAGGTTTCGCCGTTCATCAAGGTGAGCGTGGGTGCCGGCCCGAACCGCTACTTGGCCAAGACCGCAAGCAAGATGAAGAAGCCGGACGGGCTGTTCATCATCGAGCATCACAATTTGCCCGAGGTGCTGCATCCGCTCAAGCTGCGCGACCTCAATGGCATCGCCCGCAGCATGGAGACGCGGTTGCACGCCGCCGGCATTCACACCATCCAAGAGCTTTGTGCGGCCACCAAGCCCATGCTTCACCGCGTGTGGGGCGGCGTGCTGGGTGATCGTCTTTGGCACCTGCTGCGCGGTGACGAAATTCCAGACCTAGTATCGGCCCGCAAAACCATCGGTCACAGCCATGTGCTGCCGCCGGATTGTCGACACCCGGATAAAGCGTGGCCGATCCTCTGCAAGCTACTGCACAAAGCTTGCGAACGCCTTCGCTCCCACAGCCTGCTCGCCGGGTCGCTCACCATGCAAGTGGCTTTCCTGCGCGGAGCGTCTTGGGCAGCCGAAGCGCGGACAGAGGAAACTGACTCTACACTACTCTTCATGCGACTGCTCGACCGCCTGTGGCGTGATCGTTGCGAGCCGCGCTGCCAACTGCTGCAAGTCGGAGTGGTGCTCACACGGTTTTCCGAGAGATCCAATCACACACCGTCTCTCTTCCAGACGGTTGCCGACACCATGGCTTCGTTCGATACGGAAAAGCAGCGGCGCTTGGACGAGACCATCGATAAGCTGCGCGCCCGCTACGGCCGCAACGTGGTGTATTTCGGCAGCGTCCAAGACAATCGCGAAACCGCCCCCATGCGCATCAGCTTCACTCACATCCCAGATTTAAAACTGGAGCAAGATTAGAAAGTGCATCCATCTAACTTGCCCACTAACCCGAATCACCCCTATAAAGCCATTCCACCCATGCAGCATCGCCTTCACATCCAGCCAGTCTGGACCTACACTAGAAAGTCCGCACAAAAGCGCCCGAGGAGTCGGGCGCTGTATGCCTTGCTAGCTATCGCAGTGATCGCGTGCGGACTGCTGTGGCGCTCCGCTTTTATTTCCATGCCGCAATGGCTGTCGAACAACGGCGGCGATGCGCTGTGGGCGCTCATGGTATTCGTGGGATTTGGGTTTCTGCTCCCCCGTGCATCCACGATGACGCTTGCGTTATTGGCACTGGCATTTTCGTGGGGCATCGAGTTCTCACAGCTTTATAGCGCTCCGTGGATCGATGCGATCCGCGCTACACTCCCAGGTAAGCTGGCGTTAGGGAATACTTTCAACTGGCCTGACCTTCCAGCTTATGCCACCGGGATTATGATTGGCGTGTGGGTGGAGTGGAGGAAACTTCGTCAGCCCTCCACATGAACATCGCCACCCGGGGGCCATTCCAATATTAAATGACCATGATCAATGAACACGATGCCATCATGGTGATCTTCAGCGAACCTCAAGTCCGCCATTGCAAGACCGCTCATTTTCTCAAGACCTTCGGACTGGCCGCCCTACCCGAAGGCTCGGAGCTCGCGGTAATGATGGGGAAATTTCAGTTCCTTGTCGAAGGTTGGGATAATGACCCGCAAGAACTCTACTCCATCCCTGAGGTGCGGAAATTCTACCAACACCTTCACCGCGTCTGGCCCTACTGGTTCTTCTTTTGCGACCTCCGCACCGAGACACTCACTATGATGACGCTCTGCCTGCTGCCTAACCTCAGCGGCTACAAGCGCCTAGGCGAACCCAAGGCCGCCGTCGAATACGACCCGATGGACCTGATCAACTTCATCATCAAAAACTTCGGCCCTCTCAATGCGATGATGGAGCGTGCCGGGATGAGCGAGATGGACATCTATAACCGGACCCGAGATGTTTTTCTCCATTACAAGCTGCCATACGACGCACCACCGCCGGATTAAAAATCAAATCATCAAACTTGCTGTAGTTTAAGGACCGACAGTTAAGCATTTAAAAAAAGCCTCTTTCTTAAAATCTATGGGTACAACCACGGCCTAACATCTGCATAGCAGCGGCCTTTTTTTGGCAAATTTTTCTTACTCTTGATGTTGCTCGACCGGCACCATCTGTGCTAGATGAGAATCGATAATCTCTACCAAATTCCGCTTGCAAACTAAGCAACCCGAAAGCGGTCGATCCCTATTAAAACCTTACTCAAAAAAGCCCATTGCATCGAAAGATTTGTTTACTTATAAATAGGGTCTTACTTATAGGTAGGGTAAGGTTCCACATAGATAGAATCAGGTTCCACATTTCAACAATTTTATCAGCTTCTTCAATTCAGACTCGTGCTTGCCAACCTCACTTGCGCTAACCACAAGGCGACTTACTGACCTAGGGTGCCCCATGCACAATCGTTCCACGATCCAGCCATTCCCCACCGCTGTTGTGCTTCTCAGCATGGCGGCAATCACAACTTTCGCCCTATAACCTTCTCGCATCTCTTCGAGTTCTTTTCGTTCGCTTGAAATTCCCAAGGCGGCCAACCCATTTACTACAAGTCCTTCCGCCTCCTCCTCACTATGCAACTCATGCACCCCAGCGGTCCGGCTCTTCTTTCGCTTTTTCTTTTCGAATAAACCCATCAAAAGTTAAGAGAAGTCCGGTATTACCCAAATACCAGCCGCGCCACAAAGCCTTCATCGCCTCCTCCTCAATCTTCCCTCCATGGTCGGTGGCACGCGCTTCCAACCACACCACACAAGCTCGCCGTCCGCGCCCATCCTGTGCGAGTTCGAAAGCAAAGAGCACTCTCTCAGATTCTAACTACTCCGATCCCCGCCCTCTTGCATGGTCTCGCAAGCCGCTCTAGACATAGTCCACCGATCGCCCACGACTTCCACCCGCAAGACCAGCTCTCGCCGGGTTGAGATGAATGCAATCCGCTACGATTCGGAAATAATACGGATCACTATCAGATGCATTGACCGGGATCGATTTATATTTCCCTTGAAACACATGGCCCCGACTACCCCGCCGCAACTGCATCCTCAAAGACTGAACCATCCAGAGCACCCAGAAAATTCACCTCTACGGACCGCCCGAACTCAAGGACCGCATCACCCGCTGGAACGCCAACGGCCAGCACGGTATCTTCGCCGCCGCCCGCCAACACCTCCGCTTAGTGAGCACCCTCGTTAAAAACGAAATCCCCTATCTCAACCCAGGCGGGCCGGCCGCGACGCTACACCCGCCCAAATCACCACCGCCGCCCAAGCCACTTGGCAGATCCTCCAGCGCAAATGGCGCACCATCAGCGGCAGACTCGACCTCATCCTAGACGAAGCCCACCCCCTCGGCTTCTGGTGCAAAGTCA
>JANMYL010000204.1:0-3515 GCA_031382045.1 Akkermansiaceae bacterium | reverse complement strand
TGGGCGATGGATTTTGAAGATTTGGACATGGCAGAGGTAGTAGCGGGAAGCCTGCGTGGAATCCTGTAAAAAAACCTCCACTGTTTGGCCAAATACAAGCACGATCCCGCCAGTGAAACGTATCCTCAAAATAGATGAATGGTACCACCCCGATGGTTTCCCGATCAGCGTGGAGAGGAGGGAGCCGCAGGAACTTTTCGAGGCTCACGCGCATGAGTTTGCAGAGCTAGTGATCGTGACCGGCGGCAAATGCCTGCACGTGACCGGACAAGATTCCTGGGAACTCACGGCCGGCGATGTGTTCGTCATCGCTGGTCCGCGTGAGCATGAATATCGAGACCTTGTCGATTTGCGGCTCGTAAACATCTTGTATCAACCTAACCAGTTGAAAATGGGAATGCTGGATTTACCATCCGTGGCAGGATATCACGCGCTTTTCACGCTCGAACCCTCATGGCGGAAACGCCAGCCGACCAAAGGCAGGCTGCACCTTGGAGGCAAGGAAATGGTCCAACTTATCGAGCTGGTGGACCGGCTCGAAGTGGAATTGAAAACCCGCGAGCCGGGATTTGGCTTCATGGCCACGGCGGCATTCATGCAAATCATCGGCCTGTTATCCCGCTGTTATGGCCGCAGTCCGTCGCCGGACGGTCGCGCTTTGTTGAGGATCGGCGAGGCTCTGTCCCACCTAGAGCGGAACATCCATCGCGAGATCGATCTGGAGAAATTGGCCAGCATTGCTAATATGTCCCAGCGGAGTTTTTTGCGAGTCTTCCAATCCGCTACCGGCACCTCACCGCTCGCTTGGGTCATCGAGCAAAGGATCAATCGTGCGTGCAATCTTCTGCGCCACACTGACCGCCGCGTCACGGAGGTCGCCTTCGACGTCGGCTTCAACGACAGCAACTATTTCACCCGCCAATTCCGCAAGGTCACCGGGCTTTCCCCACGGGACTACCGGCGGCGAAATGGCGTGGCATGAGAGGCGTAAATCTTTTCCGCTCTGGGGAGACGATTTGCCTCTTCCCAAGCGCCCGCTCAGCAGTTCAACGTGACACATGGTCACCCTCGCGCGGATCCTTCGCCACACCTTCCGCTTTCCCGCACAGAGTTCGCTCTCCTTGTTGATGGCGGTCCTTTGCACTTCGCTGGTCTTAGTCTTGCCCGGCATCACCATGCGTTTCATTGATGAAATCATCGCCAAGAACCGCCCAGATCTCATCCTCTCCACCGCCGCGCTTGGCATCGGAGCCATCTTCGTCCGCCAGTTACTTTTCACACTCCGCACCTATCTGAATAATTCCCTCGAGCTCAAACTCACCCATCTCATGCGCGTTGAGCTCTATGACAAGCTCCAGCGCCTGCCTGTGAAATGGTTTGATTCCAACTCGTCTGGCGAAATTATGTCGCGAGTCGCCGACGACGTGCCCACCATGGACCGCGTTATCATCGATGGCGTGGATCAGGCCGTCGCTTCCGTGCTCCAGCTCGTCATCATCATCGGCTACATGCTTTACCATTCTTGGCAGCTCACGCTCGTTACCTTAATTCCTCTGCCATTCATCGCCATCATTACCACCTGGTGGGCCCGCCGTTCTGAGCCGCTATGGCGCGCTTCTTCCGAAGCCTCCTCAGCGCTCAACGCTATCCTCCACGACAATCTATCCGGCATCCGCCAGATTAAAGCCTACACCGTGGAGCCCAAGGCACTCGACACCTTCGACAAGGCATCGCGCAAAGTCGGAGAAAGCCACCTGACCGTCATGCGCGGCCAAGCCATCGTCTGGCCGGGTGTCTCGCTCATCGCCGAGTCCGGGATCATTCTAATGGTCGCCTGCGGGGCTTGGTGGACGTTGCGCGGAAATCTATCTCCCGGCGTAGTCATCGCCTTCCTCGTCGCTTGGGGATTTCTGTTTGACCCCATTTCCCGCATTAATTCGCTCGCGCAGACTTTCACCCGCGGTGCAGTTTCCGCCAAGCGAATCTTCACCATCCTCGACACCGCCGATGAATCACACCTCACCGAAGGCAAGCGCCCCCCCAATTTCAGCGGTCACGTACGATTTGAAAACGTCTCCTTCACCTACGCCGGCAAGGCACCTGTCATCAACGAACTTACCCTCGAAGCGCTGCCCGGCGAGACCATAGCCCTCGTCGGTGCTACCGGCGCGGGCAAGTCCACGGTTCTTAATTTACTAACTCGTTTCTACGAACCCTCCGCCGGGCGGATCCTCATCGACGGTATTCCGCTAGAAGAGGTTTCCAAAGAATGGCTGCGCGACCAGCTCGGTTACGTCACCCAAGAAAGCTTCCTTTTTAACACATCCCTCCGCGAGAATCTGCTGCTTGCTAGACACGATGCCAGCGACGAGCAACTCTGGGCCGCCCTTGAAGCTGCGAATGCTGCCGACTTCGTCCGTGCCAATCCCGATGGCCTCGGCACCCTCGCCGGCGAGCGTGGCAGCCGCTTCTCTGGCGGTGAGAAACAAAGGCTCTCCATCGCCCGAGCGCTGCTAAAAAATCCGCCGCTGCTGTTGCTAGACGAAGCGACCTCCGCCCTCGACAACACGACTGAACGACTTGTCCAACAAGCTCTTGAAAACTTGCGCTCAGACCGGACCTGCTTTGTCATTGCGCACCGCCTCTCCACCGTGCAGAAGGCAGACCGCATTTGCGTACTTCATCACGGAAAACTAATCGAACAAGGTACTCACACCGCACTCCTTGCGCTTGGCGGTGCGTATGCCAAACTGTGTGAAGCGACTTTCGCGACTGACTCTACGCCCTCTGCCTGAAATTTATCCAATCTTTCACCTTATCACTTTCTTCATGGAAACACTTATTAAACTCCCAGGCTCCGCCGCACCTAGCACCATTGCTGATATCCTCGCCTCATTGCGCAAGGAGCACTTCGAACCCCGTCACGAAGCCAAAGCTTGGGGTGACTGGATCTACCTGAATAGCTACACCACCGTCATCAGCATCGAGTGCAATCACGGCCTCAGCAGCACCGCCACCATCGAGCACGGCGAGGGCGAAGAAGAAGGCGAACCCATCCCCTCGCTATACCGCGCCTTCGGTCGCCTCGGTTGGCTCGGCTTGGACAGTGATGGCGAGTTTCCGCTAGAATGATACTGGAGTATGTCTGCCCTTGTTAGTCGTTTGGAACCGGCCATCCTCGCCATTTAAGCTCCATAAATCGATTTCACTCATAGGGTTGCCGTTGGCGTAGGCATACCAGTTCCAGCCGTCCTGCGCGGGATCGCTGGTGAGGAAGCGCATGGTTAGCGGGTTGTAATATCTCGCCCGCATGTGGACGAGTCCGTTGCTGTCGGTGGCGATGCCGAAGAAGCCGCCAAAGAGGAATGGGGTGTCGTGTGCGGCCTTGCGGTAGCGGATGCTGCCGTAGGGGGTGTAGAGGATACGGTCGATGAGGGTGCCCGCTTGGTTGGTGAGACCGGCGGTGTTGCCCTGCATGTCGTAGTGATAGTAAGTGGCTTCTCCGGTGGTGCTTA
>JANMYL010000282.1:0-1903 GCA_031382045.1 Akkermansiaceae bacterium | reverse complement strand
AGGCGGCGTCTCGGATGCGGACATGGAAAAAGGCCAGCTCCGCTGCGACGTTAACATCTCATTGCGCAAAAACGCCTCCGACCCGCTCGGCCAGAAAGTAGAACTCAAAAATCTCAACTCCATCTCCGCCATCCGCCGCGCTATCCATTTCGAAATCATGCGCCAGACCGAGGAGCTCAACCGTGGCATTCCACAAATCCAGTCCACTCGCCGTTGGGACGACGACCGCGGCGAGACCCAGATGATGCGCACCAAAGAAGACGCCCACGACTACCGCTACTTCTCCTGCCCAGACCTACTGCCCATCGAAACCGCGCCGTTGTTAGCCAAAGTCCGCCCACTCGTCCCCGAACTCCCGCACGAGCTCGCCGCACGCTTCGAGCACCACCTCGGCATCACCGCTTACGACGCAGCCGTGCTCTCATCCGACAAGCACCTCGCCACTTACTTCGAGGCCGTCACCGACCCCGCCATCCCCGGCAAGAAGGTCGCCAATTTCATCATCAACAACCTGCTCGGCACCCTCAACGAGCGCGCCCTCGGCATCCGCGAATGCCCGGTCGCTCCGCAAAAACTCCGCGCCCTGCTACTCTTGATGGAAAACGCCACCCTCGCCGCAAACCAAGCTAAAGAAGTCTTCAATGTGCTCTTCGACAGCCCAGAAAAAGACCCTGCCACCATCGCCGACAGCCTAGGTTTCAAACCCGCCGAAGCTGGCGAGCTTGAAGGCCTCTGCGATCAAGTCATCGCCAACAACCCGGCAGAAGTCGCCGCCGTCAAAGCTGGCAACGAGAAACTCCTCAATTTCCTAACCGGCCAAGTCATGAAGGCCGCCATCACCAAGCCCAACCCAAAGCAAGTCACCGAACTGCTGCGAGCGCGGCTCGTGTAGATGCTGTCCGTAACCTTCGCATCCTAACATCTTCAACCATGCTTCCCGAGTTCGCCCATTCACTTCACGAGCGCTTCGTGCGAGAGGGGATTCCACTCCTGCTCGCAGGCGGTTGGGCGGTTTGTCATCATGGATACTCCAGACTGACAAGTGATGTGGATTGGATATGCTCCCGGGCTGACGAAACACGCGCAATTGAATTGATGAAATCCCTCGGCTTCACGATTGCGTTTGAAGCTATGGCTACAAGGTTTCAGCGAGTGAACCCATTGGAAATGATGCCTATCGATCTGTTGTGGGTTAGCCCCGAAACTTTCAGCAGAATGTCCGCCACAGATCAAAAAACCGGTATTCATGGAGATATCCCGGTGATCGATTTGGAATCACTTTTGGCCATGAAGTTACATGCTCTCAAAGATCGCGCCGCTCGCAAGGAGAGAGACCTTCTGGACATCCGGTTCCTCTTGGAAGAAAATACAGGTGTTTTCACTGAAACTCACCTTCGTGAGCTTTGTCAGAAATACGCTGGCCCTAACGCCTACGACTTGATCCACAATATTCCATGAATGTCATCGATCTCGATCTACCGGACTTCTCCGACCATCCCCCTCCCCCGCGTCTCACATTAGCGCAATATGAAAAGTGGGTGTTAGAAATTTATGCGAAGAGCAAGTATCCTAAGATGTCCCACGAGGAAATGTTAGCCGAATGGATGCGCAACGAAGGCAGCCAAACCGAAGAATGGCCGGACTTCGGCGTGCCAGTGATTACTATTTCAGCAGTGCCCCGCTCCGCAGGTGAGCAATGATCTAGAATTTTCACCCATCCTCACTCCGCGCTGAGATACTTATAGTCTTGGAAAGCCTTCGATTGCGGCACACCGTTTTCGTCGTCGTAGAGAACCGAGACAAAATTCCCGGCAGCTCCCACTGAAACCGAAGAAAGCTCCCGCCCCTCACAGCGCACGGACAGATAGCCCTGCGACTGTCTGATTTCCGCCCTAGCAATCCC
>JANMYL010000279.1:0-4150 GCA_031382045.1 Akkermansiaceae bacterium | reverse complement strand
CCGCCTCACCTTGCAGATCGATGTCACCGCCACGCCCCGTCATGACAATGGCGCGATCTTCGTTCAAACCGTGTCCGACTATCCGCTGGTCGAGGCCATTTACCAAAACGTCGTCAAACATCCCGTGCTGCCAGATGCCGCCAGCCGGGCAAAACTTCACGAAAAAAAGACCGCCATTTTCTCGGACAAATACGCGGATTTCCTGGCCCTCGGCGTCGAGGAATGGCGCAAGAGTTATGCGGAACACGAAGCACTCGGTAAGAAGGCGGTGCTGTTCGTGATGGTGGACGACACCAAGAACTGCGATGAGGTCGGCGAATATCTCCAGAAAATTTGCCCCGAGTTGCAAGGTGCCGTGCTCACTATCCACACCAAGAACAATGGCGATATTTCCGAAGCCTCTTCCGGCAAAAACAAGGAAGAACTCGAACTCCTGCGCAAGCAATCCAACGAGATCGACTCCTGGAAATCCCCCTTCAAGGCCATCGTCTCCGTCCTCATGCTCAAGGAAGGCTGGGACGTGAAAAACGTCACCACCATCGTCGGCCTCCGTGCTTATGCCGCGAAATCGAACATCCTCCCCGAGCAAACCCTCGGCCGTGGCCTGCGCCGTATGTATTTCGGCAGCGATGAGCGTGAGACCGTCTCCGTCATGGGCACGCCTGCTTTCATGGACTTCGTGGAAACCATTCAGAGCGAAGGTGTCACCTTCGACCAAGTGCCGATGGGTGCCGGAGCCACGCGGAAGGAGTCGCTCATCGTCGAGGTGGATACCGAGAGTCCCGATAAAAACCTCGCCCATCTAGAAATCCCGATCCCCAAACTCAGCCGCCGCTTCCAGCGCGAGTTCAAAGACCTCCACGCGCTTGATCCGGCCACCTTGGGAAACAAACGCCTGCCCCTTAAACCCTTCACCCCAGAGGAAACTCGCGAGATCGTCTTCAAAACCATGCTCGACTCGGCGATCCATCACACCGTCCATCTCGACGGCTCCAGCCCTGCCGACTACCGCTCCGTTGTCGCCTTCTTCGCCCGTCAGTTGCTCAAGGACCTCCGCCTCGTCGGCGGCTACGACGTGCTCTACCCGAAAGTCCGGGACTTCATGCGCGACCACTTGTTTGACGCCTCGCCCGTGGATTTGGAGGATGCTGTCGTCATCCGAAACCTCTCCGAACCGGATGCCGGGAAAATCCTCTGCGATTCCTTTAAGGCCGCGATGAACGCCCTCACCATCTCGGACACCGGCACTACCCGGATCGAGGATTACATCCGCCTTCAGAACACCCGCCCGTTTCGCACCGAGCACCGTCCGTTCCTCGCCGCGCAGAAATCCATCTTCACCAAGATCGTCGGCGAGGTGAATGCCGGTGGCTTCGAACTCGCCTTCGCCAGCTTCCTCGAAGCCGCGCCGGACGTCAAAGCCTTCACCAAGAACTACCTCGCCATCGGCTTCAAGTTCGACTACGTGAAGGCCAGTGGTGACCTCTCCAACTACGTCCCCGACTTCATCGCCCGGGATATGCAGGGCACCGTCTGGGTCATCGAAACCAAAGGCCGCGAAGAACTCGATCTCCCGCAGAAGATGAAACGCCTCAAGCAATGGTGCGAGGACGCCACCGCCGCCGAGCATGAGGACGGCGGCATGGGCGTCCGTTACGATTTCCTCTACGTGGACGAGGATGGCTTCAAAAAACATCAACCCAAAACCCTCGCCGACCTCGCCGCGAGCTTCACGGAATACAAGCACTGAGTCGAGCTATGGCAACCACTCCCGAACAATTTCAAGCGATGCTTAGCGCGGCAGAAGGAACGCGTCTCGAGTTCAAGGAAGCGAAAGGCACTTACCCTCTGGAGGATCTCGCCAATTATTGTGTCGCATTGGCAAATGAAGGGGGAGGGAGGATAGTTTTGGGAGTGACGGATAAACGCCCCCGGAGCATTGTGGGTACGCAAGCATTCCCGGAACCCGGCCAAGCCGAGTATCAGCTTCATCAAGTGTTGCATCATCGCATTCCCGTTGAAGAATATTTTCACGAAGGACGTCGCGTTGTTATCGTCCATGTTCCCGCGCGTCTTCCTGGAACCGCCTGGAATCACAAAGGAGCTTACAAGAAAAGAGCGGGGCAAGCCTTGGTGGCAATGGATGAAGCGGAATTGAAGGCGATTTTCTCGGAAACCGGCACGGACTTCACCGCAGAGTTGGTGCCTGGCGCGGATTACGGAGATTTGCAAACCGAAGCTGTCTTCGAGTTCTGCAAGCGATGGCACCGGAGAAATCCGTTATTGAAAATCGATACCATGCCGCCGGAGCAGGCTCTCGCCAATGCCGAGCTCACCGTGGACGGAAGCATCACCTACGCGGCGCTGATTCTGCTGGGCAGACCCTCCGCCATCACCCGTCATCTCGCCCAAGCTGAATTGGTTTTCGAATACCGCTCCTCCGAAGCATCCGGTCCTGCAGCGGATCGGGAAGAATATCGCGAGCCCTTCCTTCTCTATCACGACCGCCTTTGGAACAAAATCAACCTGCGCAATGACCGGCAAAGCTATCAGGATGACTTCTTTCGTTACGACATCCCGACCTTCGATGAAGTCGCGATCCGCGAAGGCATCCTGAACGCGGTCTGCCACCGTGATTACCGGCACGGCGGGTCCGTCTTTGTGAAGCAGTATTCACGGCGGTTGGAAATCCTCAATCCCGGAGGGTTCCCTCCCGGCGTGACGGCTGAGAACATCGCCGACCAACAGAATCCCCGAAACCGGCGATTGGCTGAGGCTATGCAACGCTGCGGATTCATCGAGCGTGCGGGGCAGGGGGTGAACCTGATGATTGAAAATGCGATCCGCCAAACCAAACCTCTGCCGGATTTTTCCGGTTCCACTGCGCATGAAGTCCGTCTGATTCTCTCCGGCACCGTTCAGAACCCGGCCTTCATCCGTTTTATCGAGCGGCTCGGCGAAGACCAGTTGAGAACCTTCGGCACCATGGACTTTCTCACTTTGGAGGCCTTGAGCCGTGGGCTTCATTTGAGCGCTGCCATGAAGCAGCGCCTGCCGCGCTTGAAGGATGTTGGTGCGGCGGAGTCTCAAGGTAGGGGGCGTGGCATCCGGTATTTTCTCTCCCGCGAACTTTATGCTGAAATGGGCAGCCCCGGAACCTACACCCGCGAGAGAGGTCTCGACCATGAAACCAACAAGGCCCTCTTAGAACGCCACCTACAGGACCGCAAGGAGGAAGGGGCTCCGCTCGCCGATCTTTGCCAGGTCCTTCCCGCCTGCTCCGCCCGCGTGGTCCAGCGGCTTTTGCACGAACTGCAAGACGAGCACCGGGCCCACTTGGTTGGCCTCCGGCGCTGGGCCAGATGGTATGCGGAATCCTTTAAACCACCCGGTTTAAACCAAGAGCAGGAAACGCTTTAGAAACGACTGTTGAATCCAATAATACTTCTTAAAATCAATGAGTTCTATGACTACTTTGAAACCCGTAAACATTCTTTTGGTCTTTAAACCCGGTTTTTAGGATCCTTTATCCCACCCACCGGCAATCATCCTTCTCTCCATCCTCCACCCACCATGGCCCGACCATCCACTGAACACTACGACCTTACCGACGCCCAAAAGAGCGTTCTCATCAAGCTCATCGAGCAGGGCAAGCCGCTGCCGGAGGAATACCGCTTCCTGCTCTTCGCCGACAAGCGTGAGATTGAGCTGGTCTGGAATGGGAAAAGCCGTGACGTCTGCACCGCCATCTTGCCCTTCCAGACGCTGGAGCACATCGACGAGCCACGGGTGGAAATGGGCTCTGGTGACGCGCCTGAACTCTTCGACACCTCCGGCCGCCAGACCAAGGGCTGGACCAACAAACTCATCTGGGGCGATAACAAGCTCATCCTCTCCTCCCTCAAGTCCGGCGCGCTCCGCCGCCAGATCGAGGACGCCGGCGGGCTGAAGCTCATCTACATCGACCCGCCCTTCGACGTCGGCGCGGACTTCTCCATGGACATCGAGATCGGCGGCGAAACCTTCCACAAGGAACCCAACCTCCTCGAACAAATCGCCTACCGCGATACTTGGGGCGGGGCGCGGATTCGTTTATCTCAATGATTTATGAACGGCTGATTTTGATGCGGGATTTATTGCATCCGGAAGG
>JANMYL010000274.1:0-5995 GCA_031382045.1 Akkermansiaceae bacterium | reverse complement strand
TACTACTACCGCAGACTGGATGGCTGATGAGTGAAATCCCGAAAAACCACGGCAGTCCGGGGAACAGCGAGCTAACGCTGGAGCCGGATGTGTATTACGTCTGCCAGCGTTGCACGGCCTGTTGCAAATGGCCGGGCGACGTACGGCTGGAGGAGCATGAGATTCTCCCGATCGCGGAATTCCTGGGTCTGGCAGAACAGGATTTTCTCAACCGCTTCACCCGTTTGCGGACGAACCGGCAAGGGCTCTCGCTCATCGAGAAGGAGAACCACGAGTGTATCATGCTGGACGGGAACACCTGCCGCATTCATTCGGTGAAGCCTGAGCAGTGCGCGGGATTTCCAAATAAATGGAATTTCCCCGGTTGGCGGCAAGTGTGCGAGGCCATTCCGGTGCCAGTGGTGAATTGATCAGGTGGCGGTGTTTTGAATTTCCGATCACGTGATCTCACGATCTGCCACAGGCGGCGGGATTTGGGGGATTCCGGCCTGGGGGATGGTGATCCAGGCGAGGAATTCTTGGTTGCCGTCCATGCCGGTGATGGTGGAGGGGACGAGGCCGCGCCATTCGCAGCCAAACTCGGTGGTGACGAAGTGGCGGATTTTCTCGACGGCGCGCTCGTGGAGCGCGGGGTCGCGGACGATGCCGCCTTTGGCGATGTCTTCGCGGCGGAGCTCGAACTGCGGTTTGATAAGGCAGACGACGGAGCCGCCGCCTTCCAGCACGGAAAAAACGGCGGGCAGGACTTTGGTGAGTGAAATGAAGGAGAGGTCCATCACTGCGAGTCGGCATTTTTCGCCGATGTCGGCGGGGACCATGTGGCGGGCGTTGAACTGCTCTTTGACGATCACGCGCGGGTCGTTGCGGAGTTTCCAAACGAGCTGGTTAGTCCCGACATCCACGGCGTGGACGCGGATGGCACCGCGCTGCAGTAGGCAATCGGTGAAGCCGCCGGTGGATGCTCCGACGTCGATGCAGACCCAGCCGGTCGGGTCGATCTGGAAGGAGTCGAGTGCGCCCTCGATTTTGAGTCCGCCGCGGCCGACGAAGCGGGGCTTTTCCTTAATTTCGAGTGGGGCGTCTTCGGCGAGTTTGGTGCTGGGTTTGTCGATGATGCGGTCGCCGCTGCGGACCTCACCGGCGAGGACGAGGCGCTTGGCTTGTTCGCGGGAATCGCAGAGGCCTCGGGCGACGAGGAGGGCGTCAATGCGGTCTTTTTTCATCGGAGGGACAAGCAATCAGGAACACGCTGAGTCGGCAAGGCGCGTCTATTCAAAGAATGGCGGGGCAGGAAACTTGTGCCTTGCCTAGCTGGCTTTACAAGGTCATCGATTTCCGCAGTGACACGCCACCGCACCGACGACCTTCGAATCACCGGCTTGAACCCGCTCATTTCCCCAGCGGTCCTGGCCTATTATCTTCCACTCACCGAGCAGGCTGCCGAGCTTGTCGCCAGCGCGCGCGCTCAAGCGGATGCGATCCTGCGAGGCGAGGACGACCGCTTGCTGGCCATTGTCGGACCTTGCTCGATCCATGATCCGGCAGCCGCTATCGAATATGCCGTGAAGCTGAAGGAGGAGGCGAAACGACTTGAAAAAGACGTTTTTGTGATCATGCGGGTCTATTTCGAAAAACCCCGAACGACGGTGGGTTGGAAGGGGTTGATCAATGATCCGAATCTCGATGATTCGTTCGATATCAATCAAGGACTGCGTATCGCGCGCGGGCTTTTGCTAGATTTAGCAAACATGGGTGTGCCGGCCGGAACCGAGTTTCTCGATACGATTTCTCCACAATACATCGCAGATATGATCGCATGGGGAGCCATCGGTGCGCGCACCACGGAGTCGCAAATTCACCGAGAACTGGCGTCCGGCCTTTCGATGCCGGTCGGTTGCAAAAACGGAACCGGTGGCTCGATTCAAATCGCGCTTGATGCGATCCAGTCGTCCTCGCGGCCGCATCATTTCCTCTCGGTAACGAAACAAGGTGTCTCCGCGATCGTCTCGACAGCAGGAAATGAGTCCTGCCACTTGATACTGCGCGGCGGAAAAACCGGGCCGAACTACGAAAAGCCCGAGGTGGAAGCCGCTGCGGCGATGCTACGCGAGCAAAATTTGACCGAGTCCGTGATGATCGATTGCTCGCACGGCAACTCGATGAAGGACTACCGCAATCAACCGATGGTCGCCCGCAACCTCGCTGGCCAGATCGCTGCGGGCTGCAAGGTGATCACCTCGGTGATGATCGAGTCCAATCTCGTCGAAGGGAACCAGAAGCTGGTCAAGGACTTGAAAGCCCTGACGCGAGGGCAGTCCGTGACGGATGCTTGCATCGGCTGGAATGACACCGTCGAGACGCTCGATGTGCTGGCTGAAGCCGTCCGTAAGCGACGCCAGGGCGCCTGACCGCATGGACTGAGGCAGGTTCAAACCCCTATGCCCGGTGGTGTGGGAGGGGTGACGGGCCCAATCCCGTCACCTAGACCTAATTAGGCTATTGGATGACATGTGGATCGTGCTGTGTAACTACCCTTCCACCGACTAAAGTTGAGCTGTGCCGAAAGCCCTTCTAGGTCAGGGAATAGTGTCTCCCGATCAATTCCGAGCATACTCAGTTCCCTTCTCAACGGCCTTTTCCAGGTGCCATCGATGATGAATTCCATTAGATCAGTGCCGAACCGATCAATCTCTTTGCACCATCTTTCAGTTTCACGTTCATGCATCGGAACAACAGGTTCTAAAGGTTTTGTGTGATAAGTGAAAACAGCTCTTTGCTGTAACATTCGACGATCAAATGGACGTGGCTCGTATATCGCGACATCACTCATCGCCACCGAAAGAAGATTGGCGTCATACCCACCATTCTCGGAGCCAATATCCCAAAAACGATGCTTATCTGGAAGAATGCGTTCGTGAGGTCGCAGGTAAGCGTAAACCGCGCCTGCATTCATGTCATCAGCTTCGACGGCAAAAAACAAGGCGATTAAGGGACTTAGGCTCCAGTCGAGTAATCGAGTGGCTAATCCGTAGTGCTGAGCGAGTGCCAAACGCTCCCACTCGTTGGAGGGGAGCGCAGGCATATATGCGATCGCGCGCGAACACCATTCTTCGAAGATCACAATGTCATGCGGAGCAAAAAAGTTTGGCTGAATCTTAGTCTCTCTGGTGCCACCGGCTCCAATCGAAACTTCAGCATCCTTCCAGCCCTGGCTAGCATTCAATCCAGCACCGAATCCGGACTTTCGTCCGGCTTTCGGTAGCAGTGGCCAACCGTCTTCGGAACCACGAGTGCGAATCTGTCCTCGGAATATCCAATGTTTTGCGATGCCTTCTACACCATGATCCTCATCAAGCTTTAGTTTATCTAGAAATTCCCTGACTGAGTGAATTGCTGTGGAGTTCGGGGTGGTCATTACCTTGGGTTAGATTGTATGCAAAGGAGAAGTAACGCTCTAAATTGCATTTTCTGGTCTAACATTTAGTTGTGGCACTGGAGAAATGAAAACTCAAATTCAAGAAAAGACGTTATCGCCGGTTGCCACGAACGTCGTGTTGTAAATGCGAAGTATGGGATGATTTTTGAAAATTTTCGAGCAAGGGGCAGATCAGGCTTCTGCAGTCCAAGGTGAACGCAGGAAACTTTGGCATTTTCACAGATGATAATGCGCTAAAGAATGTCGTGATTCCTTGTTTTTTAAAGGAATTTCTACTCAGTCGTCCTTACCGCAGCACTGCTTGAACTTCTTGCCGGAGCCGCAAGGGCAGGGGAGATTGCGGCCAGTGTTCTCGATGGAGAAGCTCGGTTTGCGTTTCGGCAGGTTGAGCTTGAGGGTGGTGCCTTCTGGGGAGGGCAGGGCGGCTGGGTTGAGGTTTTCGGAGCTGCCGGTGGTGGCCATGTTATCCCGGGTGAGCGCGGCTTCGCCACCGTGGAGTTGCTGCGGCGCGCTGTGGAGCTGTTGGAGGAAGGCTTCGAGATTCGCGGCGGAGCGGAAAAGGTTTTGAAGGGCCTCTTGTTTGATGGAATCCATCAAGGTGACAAAGAGGTTGTAGGCCTCGTTCTTATATTCGACGAGCGGGTCCTTCTGGCCCTGGGCGCGCAGGCCTACGCCTTCGCGGAGGGCGTCCATGTTATAGAGATGCGCCTGCCATTGCTTGTCGATGGCGACGAGCACCATGCGGCGTTCTTCCTGGTCCAGAACTTCCATCGGCAGGTCGCCGACGCGGATTTGGTAGGCTTGTTTGACCTTGTCCACGAGCATGGCGGAGATGGCTTCTTCGTTGTGGGCGTTGAGAAAATCCTCGGCGGTGACGCTGACGGGCAGGGTGGCGTTTACCCAATGAAGGAGCTCGTTGTAGTCGGGCTGGTTGTTGTCGCGGTCGGCGAGGTATTCGTGGACCTTGGCGGGGATGGTTTCGTCGATGATTTCGCTCACGAGGTCGCGCGGAACTTCGGTGGTGAGGACTTCGTTGCGGTAGCCGTAAACGACTTCGCGCTGCATGTTCATGACATCGTCGAAGTCGAGCACGCGCTTGCGGCCGGTGTAGTCACGTTGTTCGACGCGCTTCTGGGCAGTTTCCACGGAGCGGTTGAGCCACGAGTGTTCGAGGGCTTCACCTTCTTTCATGCCGAAGCGCTCCATCATCTGAGTCATGCGGTCGGCGGCGGCGAAGTTACGCATGAGATCGTCTTCGAAGGAAATGAAGAACTGGGAGCGGCCTGGGTCGCCTTGGCGGGAGCAACGGCCGCGGAGCTGGCGGTCGATCCGGCGGGATTGGTGGCGCTCGGTGCCGATGACGAAAAGTCCGCCTGCTTCTGGGACGCCGGGGGCGAGTTTGATGTCGGTGCCGCGGCCTGCCATGTTGGTGGAGACGGTGACGGCTCCGAGGTGGCCGGCACGGGAGATGATTTCGGCTTCCTGTTGGTGGAATTTTGCGTTGAGGACCGAGTGCGGGATTTTGGCGCGCTTGAGCATGCGGGCGAGGGTTTCCGAGGACTCGACAGACGCAGTGCCTACGAGGACTGGCTGGCCTTTGGCATGGGCTTCTTCGATTTTTGCGATGACAGCGTTGAATTTCTCGCGGCGGGTTTTGAAGACTTGGTCGTTCTCGTCGATGCGGATGTTCGAGGTGTTGGTCGGGATCGGCAGGACGTCGAGGCGATAGATGTCGTGGAACTCGGCGGCTTCCGTTTCGGCGGTGCCGGTCATGCCTGCAAGTTTTTGGTAGAGACGGAAATAGTTTTGAATGGTGATAGTGGCGAAGGTTTGGGTTTCCTTCTCGATGGAGACGTCTTCCTTGGCTTCGACGGCTTGGTGGAGTCCGTCTGACCAACGGCGACCAGGCATTTCGCGGCCGGTGTTTTCATCGACGATGATGACCTTGTCGTCCTTGACGACGTATTGGACGTCTTTCTCGAAGACACAGTAAGCCTTGAGGAGCTGAGAAATGTTATGAATTTTCTCGGCTTGGAGGTCCATCCTGACTTGGAGGGTGTCCTTGGCTGCTGTTTTATTTTCCTCGGTGAGCGTGCGGTCAGTGTCGATGTCGGCGTAGAGGGTGCCAAGGTCAGGCAGCGTGAATGATTCTGGATCGCCGGGGGAAAGGAACTCGCGGCCCATTTCCATGAGGTCGGAGTCATGGCCTTTTTCGTCGATGATGAAATAGAGTTCTTCTTTGAGGTCGAAGAGGTCTTTTTTCTGGGCGTCTTGGTGGAAGGAGAGTTCGGCTTTTTCGAGCAGTTTGCGCATTTCCGGCTCTTCCATGAAGCGCATGAGCTGGCGGTTGCGCGGCTGACCAAGCTTGACCTTGAACAAAGCGCGACCGGCGTTGACCGAGTCGCCGGCATCTAGCAACTGCTTGCCTTCGGCGGCGAGGTTGTTGCACAGCTCGGTCTGTTTTCGCACGAGCTGCTCGACGAGCGGCTTGTATTTGTCGAACTGATGGGACGACTGAGTGGACGGGCCGGAAATGATCAACGGGGTGCGCGCTTCGTC
>JANMYL010000262.1:0-14614 GCA_031382045.1 Akkermansiaceae bacterium | reverse complement strand
CGGGCTTGGATTCATACTCGGCTTTGAGCTTAATATCGGGTTTCGCCTCGATCATTTTGGCGATGCGATCGCCCTCGCCATAGGAAATCCCCATCACCCGGCAGACGTCGCGCAACACGCTCTTGGCACCTAATTTGCCGTAAGTGATGATGTGAGAAACGCTGCGTTCACCGTATTTTTTCCGCACGTAGGCGATGACCTCCACACGGCGGCTCTGACAGAAATCGATATCAACGTCGGGCGGGCTCACACGTTCTGGATTCAGGAATCGCTCGAATAATAGGCCGAAGCGCATGGGGCAAATATCCGTGATGCCCATGGCGTAAGATGCCAGCGAACCCGCCGCCGAGCCGCGGCCAGGGCCCACCGGGATGTCGTTGTCGCGCGCCCACTGTATGAAGTCCGCAGTGATCAAGAAGTAGGATGCGAATCCTAACTTGTTGATGGTATCGACCTCGTATTTCAAGCGGTCGGCTATTTCAGCGCTGGCGGCTTTATCTGCGCCATAGCGTTTCACCAGTCCGTCTTGGCAGACTTTCATCAAATATTCCTCGCGCGGGCTCCCGTCGGGCGTGCCGAACTGCGGGTATTTCTCCGAGCTGGTAGAATCCAGCTTGATCGTGACGTTGCACCGCTCAGCGATTTCCAGCGTCGCATCGCAGGCACCCGGCACGTCGGCGAAAATCTCCCGCATCTGCTCTGCCGTCTTGAAATACACTTCTGGCGAGTAGTGCATCCGGTTTTCGTCGATCACTAGATTCCCGGTGCCGATGCAGATCATCACGTCGTGCGCCTCGTGGTCGAATTTATTGAGGAAATGCACGTCGTTTGCAGCGACGACTTTGAGGTCGAGTTCCTTGGCGAATTTTAGCAGAGAAGGAGTGACCAATCGCTGCGGTTCGAGACCGTGGTTGTGAATCTCGACGTAGGTGTTTTCCTTACCGTAAATACCGACGATTTCGACGAGCGCCTCGCGGGCTTTCTCCTCGTCGCCAGCACGGAGCCACTCGTTGACCGGGCCTGAAATACAGCCGGTCAGGCAGATGATGCCTTTTGAAAACTCACGCAACGTATCGCGGTCCACCCGGGGTTTTCCGTAGTAAAGACCTTCGAGATTCCCCTTCGAAACGAGCTTACTGAGATTGTTCCAGCCCTCATTATTCTCCGCAAGCAGGGTCATGTGAGTCGCGCGCTTACGGCCAGCGAGTTCCTTTTTCTCCTCCATCTTCCCCGGAGCTAAGTAGATTTCGCAGCCAAGAATCGGTTTCACCCCAGCTTTGTGGCACTCTTGGTAAAATTTGATCGCGCCGTAGAGGTTGCCGTGGTCGGTCATCGCCACCGCCGGCATGCCGAGTTCTTTGGCACGTTTGGCCAGATCCTTGATGCGGATCATGCCGTCGAGAAGGGAAAATTCAGTGTGAAGATGGAGGTGGACGAAGGAATCTGACATCGGGCAGCGCGAACTTAGCCAGCTGATCACCGAGGGCAAGCCGGAGGATTCCGCCAAGCGCGGCATCTCACTCGCGCGCTCCATTTTACCGCAAAAAAACGACCATTCACCCCCGAGAAATCGCGCCGCTCGACGGCGACTGGCTCGGACTATGATAAAGCTTCCTGATGGCCTCCGGATAGAGCCGGTGTTCCACCACTTGGATGCGAGCATGTAAGGACTCTGCGGTGTCATCCGCCATGATCGGTACCACTTCCTGCAGAATAATCGGCCCGGTATCCATCCCTTCATCCACCGAATGCACGGTGCAGCCAGCTTCCTTCGCGCCAGCAGCAAGTGCCTGTTTCCACGACTCCAAACCCGGAAACGCGGGCAGCAACGACGGGTGGATATTGAGAATTTTCCCCGGAAAAATATCAAGCAGCGGCCGCTTCACGAGGCGCAGGAACCCCGCGAGGCAGACGAGTTCCACGCCTGCATCCTGCAAGCGCCGCGCTGTTTCCGCCTGTGCTTCCTCAGGAAATTTCGTCTTAAATCCCCGGCAATCGATCACTCCCGTCTCTATCCCGCGCCGGCGCGCCCGCTCCAGAATGAACGCGTCCGGATTATCCGAGAGCACGATAGCGATGCGCGCGTCGAGCGTCCCCGTATCGATCGCGTCGAGGATCGCCTGCATATTTGAACCAGAACCAGAACCAAGAACGCCGAGCACCATGCGCTTGGTTTAAGCGACACAATCCTCCTGCCAAGCGCCAAATCCCCGCCGCCAGACTTGGCGCTTGGAAATCGCCATTTCAACAGATAATCAACACCCATGCACGACGCCCGCATCGACGCCCTCGCCCGCCAACTGGTCCGCTATTCCACCGCGCTTAAAAAAGGAGAGAAAGTCCTCATCGACCTCTACGATGTGCCGGACTCCATCGGCATCGCCCTCATCCGCGAAGCGCGCGCCAAGGGAGCCCTACCATTCGTCAAAATCCATCAAAGCCGTGTCACCCGCGAAATGATGAAAGGCGCGGAAGACGCCCAATACGAAATTCTCACCAAGCATCTCCTCGCAGAGATGAAGGACATGGACGCTTACATCGCCGTCCGTGGCGGCGGAAATATCGCTGAAAACTCCGACGTGGCACCCGACCGCATGCGCTTGGCCATGAAACACATGCGCCCCGTCTTGGACCACCGCATCAAGAAGACCAAGTGGTGCGTCCTGCGCTGGCCGTCGTCCTCCATGGCCCAGCAAGCAGGCATGAGCACTGAGGCTTTTGAGAATTTCTATTTCGACGTGTGCCTACTCGACTACAAGGCGCTGATCCCTGCCATGAACGCGCTCAAGAAGCTAATGGACAAGACTGAGAATGTTCACATCAAAGGCCCTGATACCGACCTACGATTCTCCATCAAAGGCATCAACGCACTCACCTCTGGCGGAAATTACAACATCCCCGACGGCGAGGTTTTCACTTCCCCTGTCCGGGATTCCGTCGAAGGCCACATCTTCTACAACGCGCCCACCATCTACCAAGGCATCCCTTTTGACGGCATTCGGCTGGAATTTTCGAAAGGAAAAATCATCAAGGCTGAAGCCGGCGCTCGCACCAAGGAGCTCAATAAGATTCTCGATAGCGATGAAGGCGCACGCTACATTGGCGAGTTTGCCCTAGGCTTCCATCCCGGCATTCGCGAGCCAATGCGCGACATTCTTTTCGACGAAAAAATCTGCGGCTCCTTCCACTTCACTCCCGGCCAAGCTTACGAGGATGCGGACAACGGCAATCGCTCGCAAGTCCACTGGGACATGGTCAGCATCCAGCGCAAGGACTGGGGCGGCGGGGAGATTTGGTTCGACGGGAAGCTCATCCGCAAGGACGGCATCTTCCTGCCAAAGTCGCTGGAGAAGCTGAACGGATGAGGAGAATAGTGGAAGCAACTATCCAGAGTTAGAAGCCAGCCATGGAACCCGATTTGAAATGGCGATTGCGCGCCCGCTTTGCGCTGGAAAACTACTTTCGCAACCGGTCGTTTCCCCGTCTGACATTGGGCCTGATCGTCACAGTCGCGGGAGTCACAAGCTTTTTCATTTCATACTTCCTGCTCCATCATGGATTGGTGCAAATGTGGCTCAGGTATCCACTCGCCGTCACCGGAGGCTATCTCGTCTTTCTCGCCTTATTGCGTCTCTGGGTAGAAATCGAGCGTGTCCGCTACGACCCGACGCAAGTGGTGATTTCCGCCGACTCACCCGAGAAGAAAAAACCTCTAACGCAGTTGGATGAGTGGAGCCGGAAAGATAGTGAATCGTGGTTCAACAGCTTAGATATCCTAGACATCCCCGATGTTGACGATGGCTGCCTAGTCGGCTGTCTAATTACTTTCCTCATCGGCTTGATCGCGGGGGCGGCCAGTATTCTATTTTCCTTCGTCGTGGCCGCGCCCGTGATTCTGGCAGAGGTATTTCTCGATGCCGTTGTGGTCACCATGCTCTACCGCCATCTCAAGACTGCCTCCAAAGAACATTGGCTAGGCACGGCCGTGAAGCGGACTTGGATCTCAGCCCTGCTGATAGCCGGAGCTTTGAGTTTGCTTGGCCTCTGCCTCGACGGGTTGGCTCCCAGCAGCGATTCCATCGGTGCCGCCTTGAAAGAAATCTTCAAAAGTGACAGCCCCCTGTAAGAACTCTGCGACCTCTCAAGCCTGCCAGATTCACAATCCTTGCCAGTTCCGCCGTGATCCTTAGTCTCACTCCCGTGAATGAACTGTTTCCCGTTTCCCCGCCGCGTGCTTGGGCGGAGATCGATATTGGTGCGCTGAGAAAAAATCTAGCCGTCGCCCGCGATGCGCTCGGTGGTGGCTTGATGGCGGTGGTGAAGGCCGGCGCTTACGGCCATGGGCTAGAAGAAATCGCGAAGGCGCTCGCGGCAACAGACATCGTGTTTTTGGGAGTAGCGAACGTCGGCGAGGCCCGGCGGATTCGCAACGCGGGCGTGACCACTCGCATCTATCTACTCGGGGCTACATGGGCGGAGGAGCGCGAGGAAATCGTCGCCCGCGAGTGGACACCGTGCATTTCCTCAATCGAGGAAGCGCAGGATTTTAACAGCATCGCCGCCCGCCACGGCAAGCGCCTCAAAGTCCATCTCGCGGTGGACACCGGCATGGGTCGCGGCGGTTTTGTGGCGGATCACCTCCCGGAAAAGCTCGTGCAGCTCGAATGCATGGGAAATTTGGAAATCGAAGGGATCGGCTCGCATTTACCCTCGGCGGATGAAGACGTGGAGTTCACCATGCGGCAATTTGCCCACTTTCACGCGATCATCCAAGAGCTCGGCGGCGCACGGCGGTTCCAGTGGATGCACCTTTCAAACAGTGCAGGATTGTTAGGATTTCGCCAAGGCTCGTGCAATCTTTCTCGTCCCGGCCTGATGCTTTACGGGGTCTCACCTCTGCCCGAGTTTCAGGCGAAATTGGCCACCGTGATGACTTTAAAATCGCGGATCACCCTTGTCCGCACCTTGCCGCCCGGACATGGCATTTCTTACGGCCGCCAATTTGTGACCACGCGACCTACGCGCGTCGCCACCATCGGCATAGGCTACGGCGATGGATACCCGCGCCAAGTTTCAGGAAACGGCGCTGATGTGTGGATTCGAGGCCGCCGCCTCCCGATTCTAGGCCGAGTCACGATGGATCAACTGATGGTCGATGTCACCTCAGCAGAGGATGTGGTTGAAGGGGATGAGGTCGAAATCTTCGGTCCTCACATCCCGGTGGCCGAGATCGCAACTAAGGCTAACACCATCGTCTGGGAGATTTTCACCGGAATCACACCGCGGGTGCTGCGATGTTATCATGAGTGACTATCACTCGGCCTTGGTGACCGGATTCTGGAAGCGATAACCTTCGTTGCGGGCGAGGTGATCAGCGGACCGGCGTCAGCGAAACTGATTTTGTTCCGGCTGGTAGATATATTCTGCCGCTGTCATTTTCACTATGAGCAACTCCAGATCTAGGTTGTGGGTTTTCACCAAGTCATCCAGAGAATCGCAGTGATTTCTGAGCTCGGTGTTGAGCAAACCAACGAGAAGATGGGGATCCATTTTGAGAGATTTCGAGAAGTCCATAAGAGAAGCGTGGCCACGCCGAATCTCGCTAGCAAGGCGAGATCAGGGTCTATCCAAAAGCAGTCAGGGCATAACACCAAAAATCCTCCGCGCTCCAACCCTCCGAAGTTCCGCCAAACAACCGACAAACTGCGCAACCCTCACTTGATCGAAAAATGTTAGTGATTCACGGCGAAGCGTCACACAGTTATTTCAAGTTTGGCCAGAGCGCCAGATGCCAGCTAGGCGGCGGCCAGTGGGAATGTTTCACCGGTCAGAATTTCTCACGCACCTGCCGCTTCGCGGAGGGCTTCGAGTTCTTCCCAGCGAGTGTAGAGCTTGGCGACTTTGGCCTTGTCCGCGTCCAGTCTCGCGGCGAGTTCGGGGATTTCGGCGAAGCGTTTTACTTGGAAATCGGGATCGTGCAACATGGCTTCAAGCGCCTCGGTTTCCTGCTCGATGGCGAGAATCGCGGTCTCCATTCCTTCGAGTTCGTTCTTTTCGTTGAAGGTGAGTTTACGGCCTTTTTTCGCGGTGGGCGTGGCGCTAGCGGCTTTATGGCGGGCGGCCGCCTCGCGCGCGGCTGCTTGGGCAAGGGCGCGCTGCGAGGCTTCCCGTGCTTGCCGTTTTTCCAAATAGTATGAGTAATTTCCTGCTTGCACGGCGATGCCGTCATCCTCGAAAGCGATGATTTGATCGCAGATCCGGTCGAGGAAATAACGGTCGTGGGAAACGACGATCACCGAGCCGTCGAACGCTGCGAGTGCTTCTTCGAGCATCCGCAGCGAGGGCAGATCGAGGTCGTTGGTCGGCTCGTCGAGCACGATGACGTTGCCACCGTTTTTGAGGACTTTAGCTAGCATGAGCCGTGCACGCTCACCGCCGGATAGGAGATCGACACGCTCGTTGATGCGCTTGTCGTCGAAGAGGAAACGCCGGAGATAGTTCCGTGCGCCGAGCGGTTGGTTGCCGAACATCAGTTTCTCGTTGCCGTCGGAAATCTCATCCAACAGCGAACCCGTGCCGTCGAGCGCCATGCGTGTCTGGTCGATGTAATTCACCTTCACCCGCTTACCAGTGACAGCGCTGCCTTCGGTCGGCTCGAGCTGTCCGAGGCAAAGCTTCAGCAAGGTCGTCTTGCCCACGCCGTTTTTCCCGACGATGCCGATGCACTGGCCAGGACGCAGGCTCAGCGTGAGGTTCCGGAACAACCAGCGCGGAGACTTCTCGGAGCCCACATTCACGCCCGCGCCTTCTAACTCGACGACGATGTTTCCCAAATCTGGCGGCGGCGGGATGAGTAAGTCCATTTCCCGCTCCTCGGGAGGCGCTTCCATGCCTTCGATTTCATAAAATTTGTCGAGCCGGGTGCGTTGTTTGGTGCCGCGGGCTTTCACGCCGGAGCGGACCCACTCTAGCTCCTCGCGCAAGAATCGTTGCCGCCGCCGCTCGGTCTGGCCAGCGATCTGTTGGCGAATGGCCTTGGATTCCAAGAACGCCGTGTAATTTCCCGGATGGGAAAACGCACGGCCTTGGTCGATCTCGATAATACGAGTCGCGATGACGTCGAGGAAGTAGCGGTCGTGCGTCACAAAAATCACTGCGCCCGGGAAGCCCTTCAGATATTCCTCCAGCCAACGGATCGACTCGGCGTCGAGATGGTTCGTCGGCTCGTCGAGCAGCAGCAAATCTGGCTGGCATGCGAGTGCGCGGCAGAGCGCGACCCGGCGTTTTTCCCCGCCAGAAAGCGGGCCGACCATCGCGTCGAGTGGCGGTGTGCCGAGCGCAGTGGAGGTCGCTTTGATCCGCGAATCGAGATTCCAGCCATCGGCGTGGTCGATGAGGTGGAGCAGGTCGTTGAGCTCGGCATCGCTGCCCTCGCCATTTTCATAGCGGCGGATGGCTTCGACGATGTCCGCCGCGCCGGAAGCGATATTTTCCTGCACAGTGAGCTCGGAATCCAGCTCGAATTCCTGCGGTAGGTAGCCCACGCGGAGGGCACGGCGCAGGGAAATTTCCCCGGAGTCTGCCATTTGCTGACCCGTAAGAATTTTAAGCAGCGAGGTTTTTCCACAGCCGTTACGGCCGACCATACCCGCTTTTTCACCGGCGGTGATAGCAAGTGTGACGCCATCCAGCAGCGTTTGGTAACCGTAAGTCAGGCGAATTTCGTTGGCGGAGAGGAGTGCGGACATGAGGCGACGCGCTTGTTGCCTATTGAGGACGAAACGTCCATCGCGGATCGCATTTCGGAAATTACCTGAAATTTTTCGAATTTTTAATTCGACACATTTAAGATAATGAGACTCAGTCTCAACAGGTCGCTGTTACGGGATAACATTTCTCGGGGCAGCTCTCATCGATCTCAGCACATGAAAACAAACAGCGTTCCAACTCACCCTGGTCTCCGGGCAGCCCGTCAGCCTGAAGGATTTATCATGACAAGCACCCTCTTGGCTCTGAGCCAGTTGGCGGCTCCTGTGGCAGCTGGGGCGGAAACGGACAATTCATCCGATCCTGAAACCCAGATGCTTCCTCGCCTTGTGGTTCAGGCCGATGGCTCCAAGAAACTCTACAAGCCGGAGAAATTGGCCACGCCGAAATACACGGTGCCCCTCCGCGATGTTCCTCAAACGGTGACAGTGATCCCGCAGGAAGTGATGCTGGAACAAGGCTCCACCAACCTGCGGGACGTGCTCAAAAACGTTCCCGGCATCAGTATTCAGGCCGGTGAAGGTGGTGTGCCACCCGGCGACAACCTTTCGATCCGTGGCTTCAACGCCCGCACCGATCTCTTCGTGGACGGCGTGCGCGATTTCGGCGGCTACAGCCGGGACCCATTCAACTTTGAGCAAGTGGAGGTGACCAAAGGCCCATCCTCCACCAACGCGGGCCGAGGCTCCACCGGCGGCTCGATCAATCTTTCCAGCAAGGCACCGCGGCTCGAAAAACTCAACGAAGTCTCCCTCGGCGGCGGCACCGACGACTATTTCCGGTCCACCTTCGACACCAATCACGAGATCAAGCAACTTCCCGGCAGCGCCTTCCGGGTGAACGGCGTTTTTCACACCCAAGACACCCCCGGACGAGATTATACCGAGCAAGAACGCTGGGGAATCGCGCCATCCATCGCCTTCGGCTTGGGAACTGAAACTCGTTTCACGCTCAGTTATTTCCACCTTTCCCAAAATAATGTCCCGGACTACGGCCTGCCGTGGGTGCCACAAACGAAGAACAATACCGGCTTGGCCAGCGGCATCCCCAAAAATGTCTCATACAGTAACTGGTATGGCTTACTGGCCCGCGACCACGATGACATCCAGACGGACATCGCCACGGCCGTCTTCGAGCATGATTTCAATGAGAATTTAAAGCTCCGCAACACCACCCGCACCGGACTTACCCGCATCGACTTGATCACCACCGCGCCACGATTCGACAACATCGGAGCCGATGCTGCGGACGTGCGTCGCACCGATTGGAAAAACCGTGACCAGGAAGACACCGTTTTCGCCAACTCCACCGACCTCCGCCACGATTTCGAGACAGGAACTATCAAACACGAACTGGTCGGCGCACTCGAAGTCTCCCGCGAGAACGAGGAAAACCGCCTGCGCGGAGACCGGAACGCCGCCGCTGCGCCGAATACCGACCTCGAGCACCCAAGCCAGGGCTTGAACGGCTACAGCCCGGACATTTTCCACACCGGCGCGGTGAACGACTCCACCGCGGACAACTTTTCGCTCTCGCTCTTCGACACAGTGAAATTCAACGAGCAATGGATGGTTTCCGGCGGCGTGCGCTGGGATTACTTCGATATCGATTACCGCACCCGCACTGCGGACACCGCAGGTGGCATCACCACCGATCTCGGCCGCACCGATAAAATGCTCAGCTACCGCGGTGCCATCACTTACAAGCCCCAAGAAAATGGCAGTATCTACCTCGGCTACGGCACCTCGTTCAATCCCGCTGCTGAAGGTTTGAGTCTCAGCGAATCCACAACCGCCGCGAATAACCTCGACCTCGATCCTGAGGAGAATAACACCCTCGAACTGGGCACCAAGTGGGATCTCCTCGATGAAAAACTGTCGCTCACAGCCGCGATATTCCGAACGATTAAAACTAACGCCCGCACCGAGGATCCCACCGATACCGCAGATGTCATCGTGCTAGATGGCGAGCAGCAGGTGCAAGGCTTCGAGCTTGGCTTCAGCGGTCAGATAAATGACACTTGGCGTCTAATCGGTGGCTACACCTATCTAGACAGCGAAGTCACCTCGTCGAAAAATGCCTTGGAGGGAGGCAACGATGTGAGCAACACGCCGGAAAACACCTTCAGCCTCTGGTCCGTGCACACTCTACCCGCAGGCTTCGAGGTGGCGCTTGGGTCCCAATATGTGGACAGCCGTTTTAGCAACGCTAACAAAAGCACCCGCCAGGAAGCCCCCGGTTACCTGACTTTCGACGGCATGATCAGTTACAAGGTGAATGACAATTTCACCCTACGCCTGAATGCCTATAACCTCGGCGACAAGGACTACATCGACCGCGTCGGCGGAGGCCACTTCATCCCCGGCCAAGGACGCTCCGCCGTCTTGAGCGCCAATTTCAAGTTCTGAATTCCAGTTCTCGACTGCCCGCGCTCATGATCCTCTGTTTACCGGATGTTCTAACTCCGTCTCAAACCTCTCAGGCCCGCGCCATGCTTGATGCCGCTGACTGGACGGATGGCAAATCCACCGCTGGCCACATCGCAGCCAAGGTGAAAGACAACGCCCAACTCACCCCCCACCATCCCCTCGCCCGCCAGCTGGGCGAGCTGATCCTCGGTGCGCTCTCGATCCACCCGCTCTTCATGTCCGCGGCGCTGCCCCTGCATTTCCTGCCGCCTATGTTTAACCGCTACGCCGGCGGTCAACACTACGGCACCCACACCGACAGCGCCATTCGGCAAATCCCCGCCACTGGCCAGCGCATCCGCACAGATATATCCTGCACGCTCTTCTTCTCTAACCCCGACGAATACGACGGCGGCGAACTCATCATCGAGGACACCTACGGCGACAAGTCCGTGAAGCTTCCCGCTGGCCACCTCGTTCTCTATCCATCCACCAGCCTGCACCAAGTCACTCCCGTCACCCGCGGCGCGCGGGTCAGCTCGTTCTTCTGGCTGCAAAGCCTGATCCGCGACGACCAGCGCCGTTCGATGCTCTTCGACATGGACCTCGCCATCCAGCGCATAGCTGCGGATCACCCGGAGCACCCGTCCGCTATTTCCCTAACCGGGATCTACCACAACCTTCTCCGTCAATGGGCTGAAATGTGAACGATGTTTCACCCCACCATCCATCGCTGCATTTTCTGGGCCCACCTGGTGACAGGGATCGCCGCCGGACTTGTCATCCTCATGTTGGCTGTGACCGGCTTGTTAATGTCCTTTGAAACCCAGATCGTCGATGGGGTCGAACGCTCGATAGTCCGAGAAAAATTTAACGGTGACATCACGCCGCTCACCGTCGCGGAAATGATAGCCGCGTTTGAAAAAGCTGACATTCAGGGAAGTCCAAGCTCGCTCAGCTACTCCTCCGTGGCAAATACGCCGACCCTATTTTTGGCCAATCGCGGCGAACGCCACCTCTTCCACCCCACCACTGGCGAATCCCTCGGCAAGGGCGCAGTCAAGACGCGACAGTTTTTCAAGTCCGTGCTTTCGATCCATCGCTGGCTGACATTTTCCAGTGAGCCATCCCGCTCATGGAAAGACATCGGCGGCCAAATCACCGGCGGTGGCACGCTGGGTTTCCTCCTCCTACTCATCAGCGGACTCATCATCTGGATTCCCAAAAAACTCAGATGGAACGCCTTCAAAGCTGTTCTCACCATCCACCCCCGTCTCAAGGGCCGCGCGCGGGATTGGAACTGGCACAACGTCATCGGTATCTGGGCCTCCCCCTTCATTCTGACCCTCTGCCTGACCGGAATCATCATGTCATATCCTTGGGCTAACCGGCTGCTCTTCCAAAGCTTCGGCGAAACACCGCCCCTGCGGAAAATGCAAACCGGGCAACGGGGCGCACCTGCTAGGAAACCAATCGCCCACCACCGACTTGACGCCCTCGCCGAGTTTGCCAAACGAAAACTCCCCGCATGGCAAAACATCGTCATGGAACTTCCTACCACCCTGGACCAACCACTCGTCGTCACCATCGCCGACGCTGGCCGTGGCCGACCCGACCGCCGCGAAAAATTCACCCTCGATCCGGTTTCTCTCGCCATCCTGAAACACGAAACCTTCGCCGATATGAAACCAGGACAACGCGCCCGCCAAATCGTCCGCTGGCTGCACACTGGCGAACTCGGCGGCTGGCCCGGACAACTGTTAGCCTTGCTGACCTGCTCCGCCGTGATCGTCCTCTTGGGCACCGGTTTCACCCTGAGCATCCGTCGCTTTTTCCAGAAACGAAAACCCGCCACGGCCTAGATGCCCTCGTTATCCGATCCGCAGACCGATCCATCCGTCCTGCACATGCATGCCGGCATGGCCGCGTTGAATAGTGGCGATTGGCAACCCGCGCTGGGTCATTTCAACGAAGCCATCCGGCTGCGCGAAACGCTCTCGTGGAGGGACCACCCCCAGTCTGCGTGGCTGCTGGCCGCAGCATGGATCAACCGCAGCGATGCCCTGCGACGCATGGAAAAGCCCGCACTTCTAACTGACGCTCTGCGCTCGCTCGATCACGCCATCGCAGCCATGCGCCACGTCTCTCTAGCGGATCACCCAGTCTTTCCTGAACGACTCATCCTCGCCTGGATCAACCGCGCCACCACTTGCGGTGAAATGCGGGAACCAGCCGCCGCGCTCAAGAATTTCCAACAAGCCGAAAGCCTGCTCGACACCTGGGGCCGCGACACCAGTTCCGCCCGCCGTTTTATCACCGCCATGCTGCTCGTGAACCGCGCTCGTGTTCTGCTGCAAGCCGATCAACCCATCCCAGCATGGGAAAACGCCCGCGCCGCGGCGGAAGTCCTGCACGGCGTCAATGCCCCATCCGCCATCATCAAAGCGCGCAGTATTCAGTGCCGCGCGCTCGCCCATCTGTTGGACGCGCCCGGTGGGCTCGACGACATTGACGATTGGATCGCCGAAGCCACCGACGCTGCCGAAGAAGCTCTCACCCTCGTAAAAGCCACCGGTTACATCGATGTCTGGGTCGCCGACCTCGTCCGCTACGGCGCTAAAATCTATCGAGTCTGCCAACCGCAGTTTCTCACCGAGTTTCTCAGTGATTGGCTGATCGATGGCCCGCTCTCCGGCGACGCCGTCCTGCGGCGGGACATGAGACATGAAATACTCCTCGCCCAAGCCGAACTCGAACAACGCGTGTTCTTGGCATCGGAAGACACCGGCTACGTGGAAAACCAGACACGCATTCTCAAACGTCTTCAAACCGCCTTACTTCAACTTCCCCCCTAACATGCTCCCGCCACTCGCTCGAATCCCGCAAGGCGTCGTTTCCCTCAGCGACTACGAGGCCCTCGCCCGCGAGCGGCTCAGCCCGGAAACATGGGCCTATCTCTCCGGCGGCGCGGCCGACGAGATCACGCTGCGCAAAAACCGTTCGGCATTCGATGAGATCGAAATCGTGCCCCGCCTGTTCCGCGACCTCACCGACGCATCGACCGCAGTGACCCTGTTCGGCCAGAATTACGCCCACCCGATTTTCATCGCGCCCACCGCATTTCATCACCTGTTCCACCCGCAAGGAGAAACCGCCACCGCCATGGGAGCAGCGGCATTCCAAGCCGGGATGGTCGTCAGCACACAAGCCAGCACGCCGTTAGAAAATATCGCCGCCAGTGCTCAAGGCCCACTGTGGTTTCAGCTCTACATCCAGCCAGACCGCGACTTCACGCTGCATCTCATACGGCGCGCAGAAGCCGCTGGCTACCAAGCGCTCGTCGTCACCGCCGATGCGCCGCTCGCCGGCATCCGAAACCGCGAGCAGCGCGCCGGTTTCCAAATACCTCCCGGAATCGACGCCGTAAACCTGCGTGGCATCCCCAGCCACCCTTCACAAGATCGAGTCTTCGGCAGTGAATTACTGGCCGCCGCACCCACTTGGAAAGATCTCGCCTGGCTCCAGTCTCAAACCCTCCTTCCAGTTCTCGTGAAAGGCCTTCTCTCGCCTCAGGACGCGCGCATTGCCATCGACCAAGGCATTTCCGGCATCATCGTCTCCAACCACGGCGGTCGCACGCTCGATACCGCCCCGGCGACTCTTCACGTCCTGCCGATGATCGCCGCCGAAGTGAACGGTGCAACGCCGATCCTCCTAGACGGCGGCATCCGCCGCGGCACGGATATCTTCAAAGCCCTGTCTCTGGGCGCGGATGCAGTGATGATAGGCCGCCCCATTCTCCACGGACTTTCCGTAGCTGGAGCTCTGGGCGTGGCCCATGTGCTTAAAATCCTTCTCACGGAGCTCGAAATCACAATGGCGCTCGCCGGATGCGTCACGCTGCCCGAATCTGGGCAAATCTAATAATTTCCGAAAATGGTTCTAATAGGACACTGAGATGCAACGGATTTCTGGACCAGCATTTGGTTATTTTTTTGGGGTGAGTTAGGCGGCTTCGAACTGGGCCGGGGTTCGGTATTGCAGGGCTGAGTGCTTGCGGTGCGTGTTGTAGTAGCTCTCGATGTAGGCGAAGAGTTCGCGGCGGGCTTCGGTCGCATTTTTGAAGCTGCCATCTCCTAACATTTCTTTTTTGAGCGTGCCCATGAAGGATTCTGTCCAGGCGTTACGATAGGGATTCGCGCGGGCGGACATGCTCTGAATCATCCCGTGGTTGCCGAGGAGTTGCTGGTAGGCGATGCTGCCATATTGGCTGCCTCGGTCGATGTGAAAAACGCACCTGGGAACGATCCTTCGGCTGCCTAGAGCTTGTCGGAGCGCATCCATGACTAACTCGCTGCGCATGTGATCTGCTAGCGCCCAACCGACAATTTTGCGTGAGCAAAGATCAATGACCACTGCGAGATAGAGCCAGCCAGTTG
>JANMYL010000240.1:0-10181 GCA_031382045.1 Akkermansiaceae bacterium | reverse complement strand
ATGCACGGGCGGAAATGGAAACGAGCAATCCAATCCACAACACGAGTGGCCGACCGGAATGAAACAACGATGAAATCATAAATTAATATATCGAAACGGTTATTGATCAAATTCGATCGACTGACTCCGGCGATGTCGCAGGGTCGGACAGGTCGGTTATTTTTAGAAATGTCCTCCTCATTGCGGTCTCGGTTGCATGAAAACACTCATTTTTCGAAAAATGGAAGCAGGGTGAAAATCGCCATAGAAAAAGATATTGTTTCGAGTCTTAGGACGCAGGGCCACCTTTTACGATAAACTCGCGGCTCTCTGCCTCACACCAGAGTCGGTATATATTGAGGACGTTTGGGCGTATTCCGGTGACGGGGATTTTGAGGAAACCTTGCCGCTGTGCCGCCTCGAACAAAAGGCGTTCTTTTTGTGTGAGCCGGTGGGCGATGCGACGGCTGCCGATTTTTGCTCGGGTAGGCTGGCCACGGCTGAGCCGCTCCACATCGTCTTTATTCGGTTTTGGCATGCTATGATTTTATGGTGACATTCTATTCTCTCTAAAGCACTGGCGCAACAACAGGTTATTGTTGTGAGGTGCGCGTGACGTATAATCAAGATGCCCTTGAGTGGGCCGCACAAATTTTTTCTTAAAAAGTGGCTGATGATTACGACGGAAATGGTTGGTTTTATTATTTCGGTTTAATTTCTATTATTGAGAAGTTAGGGATTTGGGTAGGGGAATGGCCATAACCCAGTGTTGTTGATCTTATACGCTTGGCTCACTTTGCTCCAGTCACTATCTTTTGCGGTGTAAGATATTTCTTGTGATCGGTAGTGGAATAAGTTGCATTACCCGGATTATGGGAAAGAAATTTCTGAGTCAGTTGAGTTGGGTCATGGGTATTTTTGCAATTTGCACGAGCGCGTCGCAGGCAGATTTTATCCAAGGCCAGATTCCTGAGTTTACTCTTGGGGCAGTGGACTGGAGTGAGCAGCAAATTTTCCAAGCGGACGGTGTCGCAGTCGATCCGGTGAGTGGTAAGGTTTTCTTCAGTGATGCCACGAGTCACCGGGTGTTGCGGTTTTCGGCCTCGGTTTCGACGAGTCCGTTGGCGGTCAATCCGGCAGAGGCGGAGGCAGTCCTTGGGCAAGATTCATTCTATGGGACGGGCGCGCGATCCTCGGCTTACGGTCTCAATACTCCGGCGGGTCTTGCCTTTGATCCAGCAGGGAATCTCTACGTGGTGGACAGTGGTAATCACCGCGTGGTCCGCTTCAGTGGGGCGGGGACTGCGGCAAGTGGCGCGATGTGTGACTGGGTGCTCGGTCAAGCAAGCTTCACGGGAAATGCCCAAGGCAGTGGGACTGCGGCATTTCGTGATCCACAGGGAGTCGCGATCCTCGGCGGCTATCTAGCAGTGGCGGATACGGGAAATCACCGGGTGCAAGTTTTCCATGATTTCCAGACACTCACTAGTGGGGCGAGTGTGTCCGTGAGTTATGGCACTGGCAGTGCTGGGCGCTCTGCGACTGCATTTAACCAGCCCCGCAGTGTCGCGATCAGTACGGATAGCAGAATAACCTCAAGCGATCTACGGCTGTGGGTGGCAGATACGGGAAATAACCGTGTGCTACGTTTCGATCAGCTAAATGGGACGTCTTTAGTCGATGGGATAAATTACAACAAGCAAGCGGATGGAGTGCTGGGTCAAGTTGACTTCACGACGGACAATCGTGGCAGCATGCCGACTGCATCGAATCTGTCTGCACTTTCACTGCTGGTGGTGGGCCAGCGATTATTCGTTGGGGACTCAATTTTTAAGCGCATCTTACGTTATGACAATGCGGCGGCTAAAGGTAATGGAGCGGTGGCAGACGGAGTGCTGGGGCAGACATCATTGTTTTCTGAGGAACCTGCCGTGACCGGAAATGCGCTGTCTTGGACCGGGAGTGCGATCTGGTCCACTGCCCGCAGTGGTGGCTCGCGGTTCGACTCCACAGCTGGAGTCGCTGCGGCTGTTCCGAATAGTCAGCTCCCAGCAGCACCGGCGACGGCGACGGGGAACAATGTCGTAATGATGGCGGAAGACCGGCTATTGCATAAATGCTATGTCTATGAACCAGCTTCAGGCCGCCTGATCCGGCGCTATGCCTCGTGCGCTGCTTTCCGGGCGGGCAAGCCGCCGGAATTTATTTTCGGGGTCTCTCTGAGTCCCACCGTCCAGGTTGGGTTGACGCTTGGTGGGCTGGCCGCACATGGTGGCCAGCTGACTATGAGTGATACTACGAAACATCGCGTCATTCACATCAGTAATGCAGCATTCGTCACTCCATCTATTCCTGCACAGGTGGTAATCATCGGCCAGCCAAGTGCGAGTTCGATGAATGCTGGGTTAAATGATGCGGGCCTTACTCGGATGAATTTTCCCACCGCGCTGTGTTGGGCGTCCGGCCCAGATCACAGTGCCTTGCGACTCTATGTGGCAGACACGGGAAATCACCGGGTCCTCAGCTACACGCCGGCCTTGCCTAGCATCGCAGAAATATTCGGTGGGGTAGATGGAGTCTCTGGCACGACCAGTGGTCGTCTTTCTTCACCAAGAGGACTCGCCTATGATGCGAATTCAGGACTGCTCCATGTGGCAGACACAGGAAATAATCGGCTGTTGCAGTTCCGTGCGTTTACCACAGCCTCTACGACGGCGGTGACTCCAGGTAATGCCGTGGGAGTGCTAGGTCAGCCGAGTTTCACCACCGCCACCACAGGCAGTGGCGTGGACCAACTGAGTGGGCCTACTTCGCTCACGCTTACGCCCTCACCGGTGAACTCGCTGAACTCCAGCGAGATCTTTGTGCTCGACCAAGGAAACAGACGGGTCGCGTTATTTTATTATAACAACGTCATCGCGCCGGTACCGCCATTGTTGATCCGCTTGACCTTCAATACGACTTCCACCACGAGCACGGAGGTATATCCCTATCCGTCGATCCGGGAACTTGGGATAGGTGGTAGTGGTGCATTGATGCAAGAGATGAGTGATCGGGGTGAGCCGCGATCACTCTGGATTACTGCGGGACAGCGGGTGTCTTGGTTCCAGCGAGATTTTACCCCGGTGGTGCGTGTGGTAAGCAGTCCCGCAGATGTCTTTAGGCTGACCTTCACAAGTCGGCCATTCTATTCCCACGAAATTTCCGCCTCTGCGGATCTACAAGCTTCATCATGGAATGTCGTCTCGCTGGAATATGGTGCGGACAACAAACTCCAAACCTACGAGGAAGCAAGAATGTCACGACCGCGGCAGTTTTATCGCGTCCGGGAAATTCAAATATCGGATTGATTCAGTCGTGACCATGGCTCGGTTACAGGCAGTCGTCGTAGATGAAGCCGTTGTTTGAAAAACTAAATTTCAGGGCCGATTCGTTGGCTGACTTTATTAGTCCATCGTCGCCAGATGGTAATGCTTATGATAGACAGTTAAATTTTAAACAATTCTTCTGAAAATAACTTCTAGAAATTCAAGGTAGCAGACTAGTGAACATTCATTTTTTAAATGTATTACCTTGGAGTAAAGAGCGAGGTCTCACTCGTGGTTATATTTCTGAGTCGTATAGCTGATCTATGGCTGGGAGGGGGGATTCATACACGGACTTCGCCAGCCGTGGGGTGGAGCTTTTTATCGCATTATCTCCTTAGTGTTAGGTCGCTTCCGAGTGGCGATACAAGCTAACGCCGCCGCCCCTAATAAGAAAATGGCTGATGGTTCAGGGACGGCTTGTCCTATCACATCAAGTTCCCGGTATCCTCCCCCGCCAGACTCTTGATCGGGAAATAAGAAGCGTATTGAATGAACAGCAGTCGCGAGGAATGGATCTCCTGCTTCTGGCATCACCCCTACATGACTGAAGCTCTTAATATTAGGTAGATCAAAACTATAAGCGGCAAGCGTTAGAAAAGTCGATGGGTCCGATATGGTGGAATAAAAAATACTAATTTTTTGTCTGTCACGACCATCATCCCACGCGCCAAAAGTGTTAATATTGATGATGGAATATCCAAGTGGATTAGCCCCGACATTAAAGGCGTAAGTGACAGAAGAATCGGTTGCAATGATTGCTGTGGTCAAACTATCAGTGATGGATGTTCCACCGTCGTTTCCGTCGCGCAAAGCAGGTTCCCCAGGTGTGTCAAATGCGGTGAAATTACCCGTTACGACTGGCGGTCCACTCAGGCTAGTCTGCAATAAGTCCGAGTTAGAAACCGGAAATGGTGTCGTTTCGCTGGAATTTGTGATGATGACTGCGGCGTTTGCACTCGATAGGTGCAAGATGAATTGCATCGATAAGGCCAGGCTCACCGATGGTATATAGTTAGTTTTTGTTTTCATGGTATGTGTTGGTGTGGGTGGAGCGGCGGCGCAAAAAAAGAACAAAGCTGGATAGCACAAGCAGCGCGGACGAGGGCTCGGGGATGGGGGAGAAACCGTATTGAAGATGGTCTGCTTCTTGAGTGCCGGATGAGAGGATGACGCGTGAGATGCCACTTGGATGTGTGACCCCATAAAAGCGATCCTCACCCGTGGTGCCGGAGATAGATCCATCCGAGTGTGCCACGCCAGTGGCACTGCCTATGGAAATGCCATTCTGATCAAAAGCTTCAAGACTTACCAGTCCACTGCCGTCGGTCCAAACGATGCCGACGCTGGTGGGCAAATTTCCGAGAATAGTCGCATTAAAATCAAAGGTGAAAGCCCCTCCAAAATAGGAACGCCCAAGGTTACCTGTCGTGCTTAAACCGTCGATCACGCCGTCATCCAAATCGACCGAGTCCACTGCTGTGCCGAAGTCTTCAAAGCCAATCACTGATCCACCGGTAGCGGTGACTCCCGGTGTGTTGAGTGCATCGTCCTCGAAGTTTTCTAAGTGGAAATAGCCGCCGGAGAAGTCGAGGCCTGCGAAGGGGCTGTCTGAAGATTGGAGATAAGGTGTGGTGGTGGATGTTGGAGTGATGAAGGTGGCGGCATCGAGCGTGGCGGCGGTGGAGGCTGCAAATAGTAGGGGCAGAAGTCGGCGAGATGGTTTCATGATATAGATTTGTTAGTAATATTGTGAGAGAAGTTTACGGCAGGCGGAGGCGGAAGAAGTTGCGGGGGAGTGCGGTGCTGTTGGGATCGGTGGCGTTGGTGAGAGTGGCGGAGCCGGTGGCGTCGAGCGGGATGGTTTGGAGGGTTTCCCATGGGTCAAGCTGGCCGAGGTCTGAGGAGGCTTCGAGGAAGACTGAGGTATTCGGCGGGCCACCGGTGAGGCTGGCGGAGATGCTGGATGGGCTGCCGGGACTACTCGGGGTGATGACGAGATTCGACAAGACGGGTGGAGATGTGGCGGCAGCGGAAGCGGTGAGTGCGGTGAGTGTGATGTCGTTACCATCGCCGCCGGTGTAGTTGATGGACCACTGAACGCCGCCGGAGGTGAAGGGGGTGGTTTGTTGGAAGGTACCGCTAATGGGTGCCGTGCCGGATTTCTGAAGGATGATGAAGACATCATCTTTGGCCACGGGGCCGGTGGGTTGAATGAGAAGAGCGGCGGCTGGTGCGATGGAGACTCCACCCGTCACGACGAGGCGGTCGGCACCGGCACCGGAGGCGAGATTGACGGCGTAGGTGCTGCTGGATTCCATTTCAAAATCCGCGCAGGTGAAGGTGCCGATGGCGGAAGGAGTGCCGGGAGCGAGCGTGGTGTCCGATTGGAAAGCCAGCCGTCCGGCGACGCTGCCGATACCGCCGAGGGTTCCTTGGCGGACAAATGTTTCTCCTGTGTAGGTGTTGGCGCCGTTGAGGATGAGCGAACCTTCGCCATTTTTCAGCAGGGTTTTGCCAGCGGAGAGTTCGGAAATGGGGGTGTCGATGGTGAAGGCGCGGCCATTAGAATCGATCACAGCTCCTTCACCTTGGAGCTGGATGGCGCGGGTAGCGGGGATGATCAGATCGGCATAGGCGCGCAACCCGCCGGACCTTGAAATTGTCGATTCGCCATCGAAGAAGGCAGCACCGAGGGTGACGACGTTGGCCAGATTTCCTAGCGAGCCGTCTGCAACGATGCCGATGATGACAGATTGTCTGTTCTCCGAGTCCGCTTGGCCGATCTGAACCGGACCGTTGAATGTGTTAGTGGGATTGACGAGCCGCACGTCGTAAATTTCAGATTCGAAAACGCCGTTTCCACCACCGAAGCGGATGGGATGGGTACCGGTGAGTGGACTCTCGATCACCATCGACATTCCGGATGATGTAAAACGAGCACCGCCGGGGCCGATGGTGAGATTCACGGACGAATTAATCACGAGGGGTGATGTGAGCAGGGAGTTCGTGCTAAGTGTGCCATTATCTAGGGTGATAGGATTTCCAGGAACTCCGAGGCTGGCAGGGTTCCCAACTGATAGTTTCCCACCGTGGCCTATCGTCAGGCCCCCGGAAAAAGTATTGATGCCGTTGAAGGTGGAGGAGAAGGAGGTGAAGCCGGGCTTCCCGATGAAGACGCTGCCGGGACCGGTGATGGAACCTCTAACAGTTGCGGCGAGGCTGATGGTCAGCGTGCCGGTGCCGAGACGGATCTCTGAGGTCTCAGTGGTATTTTCAATCGTGACGAGAGTTGCCGAAAATCCGTTGAGATCGAATACGGAGTCACCGGCCATGCTGCTGAGGCTGGTGCGGCTGCCGAAGGGCTGATTGATGCCAAGACGGAGGATGCCTTGGTCCATGGTGATCAGGTTATCACCGGAAACATCGGTATTTACGGTGTTGAGGCGGAGAATACCAGCACCCGTTTTGTGCAGTCCGCGACCGATGAATGGCTGGTTGATGGTGACATTGAAACCATTCGTATCGATCGTCGCGCTGCGAAATGTGGTGCTGCGGGTGACGGCCATGTTGAGGTTGCCGGTGGCACGTAGCCCAGCGGCACGAGTGAAGAAGCCAGACTGTTCTCCCAGTTGGAGCGTGGCGGTAGGCGCTCCCAAGCGGGAGTCACTGTCGACGACGATCGTAGTCGCAGTAGAATTTTCACCAATGACGGCGAGCTGGCCGGTGAACGAACTGGATCCGGATAGAACGTAAGTGGCCCCGCCAGAAAGGTTGAAACGGCCATTTCCTGAAATATTGCCAGTGATCTCACGAGTCATTCCCGAGTTGGCACTGATGGAGCCGCCAGCGAGTTCGATCGGGCGGGAAATGATGTTGTAGTTCGCAGGTAGCGAGAGCGAGCCACCTGAAAATTTCAAAGGAGCTCCTGCCGCACCGAGATTGGTGTCGTTTACAAATTGGATGATCGCACCTGTGCCGATGTCGAGGCCGCTTTGGAAGGTATTGGTTCCTGTGAGGGTGTGAATGGAATTTCGTCCGAAGCTGTAAAAACCAAAGCCTCCGGGGCCGACGATATTGGAACTGATGGTGCCAGAGAATCCGGGGCTGCTGAATGAGCCGCCACCGGTCGTGGTGATGGGGCGGCTCAAGTTTCCGCTGCCGTTGAAAGTAAGCGTGCCTCCGGTGAAGGTGATGGGATTCCCTGTCGCTCCGAGTGATCCCTCGCTGATGGCGGTGAGAGATGCGCCGATGTTGATGTTACCAGCGAAAGAATTTAAGTTGCTTCCCAATTCAAGACCGCCGGCCATGATGGAAATGTCTCGGTTGCCACTGACGATGCCACCGATCGTTAGACTTTTATTGATGGTGAGGGTGCCATTTCCAGAGAGTGTTTCGATGGTTGCAGCGCCAGTTCCTTGGCTGGTCACGGCTCCGTTTACGTCGATGTTTCCTACAGTCACGGTCCCTCCTGATGGAGAAATATTCAGGCTGCCTGTCCCGCTGATTGTATTGAGAGAGAGCGTGTCGTTTGTTCCCTGAGCCTTAAGCTGAAGGGAGTTTCCTGCGAGCAGAACCTGGCCGTTGATTGGGAACACGACTTCGGTGGATTCTGAGGATCCCGCGCCGCCTAGTGCAACGATCCGGGCAGGACCCACAAGGGTGATGGTGCCGCTGGATGACATAGAAGGCAGAAAGCCGCCTAATGTGGGATTCACTTGCCCGGAACCGCTGAAGGCTCCTGATAGGGAAATCGGGCGGTTAATGGATGTGTTCTTGAGAAGCTGCAATTCGCCGCCCGCTTCTACGCTGACTCCGGAAGTCGAGGCGATGCCTGACCCAGACACAGCGAGAAGCGCGCCGTCCCGGACGATTGTTGCGCCAGTATAGGTGTTATTTCCGGAGATTGTAGAAACCCCCTCGTCTGCGATGATGCCGCCTCCACCTGAGATAATTCCGGGGATGACTGTTTGGGCGGAAAAGGTGTAGGGTCCGTCGAGGTGGAGAGAGGAATCTAGGCGGATGGCGTTTTGGAATAGGTGATTTCCCGTGGTGTTTAGTCGCGTGAGGGTGGGAGCAGATCCGGCGAAAATAAGAGGATTTCCATTGAAAGTGCGCGCGCCAGAAGCAGCACCCACGGTGAGAGAGTTGAGCGTAAACTCACCGGGAATGTTGTTAGTAGTAGCTAGGCGGGAGGTATTATCAAAAACCAGCGCGGTAGTCGTGCTACTGGCGGGGAGGCCGGGGGTCCAGTTAGTCGCGGTGTTCCAGTTACCATCGGTGGTGCCGTTCCAGTTGAAGGTCTGGGATAGCGCGATCGATGTCATGGTTAGATATGGCAAGCAGAATTGAGGGAATTTCATAAGTGGAGTGGATGACTCCCACTACTATGGGAATAGTGAGATAGGTTATTGCAGTTATTATTGATAGGTATGGTAAGTATCAATGAATGGATGTTTACTGGAAAAGCGGTGAAGTTTTGGTCAGGCGAAGCGGCTGCTAGCGATCCCACCGATGCTTGCTTTCTCGATCAACCTGAACACGGCGCCAATGGCAAACCCACGGTCCGCACGCAGGATAATCCGCGTATCACCGGGGACGACGGCACCGGCAGCATCGATCTGAGCGTAAGAGACGCTCACGCTGTTGCCCTGAAGATCAAAAATCGCGGAACCATAAGCCCGAAAGCTGATCGATCCAGTGGCGGAAAAAGTGAGATCGCCGCCGATGGTGCCGCTGCCATGAAGCGTGCCTCCGAGCACAGTTTCCAAGGAGCCTGCGGTGCTGCCGTTGATATCAAGTGTGGAGCCTACATCTGTACCTAATCCGAGCGTTGAAAGTCCAGAATACGTTGAAGCAAGATTGATGGTAGTGAGACCTTCTGAGGCAATTATACCTGCGCCCACTCCTTGGAAATCGATACGATTTCCCGAAAGCACATAACCGGGCGATGAGAAGCTTAATTTAGCTACATTTAACCCTATCCCGAGGTTTTGGGTTAGATTTTTGTTGGGACTATCGCCAAAACCTAACAAATCGTCGCCAAAGTTAGGGAATACATTTCCCTGCCAATTGGTAGCCAATGCCCAATCACCATTGGCATCACCAGACCAGCTTCGGAAGTCCGCTTGAGCGGGTAGGATCAGCAAAGAAGCAAGAAGCCCGAGAGAGAGTGTAGTTTTCATGGCGAAGAGTTGAACGAACCCCTCACCGCTATCGGGAAATTTCCGCCGCCGCATCGTCCGAACGGACTATTTATCGGGTGAATGACGTTCCGGGCTGTCAGGGCGAAAATTTCCCGGCCAATTTGTCACCGACATTATGAAAAAAGGCCTGTTGAAATCCGTCGCCAGACCTCCAAGCATTCTGGCTACGGCTCCATCACTCCGAGCCACCTTTGATGCGGGTCGTCGCGGAGCAGCCGGGCTCGATCTACACAGATCTGGATGATCTGCTAGACGAGGCCAGCCTCAAGGCGAGCCGGTTCTGGCAGGAAGTGATGGAGCCGCATGGTTGCCGGCACTCTTGTTTATACTCCATTTCCATTTCGAAGCCTCGCTCCTGCGAGTGGTCGCCTACGAGCGGCAAGAACGCTGACCATATTACTCCGGGAAGCCCGCGAGCATCCGGCGAACGGGGTGGCCCTCATCGATTTCCAAGGCCACACAGGAGGAAATTTTGCTGCAGCAATGTCAGGGGCTTCAGCGATAGATTTTTTTATAATACTCGTCCACCATCCGGTCGGCGTCGAAGAATGGGACGACGTCGTTCATGGAATTGAGGGCGATCTTGTTCCACTCGTCTGGGCGGTCGTAGTAGAGGGGGAGGATTTTCTCG
>JANMYL010000193.1:0-11932 GCA_031382045.1 Akkermansiaceae bacterium | reverse complement strand
CGAGCAAAAATCGGCAGCCGTCGCATCGCCCACCGGCTCACACAAAAAGAACGCCTTTTGTTCGAGGCGGCACAGCGGCAAGGTTTCCTCAAAATCCCCGTCACCGGAATACGCCCAAATGTCCTCAATATATACCGACTCTGGTGTGAGGCAGAGAGCCGCGAGTTCATCGTAAAAGGTGGCCCTGCGTCCTGAGACTCGGAACAACATCTTTTTCTATGGCGATTTTTACCTTGCTTCCATTTTTCGAAAAATGAGTGCTTTCGTGCAACCGAGACCGCAATGAGGAGGAGATTTCTAAAAACAACCCACCCGCCCGATCCGGCGACATCGCCGGAGCCAGTCGATCGAATTTGATCAACAGCCGTTTCGATATATTAATTTATGATTTCATCGTTGTTTCATTCCGGTCGGCCACTCGTGTTGTGGATTGGATTGCTCGTTTCCATTTCCGCCCGTGCATCGGATTTCCAACCCACTGTAGAAGCAAATGTCAAAGCAGCAGGAAAAGCACCGATTGGCATGGTGTGGATTCCCGGTGGCGAGTTTTCAATGGGAGCGCCAATCTCCTCAGGCGGCACTTGTTCACCCGGCACCGTGATGGACGCCCTCCCGGTGCATCGCGTCAAGGTGGAGGGTTTCTGGATGGACCGCACCGAGGTCACCAATGCCGATTTTTCGAAATTCGTGGAAGCGACCGGTCATCGGACCATCGCCGAAATCACGCCGACTCGGGAAGAGTTTCCCGACGCGCCGTCCGAGGCGCTGGTGGCGGGAGCCGTGGTGTTCCGCCCCCCTGCCAATGAGGTCCGCACCGACAACCATCTGCAATGGTGGTCTTACGTTAAAGACGCTAACTGGCACCAACCCGAGGGCCCAGGTTCCTCAATCAAAGGCCGCGAGAATCACCCAGTCGTCCACGTCGCATGGCCGGACGCAGTGGCTTACGCGAAGTGGGCCGACAAGCGGCTACCCACCGAGGCCGAGTGGGAATTCGCCGCGCGCGGCGGCCTCAGTGGAAAAACTTATGCTTGGGGCGACGAGTTCCTGCCTGACGGAAAAATCATGGCGAACACTTGGCAGGGTCATTTTCCTACCAAGAATGAAGCCACCGATGGATTCGCCGGGACCGCGCCCGTGGGCTCGTTTCCCGCTAACGGCTACGGCCTTCACGACGTGGCGGGCAACGTCTGGGAGTGGGTGGCCGATTGGTATCGCGCCGATGCCTACCCGCTCATGGTAAAAGCCACCGAAGGAAATCCCGCAGTAGATCCCAAAGGTCCATCTTCTTCGTGGGATCCTACCGAACCGGGAACCATGAAACGCAGCCAACGCGGTGGCTCATTCCTATGCACTGATCAATATTGCACGCGCTACATGATAGGTACCCGTGGCAAAGGCGAGATCAACACACCCACCAATCACACCGGATTCCGCTGTGTGAAATCCCGCGACTGATTACGTCTGCGGGTCCGTGATGATACGCGCGCCGCGCTTGTAGCGGACGTAGGAATAAAACCACTGCAACAACACCGCGATTTTATTACGGAAACCAATCAGAAAAATCAAATGGACAAATAACCACAGCAACCAAGCGATGAAGCCGCTGAAATGCAAGCCTCCCACTTGTGCAATCGCCGCCGAGCGCCCGATCGTCGCCATCGATCCTTTATCCCGGTATCTGAAATCGCGCTTCACTGCTTGGTTACCGTCGATTTCCGCATACAGCAACTTTGCGACATGGATTCCCATTTGAATAGCACCCGGAGAAACACCCGGAACCAATACTCCGTTAGAATCTGTTAGCGAAACGATATCGCCGATGGCAAACACCTCCGGATGACCGGGCAGGGTCAGATCCGGACGCACGGGAATGCGGCCGCCGCGCGCAAGATCGATTCCTAGTGTTTGTGTAATCGGGTGGGCCATCACACCTGCCCCCCAGATGATGTTTTCCGCTTCGATGTGCTCGCCTCCCGCCTTGACGAAGCCAGGCCCAAGTTCCTCCACCCGGCAGGATGTGCGGACTTCGACGCCCAAGGCTTCAAGTTGCGCGCGAGCCTTTTCAGGCAAGGGCGAGTCAAACATGTCCAACACGCGGTCACCGGATTCGACCAGAATAATTCGGGCATTGGCGGGATCGATCCGGCGGAAGTCGCGCCGCAGAACATGCCGTGCCAACTCTGCGAATGCACCCGCAAGCTCCACACCGGTGGGACCGCCACCGACCACGACGATGGTCATAAGTTTGCGGCGTTTTTCCAAATCGAATTCCATCTCCGCCTGCTCGAAGGCCTTCAAGACCCCGCGCCGAATGCGGATGGCATCGGAGAGCGATTTGAGGCCAGGCGCATGTTTCGCCCACTCAGGGTGTCCGAAGTAACTGGTCACCACACCAAGGCCGATGATCAAATGGTCATAGTCGAGCGTCTGTTGTTTGCAGAGGATTTTTCGGGATGCCAGATCGATGCTCACCGCCTCGTCCATCAGCACCGTGATGTCTTTGCGCTCGGTGAAGATCGAGCGGATCGGCTGGGCGATTTCTGGTTGGGAAAGGCCCGCGGTGGCTACCTGGTAGAGCAGCGGTTGGAACAAATGGTGGTTTTGCCGGTCCAACAGAATAATTTCCGCGTCTTCGTGCTGAAATATTTTGCAGAACTCCAATCCGCCAAATCCCCCACCCAAAACTACGATCCTCTTTTTTTTGCTACCGGTCATTGGCGCAGACCATAATGCGATTTAGTTCTGAAGCAAACCAATCAAACGGTCAATTTTCGGTCGAAGAAAGCTGTTTTTTGGCCACTTTGTCTCGATCTGCAGTTTCGAGCTTCTCCAACTCCTCTCTGGCAAAATCATTGGCCTGCATGATGCCCTTCAGGATGACAAGACTGACGGCGACCCCGAGTGCGAAAACTGAAAATATAAGCGTCATGTTTCAGGAACCCTTCCGAGTTTGAATGCCAGCGGAGAGAATGACGACCCTCACTCCGACCCACAGACTGAGAATGCTCGGCACCCAGATCCCCACGAAAAGACCATAATCGTGGCTGACGAGGAACCAAAGTGAGACACTTGCAACAAAGCTGACAAATGCGCCGATGAGGAAGGGATAGTCGATTTTGTGAAACATGGCTGAGAATAAATTCAACTCGACCATTGTCGGGATAATTTTTAAATCCAGAGGTTTTTAGGCTGCTCGAATTTTTTCTGTCAAAGTGGCTAATGAATTTAGTGCGCTTTTGATCTGGCCGCTGATATTTTTGCAGGCGTTGGGTATTAGTAGGTAAATTTGATCACCGGCATACACTGGCTGCTTGGCACCTAAAGCCGAGTTGGCGCAAAGCCCGACTGTCACATAAACATCTGTTTCAAGAGCCATCCGATAGCTGATAAAATATCAGCTTTAATCTTTAAACAGGGGAAGAGCCAGTCGCCCTTCCCCTTTTAAATCTTGATTCAATTTCAGGGCTTACCAACAGTTAAATTGAAGCAAACTGTTGTCTCGCCATGAGTTGCAATAACCGAGAACGGTCCATCTCCATGATAGGCACGAACTGATTTGTTACGTTTCATATCATCGTGTTTAGCTGTGCTGTGATTCCAATTGATACTGAGCGTGGCGATGCCCTTCTTGTCAGTCATTACGTATACTAAGTTTGAATGACCTCCAATATCAATCGCTTGGCATGGATCTGTTTGACTCTTTTCATCCACACTAAACGCAACTCGCACATTTTTGAGCCGCTTACCTCCTGAGTCTTTGATAATTACTTGTAGCGGTTCAAACCTTGCAAACAATGTTTTATCGTCATGCTCTTTGGTTCTCTCCACCGTTTGATTGTTGCCTTTGACTATCGTCATCGTCGCACCTGCGACGACTCCTTCTGGTGGTAGCGTATCGGTTTCAAAACCCGTGCAATCCATCAAATAAGCACTGTATTTTTTGGGTGCATCCGGAGAATTAGGCGTGTATGACATGCCTGAATGATTTTCTTCTTCTGACAGCTCTTTTTCAGCCTGCATACACGGGGTGAGGCCCAGCACCACAATGGTGCTAAAAATTAGGTTTTTAATATTTTTCATGGTTTTGGTTTTTTAGGAAGCAAGTTTAGAAACTCCATAAATAGAAAGATTTTTCAATTTTGATCATTTTTTATTTTTTATTTTATGGAAGCTTTAGACGTTGAATATTTCAGGTGCCTTTGGATGGGATCGATTCGGGTGTGGCGCGATGGATTCGGACTTGTAGGAAAGTTGAACACAAAGCTCCTCCGCGAGAATGGGCTTCATGAAAGTTCGTTGGAGTAGCAGGTTCTTTAGGCAGATTTCCGGAGCCCGAGCGGTCGCGAGAGTTGCTTAACGACACAGGACTTTACTTGAAAAATTGATTTCTCAGCCTTCACCGAACTTTGGCGGTGCGAGCAAACTCGACCAATTTTGCGCGATTGGCGGCGACTATTTCGGCCTCGCCGGCGATTTTGAAGATCCAGGTAACTTTGCCGGTGCGCAGTATGGCGGAGCTGATTGCGGCATGGCGGTCGTTGCTGAAAAGCGGCTCGGCGCTGACCATGTGGATGACGGTGATGGCTCCTGCCGGACTGCGAGTGGTTTCGCCGAGGGCCGGATCGTCGTCCTTTTGCAAAGGAGGAAGGTGTAGTTGAGCGCGCCAAAGATTCACGTTCGCTAGGGTGGTGCCGCCATCGCCGGGGAGCGAAATCACGGAGGCATCGCCATCGATGCCACTGGGGCCGGAAGCAGGGATGCGGAAGCTCGCGAAGCGCTTTTCGCCGCCATCGTGCTTCACCCATCTGGCCGGTGCTTGCAGGTCGATGTTTGGCGTTTCCGCCATGGAGGCGGATCGGATTTCGACGCTTTTGAGGAGATCCATGAAGGCAGGCCGTACGGTCTCAAGCACCGCGGTGGAGGAGTCGAGTTTGAAGAACCAGATCTCGCTGTCCACGGGGATGATCGCGGCGAGGATGCTGCGCTCGGCGCCTTTGAGTTCGAACCAGCGCGCCTGTGATTCGCCTTTTTCCAGCGCGATGGCCTCGCCACCGATCTCGGGGGAGGGCGCGAGACCGATTTGTTCGCGCCAGCGGTTGACGTTGGCAACTGTGCCACCTGCGTCGCCGGGGAGTTTGGAAACTGCGGCGCTGACACCGGGGGCGATGCGGTAAAGGGCGATCTCAAACTGGCCAGGAGTTTCCTCCTCCCAGGTCTCCGGGGCGAGCCAGCGAAGTGGGTGCGGCGGTTTATTTTCCGGCGAGGCCGGGATAGTCTCCGCCTCGGCTTCGGCTGAAGCGATGCGGAAGGTAGAGATTTCCTTTTCCTCGGTGCAGGAAAACAGCGCAAGGGAGAGCGCAGCGAGTGGGAGGGGCTTCATGTTCATGGTTTAACCCCTTCCGCGGCCCCGCCAAGAGGGAAAATTATCTTGGAAAAACTGCCAGCGGACGAGATCGCACAGAAGCAGGTAAAACATGGGCGCGGTGAGGGCGCGGTGAGGGCACGTGATATCAGCAATGGCACCCATCCCCTCCAGCCGCCCTCGCAAGCTGCCTTATAGACGCACCCATCCTAGGAAAAAATCTTGATCTTCCAACGATTCCTCCCTGTCTTTCATGGAATCTCCCACCTAGATATCACTGTGATGGGGATACGAATACGACTGTTCTGCAAAAAAAATGAAGAAGACTGTAGTGAGGGAATTCCGAAGAGGTGGTAGATGGAATAGCGGCTATTCCCATCTTTACGAGTCAGCGTATGTCTACCGGGCGCAGTTTGAGCGTAAGCTGGTTGAGTATCGAGAGCTCGTCGCGTCGCTTAAAGAAACTGAAGGGATTCCTGAAGAGCATTTTGTCAGCTTTATACACCATGAGACGAATAGTCATGTAGCCTCCCTATCGAGATCTTTTGAGACTGCTAAGTTGTATGCCTGTTTATCCATTGAAGGTTTCGTGAACTATTACGGCACTGTGCGCTTGACCGAAGCTGTTTTTAAGCGGCTAGTCGAGCGGATGGGGATCACCGAAAAGATTAGCCTGCTTTACTTGCTCTGCTTCGACGAAGACTTGAGCGCCAAGTCGAAGATGCTGAAGAATATCCGCACCGTGTTTGATGCGAGAAACGCAATGGTTCATCCAAAAACAAAAGAAGTGAACCACGAGAATTTTGAGACCTTCGTTCAGCGAGATCCAAGCGAATGGGATATTGAATCATGTTTTTCTGCAATGGAATGTTTTATTAATTCGATCTGTGATCGAGACAAAGGTATTACTCGAGCCCTCTACTTCTCAAGAGATGAAGAAGCAGAACAAGCCGCGCCGTGACAACCGCTACCAGCCGCCCTGTTTCGATGTTTTCTGGTAACTACAACCTCCACCCTGTGATCGACGTGCGCCGCCACTGGTAGTGGTGCACGCGCTCTACGTTCTGCAATAATAAATACTCTCCAACAACCTAAATCCATGGGAATCATCGACACCAACAACTACACTATTCGTTGCGACTCTTGTGGCGTCTTGGGACACGCAAAGGTTCACGACAAAGGCAATCGTTTCAGCGGCTCTGACTGGCAGTCACACGGGAATTTTAAAGGGTTTGAGTCAGTGTGGAAGCATGATGATTCCGGTTGTGAACCAACACTGATCAGCGCTATATGCAAGGCGTGTGGAGGGAATACCGTAGTAGTAGAGACCCGCTACACGCAATAGAAAGCAAGAAGGAGAACAAGCCGCATCGTTCGGCTCAAATATGATCAAGACATTTTCAACTTAGATTCTCGACTCTGATCTTGAGGCTTACGCCGAGGGTTCGACGGACGAGCGTGCTAAGATCGTCCAAGACATTTTTGAGCACCTTGACGATGGTGATCTTGGAGAGCTTCTTGGATATTTCTGCACCGGGGATAGTGAGACCTCCAATGAGGATCCTTGTATTGCAGGCGTTGATATGCACGACGATACTTGGGGAACCATTAGTGTCGATTTTATAGCTTCAGCCTACTATGGCTGCAAAAATATGGACAGACTCGATGAACACTCTAAATCAGTAGTTTTTGAAGTCTTCCTTGGCGAAGCACTGGTGAAGTTTACTACCGAGCCTCCAGATACCGTTGATCGACCGCCAGAGGATGAATTTTAGCGTTTTAGCATCTCAAGCCAGCGGAAGACAAGAAGCCGAACAAGCCGAACAAGCCGCGTCATTCTCCCCCCCACCAGCGGCTTTGTTTCGATGACCTTGGTAACTTCAACCCTCACCCCGTGATAGACTTAATCGATGTGCACCCTCGCTGGTATGGGTGCATGCGCTCAGCTTTGATATTGCTGAAGATATGTCATGTCAGAAGGACGGACCTTTAGAACATAATCTGTTGCTCACGTGGATTACTGAACGGACCTTGCGCTGCCTCCACGTCCCGGTGGCCGGGTTATACAACTCCGCAGTGGCAAGCGTGCCGTTGGCGGTAATGGAACCACCCGCTGCCAACACCTTGCCATCAGGCAGCAAAGTCGCTAATCCGTAGCCGCGATTAGTGCTCATTGCGCCGGTGGGTGTCCATCCTGCACGCGCTGGGAGCGCCGCCACACTGAGGAGGAACAGGAAAAGAAGGGGGCGGAGAATCCAAGGATTTTGTTAAATTCATTTAAGGCAGTTGAGGCCAGAAAGACAAGTGATTCCCTGAATTTGCGCATCAACATTCAAACCAATTCACCTCATTCCCTCGCACCGCTCTCCCGACAAGACGTCAATTTTGGATAGCCTAATCACTTTGCAGATTCCGCGTTTTTTGCGCTTTTCTCCACCGCAGCCAATCGCGCGGCTCGCTTGGATTTCTCCTCTCAGCCGAAACAGCCCCATTCCGAATCACGAAAGCGGTTTCCGCTCGGGTGGCTTGCCAGCCTCTTTGCCGACTCGCTTCCTTGCTTCGGCAATAACCTTCTCCAGTGGAACGCCCAGCGTGTCGGCCCAATCTACCCAGAAAGCGAGCGAGGGAATGCGGTCGCCGCTCTCCGCCCGATGGAGCGCGGCACGGTCGAGATAGCTCGCAGCCGAAAGGGCGTTCATGCTGGCCGCAATCTTGATCCGCCGCTCTTTGAGGACGTTCGCCATCTCTCGCACCATTTGTTCCGCCAGTGGACTTGCCATCAGTCATAATCACCGTAGCAGACACTTTTGAGTATGAGCGGTTACGCTGTAGCGATTTAGCAACATTTTTCTTGCCCACCGATAGGGGCTCCATAAACATCCAGCACAAGCCGCCGCACGGCATACACGAATATGAAACCAAGCATCCCGGGTCTAATTGCAGCCACGATCATCTCAATGATTGTCATGAAGTTGTTTGGAGCGCTTCCAGGACTCATCGTCCTAGTCATCGGCAATGCCCTGATGGCGGTTTTTGGCAAAGAATGTGTCATGCCAATTCTTTGCATCTTGCTTTCAGGTGTCGTGATCGCACTTTCGTTGTAGGCGTCTAATTGATGGGGTCAGTGTTCACAGATCAACAATGTTTCGAATTTTTTGATTGATTTGCCCATCGATTTGTCGGTCCTGCTAGCGGAAAATGTGCGGCTTACCGAACCAGGATGCCCCATCGCCAACTTTTCTGCTATCCATTGATTACTCACCGAAGTGTGGGTTCTCAATAGTATCGCGAGGAGGACCTTACGTTCATCGCTTTTTGTCAAGGCCGCAATCAATAGGGTCAGTCAATAGGGCATGGCGTTTTCTTTTAAGCGCAAGACACCCCACGAGGGCTTAATCCAGCGATTTTCCTAGACAAACCATCCCATCTCCTCTCTGTTTGGTTCGCATGAATGCCTTATTCGACGACAAAACTACAGAGCCATGGTGCGGCATTGAACCCGGTGCATTGATTCTTGGAGAACTCCAAATCAGACCTGCCCTGCCCGATGAAATGCCGCGCATCGCCGCCCTGCTCAATGAGGAACACTATCTCGGAGCGGGTCGCCAAGTCGGCCGCACGCTCGTCCAGATCGTCCATCACCACGAGCGCTGGGCCGCCATCCTCGTGTGGGGACCCGCCGCCATGAAACTCATCGACCGCGACGAATGGATCGGCTGGACCCAGCAACAACGCGCCGAACGCCTCGGCCTCATCGTCCAAAACCGCCGTGTCCTCGTCCTCGCAGACACCCGCATGCCCAACCTCGCCTCCCGCGCCATGGGTCTCGCCCTCCGCAACCTCCCCGAGCAGTGGCAGGAAAAACACGGCTACCGCCCCCTGTTAGCCGAGACCTTCACCGACATCGAAAGCTTCGAAGGAACCTGCTACAAAGCCTCCAACTGGGAACCCTGCGGCCTCACCAAAGGCTTCGAACGCAGCCACCGCGCCGACTTCTACCGCGAGCACAAACGCCCCAAAAAACTCTGGCTCAAGACCCTCTCCCGCAACACTCGCGTCATCCTCACCGGCCTCGACCTCCCCGCAGCCTACCTCCCCGGCTGCAACCTCCAAACCGCCGAGCGCGCCCTCGTACTCAAAAAAATCCAAATCGATAGCCTTCGCGAAACCCTACGAAACGTGCCAGATCCCCGCGGCGACAACCGCAGTTGGCCCATCTCCACCCTACTCACCCTCATTTGCATGGGACTCCTCACCGGTCGCACAAGCCTCGCCGCCATCCACCGCTACGGCCAATTCCTCACCCAACAACAACGCATCTGGCTCAACTTCCCCCCCAAACTCAGAGGCCTGCCCGGTCGCCGCGCCCCCAGCTACCAAGCCCTCTACAACCTATTAAGAAAATTAGACCCTAACGACCTCGCCGCCACCCTCAACGCCTGGCTCGCCGCCCACCACGGCACCTTACCCCGTGCCCTCGCCCTCGACGGTAAATACATCAGCGACCTCCTCCTCACCCTCGCCCTCAGCGAGCACGAAACCGGTGCCCCCGTCGCCATCACCATCGCCTCCAAGGAACCCAAAAGCGAAACCTCCAAAACCGAGGGCGAACTCACCGCCGCCAAGCGCCTCTATCAAACCACCGATCTCCACAACGCCCTCGTCACCGGCGACGCCCTCCACTGCGAACGCGAAAACATGCAACTCATCATCGAGAACGGCGGAGATTTCCTCTTCCAGCTCAAAGGCAACCAACCCATCGCCCTAGCCGAAGCCCAGCGCATCACCGCCGCCGTCGGCTCCCCCCTTTTGTCTGCGAAACCAAAGACCGCGGGCACGGTCGGATAGAACGGCGTAGAATCGAAGTTTACCCAATCGAGCCACTCGCCTGCGGACTGCCGCAAGTGCGAAGCCTCATCGTCATTACCAAGCAGACCTCCTCCACCAGCCCCGGAGCCAGCCAAGCAAGCGAGGATACCGTCAGTCGATATCTCAGCAGCCTCATCCCTCAAGCCGCCGCACGCTTCGCGCAATGGGTCCGCGGTCACTGGGGAGGCTGTGAAATCCGCAACCACTGGGTGCGAGACGCCCTCTTTGAAGAGGATGCCACCCGCTCAAAAAACCTCAACCTCAACGGCAACCTCGCCGTCTTGCGCTGTGCGGTCATCGCCCTCAAAGCGCGCCACGCCAACCACCTCACCTGGCCCACCATTTTCGAGCTCTCAAGCTTCAAACCCGCCATCCCCTACAACCTAGTATCCTGTAACATTTATAACTTCGGATAAAGGCGAGACAGCTTGATTCTGGCTTTTTCGTTGGTGAACTGCCAGTTGACGGGTGCGCCACGGTTGTTGCGGGCGGCTTCCCAAGCTGCCATTTCGGCACGCATGGTTGCAAGGTCGGGGATGCGGCGGTTCAGGCACTGGCTTTGCATGACGCTGAACTCAATTTCCGCGATGTTGAGCCAACTGCCGTGTTTGGGGGTGTAATGGATATCGAGCCGGTCGGCCAGCCGCCTGGCCTCGGCGGGCTCGAAGGTAGCGTAGAGCGAAGCGATCTCGTGGGTGTTGAGGTTGTCCATCACGAGACGCACTTTCACGGCGTCGGGATAGTGCTCATCGAGCAGGCGTTTGACGAAGTGCGCGAACTCAACGCGGGTGCGCCGTTCGGTGATTTCCACATGCCGCTGGCCGGTTAGCGGCTCCACGGCGACAAAAATATTCGCCACACCGTTTCGAACATACTCGTGATCGACGATCTCGCAGTGACCCGCCGCCATGGGGATGGGCGCTTGCACCTCTCCAATCAATTGCTTATTCGACTCGTCCATGCAAACAACGGGATAATCGGCTTCGTAAGGGAGTTCGTAAACCGCAAGCACATCCTCCATGTTGGCGACGAAGGCGGCGTTGGCGTCGGGTGGGATCTTCCAATATTTGCTCAGGTGAGGACGCAACTCGTTTTTTTTAGAGAGCGCTGAATGGTCATGAGCGAAACGGAGGGGGCGATTTCTAATTCGACGACCTTTTCCGCCAGCAGGCGCACGGTCCAACGTGCGCGGCCATTCGGCGCGGGCGAGCAGGCGAGCGCGGTGAGGCGGGCGTCGAACCCGCCGTCAAAGGTGATGTTTGCCGGTTTAGTGCTAGGTTTGCGGGCGAGGGCGGCGTCGAGTCCGCCCTCCACGAAACGCTCTTTGAGGTGCTCAATGGTTCGGGCGGTAACCCCAAGGGCGGTTGCCACATCTGCGACTTTCCAAGATTCCTCGGCATGGGAACCGACATCGCACAGCAATAGTGCGCGGGCGTGGATGAACTTCGGGGCATGGGTCTTGCCGCTGCGGGTGAAGTCACGCAATTGCTTACGCTCTTCCTCGGTAAGGGTGATTCGATATCGGATTGCCATGCGCACTTCTAGCGCGAAATGCAGGCGCTTTAAATACGAATTTTTTTATGTGACTAGATACTAGTTCCGTTCCAAAGGGATCCAAATACGGAAACCTACCCGATTGCGGGAAAATCACTTGGTGCAATAGAACAGTTGCGATTTGACAGAATCGACAACAGATAC
>JANMYL010000182.1:0-26401 GCA_031382045.1 Akkermansiaceae bacterium | reverse complement strand
CTAGCTGCCCACACCCAAACCTGAGAGAAAATCAAAAGATTGGAGCATTTCCACCCCAGACTGGGCGAAAGGCATCTGCCTCCCTCTTCATCTTCCAAGTCCTCCCATGAAATTTCTTCTCCTCTCCCTCTTCACCCTTCTCCCCGTCGCAGCCTTCGAGCTCCCGGCCAGCTCCAGCCAATGCCTCGTAGGCACCGCGGATGGCTGGGACAGCTCTCACGTCACCCTCCGCCTCTATGAAAAATCCGGCGGTAGCTGGAAACCGGCCGGCGCGCCGTGGCAAGGTCGCCTCGGGAAAGGCGGCCTCGTCTGGGGCAAAGGCCTCCATCCCAACCCCGCCGGAGCCCCTACCAAAAAAGAAGGCGACAACCGCTCACCCGCCGGAGTTTTCTCAATCGGCGGAGCCTGGGGTTATCAGGCCACCATCACCAAAAAACCCGCTCTGCCCTACCGCCAAGTCACCTCCCGCGACCTCTGGGTAGAAGACCCAGAGTCGCCCCAGTATAACAGAAACATCATCCTCGACCACGAGCCCACCAGCGCTTGGGAAAAAAAGCAGCAGATGAAGCAGACTGATCCAGTCCATTCTCTCAAGCTCTTCATCGGCCACAACTCCCCGCCCCATGTCACGCCCCATGCCGGCTCATCCATCTTCTTCCACATCTGGCGGCGCGACGGAGCCGCCCCCACCGCCGGCTGCACCACCATGGAAAAGCTGAAACTTCAGTCACTCATTTCCCAAATCGACCCCGCCAAGCGCCCGCTCTACATCCTCCTTCCAGCCGCTGAATACCAAAAATTCCGCACCGCATGGAAGCTGCCTTGAGAAATCTCCCTTGAATCACGCACCATCCCGCGAAATAATACCGTGTCCATGGCCATCGCAACTTCTCCCACTTCCGCCCTTCCCGACGCCACCGGCCACTTCGGCCAATTCGGCGGCATGTTCGTCCCAGAAACCCTGATGGCTCCGCTGCAGGAACTCGCCACCGCATACGCCGCCGCCAAGGCAGACCCGGCGTTCCAGGCAGAACTCGACGACTTGCTCCACAACTACTGCGGCCGCCCCACTCCACTCTACTTTGCCGAGCGCTGGACGGAAATACTCGGCGGCGCGAAAATTTATCTCAAGCGCGAGGACTTGCTCCACACCGGTGCCCACAAAATCAACAACGCCATCGGCCAAATTCTGCTCGCCAAGCGCCTCGGGAAAAAACGCATTATCGCAGAAACCGGAGCCGGCCAACACGGCGTGGCAACCGCCACCGTCTGCGCCCGCTTCGGCATGGAATGCGTCGTTTATATGGGAAAAGTGGACATGGAACGCCAAGCCCTCAACGTTGCCCGCATGCGCCTGATGGGAGCCGAAGTCCGCGCCGTCACCTCCGGCCAAGCAACCCTCAAGGAGGCAGTGAACGAAGCGATGCGCGACTGGGTCGCCACTGTGGATCACACTCATTACATTCTCGGCTCCGCACTCGGCTCACATCCGTTTCCCATGATTGTCCGGGATTTCCACCGCGTCATCGGCGTGGAAGCGCGTCAGCAGATATTAGAAAAAGAAGGCCGCCTACCGGATCTACTCGTCGCCTGCGTCGGTGGTGGCTCGAATGCCATCGGCCTGTTTCACCCATTCTTGGAAGACGAAAATGTCCGCATGGTCGGCGTAGAGGCTGGCGGCGACGGAATCATCCCAGAGCGCCACGCCGCCCGCTTCCAAGGTGGAAAACTTGGCGTGCTTCAAGGCACCAAAACTTGGCTTCTCGCCAATGATGACGGCCAGATCGAGCTCACCCACTCCGTTTCCGCCGGTCTCGACTACGCCGCCGTCGGTCCGGAGCACGCCTACCTGCAAGACATCGGCCGTGTCGAATACACTTACGCCACCGACGCGGAAGCACTCGCCGCCTTTAAGGAACTCGCGCACTGCGAGGGGATCATCCCCGCGCTCGAAAGCGCGCACGCCATGGCCTACATTTCGAAAATTGCGGGCAGCTTACCCAAGGACAGCCTCCTCATCGCCAACCTATCCGGTCGCGGCGACAAGGACGTCGAGCAAGCGTCGAAATATCTGTTGGACTAAGCGTGCCCATAGCCGCAGACGACTCAGGCCGTCCGCACCGCGATCAAAGCAGCCAAGGTTGTTGGAGTCGCTAGATTTTCGCGTGATAGGTCTTCCCCCACCAGCTCGATTCCGAATCGGTCTTCCACGGCCGCCACTAACCGCGCGATCGCCAATGAGTCGAGTCCAGCCTCAAACAGATTCCCATCTTCGGGGAAATCCCAATCCAGATCGATGACCCCTTCATCGTTCAACCAGTCGATCAGTTCCACAGGGGTCGGTGAGTTCTTGTTCGTTACTTCCATGTGGAAAAACGGTGCTATGACTTTTTGGCCGCTTCAAGCGGAAAGGTTGGAAAAATTTTTCCCCACGCGCAGGGCTCGAATTTCACAGCCCCTGACGCCTGAAACGCATCGTCCTTGCGCGCTCTCGACAGGACCGCTAGGACTCCGCCATGTCTTCCACGCAGCGCTTTCATCACCGGCAGTTCGCCGATCTGGATGCATTGCTAACGTTGAAAAAATCCCAGCGCGTTTCCGTCTGTATCCCCACTCTCAACGAGGCAGAAACCATCGGCCAGATCGTTTCTAGCATTCAAGATTTGCTCGTGCGCCGCGGACTGGTTGATGAAATCCTCGTCATCGACTCCGGCTCCACAGACGCCACGCGCGCAATCGCCGCTGCCGCAGGAGCCAGCGTCCACCTCGCTTCCGAGATCCTTCCTGACCAGGCGAACTATTGCGGAAAAGGCGAAAACCTTTGGAAAGCCCTCCACGCATCCAATGGCGATATCATCTGTTACATCGATGGCGATATCTCGAATTTTCACCCCGGCTTCGTCACCGGACTCGTCGGTCCGCTGCTTGCAGATCCCACCATCGACTACGTCAAAGCCTTCTACGAGCGCCCGCTTGCCTACGGCGACGAATCCCATTCGACAGGCGGTGGGCGGGTTTCTGAAATCCTAATTCGTCCTCTCATCTCGCTATTCTATCCGGAACTCGCTGGCATTCTCCAGCCACTTTCCGGCGAATATGCCGCCCGCCGCAAGATTCTAGAATCGCTCCCCTTCCCGGTCGGCTACGGCGTGGAAATGGCGCATCTTATCGATCTAGCACACGCAGGGAAAATCCACCGCATCGCCCAGACCGACCTCGTCAAACGCATCCACCGCAATCGCGACGACGACGAGCTCGGCAGCATGGCCTTCGCCATTCTCCGCGTGGTGCTCCGCCGCTTGGAGCGCGACGGCAAGCTCACTCTCGCCGCACCCTTGCCCGCGCTCTATCAATCATGGTCGATCAACGGCGAGAACATCGAACAATTTTCGAAAGCCATCCCCGAGCCCGAGCGCCCGCCAATCAGGCGTGATTCAGGCATTTCTGCCTGATCTTTATTCTCCGCAGCACGAATGCCCGTTTCACCCATAAATAAAAAAATACCGGCAGAAATAGAAGCGCAGGGAGGTGTGATAAGCCTTGAAATCACGCGCTCGGGGGGACGTGATGGCCTCGATGAGTAAGGACGCGTTTCTTCAAGAATTGCTGGACCAGATGTCAGTCGAGGAAAAAGTCGGTCAACTCAACCTGCTGACCGGCGCGATGGATGCGACTGGTATGAAGCACTCCCATGATCTGGCGGCAAAAATCCGTGCTGGCCACTGCGGCGCAGTCCTCAATGTATTCACCCCCGCTGCCACGCAGGCCCTGCAAGAGCTGGCACTGGAAAGCCCGCTGCGGGTGCCACTTATTTTCGGCTACGACGTAATTCACGGCCACCGGACGATTTTCCCGATCCCGCTGGGGCTTTCGTGTTCATGGAATCTGGATCTGATGGAACGCTGCGCGCAGATGGCAGCAGCGGAGGCCGCAGCGGACGGCCTGCACTGGGTTTACTCGCCAATGGTCGATATTTCGCATGACCCACGCTGGGGACGGGTGGCAGAAGGCTCCGGCGAAGATCCATGGCTGGGTGCGAAAATCGCCACGGCGATGGTGCGGGGCTATCAGGGGAACAACCTTGCAGATCCGGCCTCAGTGATAGCTTGTGTGAAACATTTTGCCCTTTACGGCGCGCCGCTGGGCGGGCGGGATTACAACTCTGTAGATATGAGCCGACGGGCGATGGAGGAGACTTATTTCCCGCCGTATCGCGCAGCGATCGACGCGGGGGCGCAGACGGTCATGACCGCCTTCAATGACATCGACAGCATACCAGCGAGTGCTAACCGCTGGTTGCTCACGGAATTATTGCGCGGGCAATGGGGCTTCCAAGGTTGGATCGTGACTGACTACACCGCAGTGACAGAAATGAAAAATCACGGCACCGCCGCCACGGACGCAGATGCGGCGCAGCAAGCGCTCACCGCCGGGGTGGATATGGACATGGTTTCGGAAGCCTTTATGAACGAGCTTCCAGAGCTGGTGAAATCCGGAGCCGTCCGAGAAGAAATGCTCGATGCGGCGGTGCTTCGCATACTCGAAACGAAGTGGGATCTCGGGCTTTTCCGCGATCCGTTCGCGCGCTGTAAAAACCACTCGACAATTTATCCAAGCCCGGAAAACCGGAAACTCGCGCGTGAAGCAGCCCGCGAATCTATCGTCCTCTTGAAAAATGAAGGCGGAATTCTGCCACTCTCAAAACACGCCACCATCGCGCTCATCGGCCCGCTGGCCGAGAGTCGCCGCGACATGCTTGGCTGCTGGATCGCGGCGGGTGATGAAGCACTGGCAGCCTCGCCGCTCGATGGATTACGCGAAATGGCAGCGACACTGATCCACGCAGAAGGCTGCCGAATCAACGTAAACAACGAGGATTTGTTAGCCGAAGCAACTCGCGCAGCGGAACAGGCGGATGTTGTCATTCTTGTCCTCGGTGAAAGCTGGCAAATGCACGGCGAAGCCGCCAGCCGCACGGACATCCGCCTGCCAGAATGCCAACGGGAGCTAGCAAAGCGCATTTTAAACACAGGCAAGCCCTGTGTGCTCGTCACCATGAGCGGACGCCCGCTGGAGTTGACGTGGGAGGACTCACAATTTTCCAGCATTCTCCACGCATGGCCCCTCGGAATCGAGGGCGGTCACGCGCTGGCAGAGGTGATTTTTGGCGACATAGCGCCGATCGGAAAACTGACGATGGGATTTCCCCGCCACGTCGGCCAACTGCCTATGACTTACCGGGAAAAGCCGACAGGACGACCATTCAATCCAGCCGAGAAATATTCCTCCAAGTATCTCGATGCGCCAAACGACGCGTTGTTCCCTTTCGGTCACGGGCTGACTTACGCAGCATTCGAATACGGCCCCGTCACCGCAAGCTCGGCAGAAATGAATCCCGGTGAGAGTATCCGTATTTCTGCAGAAATCATCAATCGCTCAGATCATCCGGCCACGGAGACCTTACAGCTTTACCTCCGCGATCTGGTGGCCTCGGTCACCCGTCCACTCAAAGAATTGCGCGGCTTCCAACGGATCACGCTGGATGCCGGGGAATCTAAAACTGTCTCATTTCAACTTACAGATGCGGATTTGGCATTCCCGGGACCGGACTACCAGCCAATCACCGAGCCAGGTGATTTCGTGGCGATGATCGGCCCCAGTTCTGCCCTCTTGCGTTCCGTGCGTTTCACACGAAGCGATATCAATGGCTGATCCTTGCTCGGCTGCCATTACCCAGCACGCGGACGCGGTCGCCCACGCTGAATGACTCTCGTGGATTCGCTTCCTGAGTGACTGAAAGCGAGCCGCCGCCATCTATGCGGACTTGGATTTCAAGACCTTGGCGAGAGCCCATCGACTGCTGTGCATGCGAACCAGCCACGGCACCAAGTCCCGCACCGCCGACGGTGGCCAAGGTTTTACCCGCGCCGCCACCGATTTGATTTCCAAGAATGCCGCCAGCCACGCCGCCAAGAATCGTCCCAGCGGTGGTCTCACCTTCGATTTTCACGTAGCGGATCGAGGTGATTCGACCTTGTTGCACCGACTGGGCCTGTCCGGCTTCATTGCGCGAATAGGTGTCTCCTGTGAGGCTTTGTTGGGCGCAGGAAATTAAGAGAAGTGGCAGTGTGGCGATGGCAATGATGGTTTTCATATCGAAGTAAAACTAAGCAAGTCGGGTATTTTGTAAAGAGAGGAAGCTGAGAGTTTTGATCGCGGCCGCGGGACCAGGATTCCTTTTCCTTTTCCCTTTGCCTTGAAGCGGGAATGGCTTACCAAGAGCGCCCAGCCGCATGAGATTGTTCCGAATTCTTACTTTTAAAGAACTGAAAGGGTATTTCCTAACTCCGTTTGGCTGGGTCGTGCTTGCCTTCCTCACGATCATGCAGGGCGTCTCACTGTCCACCGCGATGAAAGGCTTCCGTGACACGCCGGTGCGGGACAGCCTTGTTTACGTAACCTTCCACACGCCGCTGTTCTGGTTCTATTTTCTGTTTATTTTCCCGCTGATCACCATGCGGCTCTTCTCTGAGGAGGAGCGCTCCGGGACTTTGGAAACTCTGCTCACCGCGCCGGTAAGGACTTGGCAGGTGGTGTTTTCCAAATACGCAGCAGCGATGATTTTCTACACGGTGCTCTGGATCCCAGCGCTCATTCAGTTCAAAATGTTCGAATGGTTGACGGATCTTCCACCTGCCTGGACGCCCGGAGCGCTCGGCGGAGCGTTCACAATCGTCATGCTGATGGGCGCGGCATTCACCGCCATCGGTTGTCTGGCCTCCGCTCTGACATCTAGCCAAATCATTGCTGGGATTTTCACTATTGGGCTGCTGGTCATTCAGTATTTCATGGGATTCGTCACGGTGATTTGGGGCGAGTCATTCGCAGGCGCGTCGTTCTTCCATTACATTTCCTCGCAGCAACATTTGCATTATTTCGCGAGCGGATTATTCGACACGCGGCCAGTGGTGTATTTCCTGAGCCTTGCCATTTTCGTGCTGTTCCTGACTTATCAAGTCGTAGATTACCGCCGCTGGCGGCGTTGAGTATCCTCGATTCCACTTCATGTCCCATCCTTCCTCAGAGCCCCAAGGAAAAACCGCCCGCCCGCTAAATCGCTGGGGACTGGGCACACTTTCTGTGCTTCAAATCGTCTTGCTCGCGATCACTCTCATCGCACTGAATTATCTGGCAGTCCATCATTTCACCCGCGTGGATCTAAGCCGGGAGGCCGCTTACACGCTCTCACCTTCCACCCGGAACTACCTGAATGACAAGACCATCAGCGGGCGAGAAAAACCGATCAAATGGATCATGACCTTTCGTCGCAGCTCGCCGTTTTACGAACGAGTGCGGGCGCTGGCTGAGGAATACGCCCATCTTTCCAACGGAAAAATCCAGCTAGAAATCGTCGATCCACTCCGCAGCGCCGACCGCACGCAGGAGGTGACCGCCACCTACGGACTGCCACTCACCAAGGATCTCATCATCATGGATGCGCGCACCGACGACGGGCCGGTCTCCACCGAGGACAAGAACGGCAACCGCATACTGCACCCGAACGTCAAACTCATCGTCGCCGACGATTTGGCCGTTTACACCACTGCTGATTCCCAGCGGAAAATCACTGGTTTCCAGGGCGAGGACGTCCTGACCGCACGCCTTGTCGAGTCTATCGAGGGCCGGGCGCGCAAGATGGCTTTCCTCGCGGACAAGAGCCGGATCGATGGCGAAGGCGAAAATTCCCCAGCTAAATCACTACTCGACACCCTACGATTTCAAAACGTCGATCTTCAAGGAATCAACCTCTCCGGCCTCACGGAAATTCCCACCGATATGGAAGGAGTCGCCCTAGTCGCCCCGAAATACGACCTCACCGACGCCGAGCTCGCGGTTTTGGAAAAATACTGGAACACGCCGCGTGCTGCCATCTTGGTGCTGCTGAAGCCCGGCGATACACTGCCGAAATTACGAACATTCCTCCGCAGCTACGGTATCACCCCGCAACAAGACCGGGTAATTTCTCTCGTGGACCAGCGCATCGACACCACCGCACGCGGCATCTTCGCGTCCGGCGTAGAATTCACCAAGGACTTTGCCGGCCAAGCGACCGTCTTAGAGGGCGCGACATTGTCACTTGAAGTTCGTGAAGGCGCCGAAGATTTGATGAACCGGCAAATCAACCCCATCGGTCTGATCCAGGCAGCGGATGGATTCTGGGGTGAGACGAAATTCGGCGAGAAAAACCCGGCCTTCGATGAAAAGGAAGACACCAAGTCTCCCTTCTATCTGGCCGCCTGCGTCACCCGCGGAGCCGCCAATGACGACCGCTTCGCCGCTGACACCTCGCGGATGATAGTCATCGCCAACACCGATTTCCTCGAGCCCAAACACCAGCGCGCTGAGAACATCGACTTCCTCGCCTCGTCCGTGAATTGGCTGATGGACCGCCAGTCGCTAGCCGGTATAGGTCCGCGCTCGCTGGCCACTTACAAGCTACCACTTCTCGACGCACAAGTCTCCTTCATCAACCGGGTGAACCTATTCTTCCTGCCCGCCTTCCTGTTCCTAACTGGAGCCTTCGTCTGGTCCTCGCGCCGTGCCTAACTTGTCATGCGCTCCCTCGGCTTCACACTCATTCTCGCGCTGTTAGCCATCCTCGTCTGTGGGCTGGCAGGCTGGCAGTGGAAGGAAGGAAATTTCAACTCCGTCCTCGGCGCGCCGCCGGTCCCGCTGGGCAAGGGGCTCTATTCCACATTCACCCAGCCCGAGGTGAAGCACATTCAAATCTCGCGCAATGGCATCACGGCCAGCTTTGACCTCGGCGAAAATGGCTGGCAAGCCACCCAGCCTTGGCAGGATCGCATGGACCCACGCGCCGCCGTCGGCATCATCAATTTCACCCTCGGCCTGCGCGTCGAGGACTTCGCCGGGCGCGCTGACATCGACGAACAAAAAGCCGGCCTCCGCGACGGCAGCGTCCATATCCGGCTGGAAGGTAAAAACCACACGCCCTTGGCAAGATACAAAATGGGACGCGTCACCCCGTGGCTCGCCACCGTCAAAGACATCGAAAAGCCCGTGCCCACCGTTTTTATCCAGCCCCGCGACGAAAGCCGCAAGCGCTTCATCTACGCCTGCACCGGCGATATTTCCCCGCTCTTCAAAGATGGTCTAAAATTTCTCCGCGATCACCGCCCATTCTATTTTAACCCCATCACCCTCAAAAAAATCCACATCCGCGCCGAACAGGGCGAGCTCACCCTTGGCCGAGAAACTCCGCAAAGCCCGTGGCGCGTCGTCAAACCACTCGACCTCGCCACCGATCCCAAGGCCATCAAGTCGCTCATCGAAGGACTGTATGAATTGCAGGCCGTGAAAATCTCCGACCGCGCCTCAGTCACGCTCCCGACCCATGGCACACTCGCCAAGTCTGGGCAGATCGCCCTCACCTCCTTCGGCTCGGATACCGAGACGGTGCTCGAAATTTTCCCCCGCGAGACTCCCGAGTCACGCGATGTCCGGGCCGCGATCAGCAACCGCCCAAATACCATTTTTGAGCTCCCCCTCAAGCCCGAGCCAAACCTCGTCTCGCTCGCAGATCTACCGCTCGCCATCAACGACCTGCGCAATGCCACTCTCACCAATCTGGACATCCAATTCCTTCGCGGCATCAAGATCCAGCCCGCCACCGGCGCCGAAATACTCATTTCACGCACTCCGCCACAACCGTGGACCGCCAGCATCGACGGCAAATCACAAGAAGCAAACGAGGAGCGCCTCTTCACCCTGCTCAAGGCAGTCACCGAGGGCCGCGCGATTGGCTTCGAGACCGACGCCGCCACCGACTTCACCCCGTGGGGACTGCACCGCCCGTTTTTAAAGCTAAGCTTCCTCGGCAAAGACAACCAAGCAATCAATCTCGCCTTCGGCATCGACGCCAAAGGCGGCTACTTCGTCAACAGACTCGGCACGCCCACAGTGATGCGCGTGGATCAATTGCTCGTCAGTTCCATCGCAGTGCGCCCCTACGAGTGGCGACCAGCGCGGCTCTGGTCGCTCGACCGGGTGAATCTCATGGCTATCGAACGCAAATCCGGCACGAAACCACCGCTCATGCTCCGTTATGATTTCAGCAAGGAAGAATGGACCGCCAGCCGCGCTGAAAAAGACATTACGCCCTCACTCGATTCAGCACGGGCAAATTATCTATTGGGAATTCTAGAAAGCCTCAAGGTCAGTCGCTGGCTCTCACCCGACGACGAATCCGCCGCCAAGGCGCTGCTGAGCCCGACCCTCGTCTTCAAAGTCATCGAAAAAACCACCAACGATGTCGGCGATTTCACAGGGCTCATTAGCCGCGAAATCACGCTCGCGCCCGGTAATAGCAGCATTAACCCCGCATTTTACTACGGCCGCCTCAACTCTGACTCCAATCCGTTCCTGCTGGACCGCGACACCTACGGCAAGCTAGTCACGGAGCTACTTGAAAAGGAGTAAAAGCCAATCTTCTGATTTCCCGAGGCCTGTGCAGTTCGGCCTTCGCCTCGAAGGTTGAGGTTGCCGGATGAGCAAGCGCATCTAATCTCCAAGGAATGTTGAACCGCTTTTACGGGGCTTTTGATACGGAGCGGCGCTCAGGGGCCTGCGACGCATCGGACTACCGAACGCCCTTCCAGATCGACCGCGACCGGGTGCTGCACACCCCGACTTTCCGTCGTTTGCAAAACAAGACGCAGGTGTTCTGGAGCGGCGAGTATGATTTCTACCGGACGCGCCTGACCCATTCACTCGAAGTCGCGCAGATCGGTAAGTCGATTTCTTACTGGCTGAAAAGCCAACCAGACGGCCCACTCGGGGATGATTTTTTTATCGATCCAGATTTGGTAGAAGCCATTTGTCTCTCGCACGATCTCGGGCATCCACCCTTCGGCCATGCCGGCGAGCGGACGCTAAACCATTTGATGCGCGGGCACGGCGGGTTCGAAGGAAACGCACAGACACTGCGCTTGCTCACCGAGCGGATTTTCTCCGCCAAACGCAGCGGCATGGACCCGACGCGGGCGTTTCTCGACGGCGTGCTGAAATACAAATCCCTCTGGACCGAGCTAGGAAACCTACCGGAGCACCACTTCATCTACGACAATCAGCATGCCTACCTCGACTGGGCTATGGGCGGAAATGACTTCCCGCTCGAACTCACGCCCGGCAAGGCGCGCGACAAATTCAAGTCGATCGAGTGCCAGCTCATGGATTGGGCGGACGATACCGCCTACTCGCTCAATGATCTATCCGACAGCGTGCGCGCCGGATTTCTCAACATCGAGAAAATCGAAGGCTGGGCAGAAAAAAACAGTGAACCAACTGAAGATGCGACTCCGTTAGGCGATCTGATGAAAGCCATCCGCCGCAAGCGGGTTGATCCTTTTGTGGGCAAGCGCATCGGAAAATACATTCAGTCCACCCGCTTGGAAGCTGACGTTAATTTCCTCAGTGGCGCAACGAATCGTTACCGCTACCAGCTCGCGATTGATCCAACCGTGAAAGCCGAGTCCAGCATGTTCAAGCGACTCGCTTTCGATGTGGTCTTTCTCTCGCCACAACTCAAGCAACTCGAACACAAAGGCAGCCGGATGCTGCGTCAGTTGTGGGAAGTGCTGGGTGAACGCTATATTTCCCAGCAAAGGATCGACGGCCAAGATTTCCAACTTCTACCCGCAGACACCGCGGCTGAAATCGCAGCAGCACCCGATGAGGCGTCGAGGGCGCGACTGGTCTGCGATTTCCTATCAGGCATGACCGACGGCTATGCGGCAAGAACCTACAAGCGGCTGTTCTCGCCGGACTTCGGCTCTATCGGGGATCTAGTTGGTTAGACTATTGCAGACATCTTGAGCACTCCTACGTAGGGCAAATTCCGGTATTTCCCGTTGTAGTCCAAGCCGTAGCCAACGACGAACTCGTCACCGATTTCAAAGCCCACGTAGTCGGCGCTGATCTCCTCGGCGCGTTGCTTATTTTTGGCTAGCAGAACGGCGGTGTGCACCGCCATAGCACCTTCTTCCATGAGTCTTTCCGTCACCGCGTGCAGCGTTCTGCCAGTATCGAGGATGTCGTCTAGCAAGAGCACATGACGACCCTTCACTTCCGGGAAACGACGGTCGAGGAAATCTACTTTTCCCGAGCTTTCCAAGCCGCCGTGATAGCTGGCCACGTTGAGAAATTCGATTTCCAGAATCCGTGGCACTCGCCGGAGCAGATCTGCGGCAAAAACCAGAGCGCCTTTGAGAAGAACAATTACCACCACGGTCCCGCCCGGGAAGTCCCGTTCGATTTCAATAGCCATCGCGTCGAGACGTTTTTCGATCACTTTCTCATCGATCAATATCCGCTCGATGTCATTTCTCATGGTCAAGAGATAGAGCCTGTGGACGCACTCGCCAAGCGACAAAAACTGGACTCAGCGATTGCTATCAAACTTCAAGACCCGCTCGCCCACGCGATATAAATTCAAGCGATCTCGCGCGTGAATTTCTAAAAACTCGGGATCTTCGCGCAATGCCCGGTGCTCGATTTGATGATATTCGCGATCTGCAAGAACCTTTTCCTCGAGCTCTTTAGCCAGTTTTAGTTTTGCTTCCAGCTTCTCTAACTCGCGACGCTGCGGGAAGGCGGTTGCCACCACCACGAAGCCGATCGCCATACAGAAAACCACGAACACGATGCTGCCAGCCCCTCGGATCGCCCGTGTCTGGGCCTCCAGGCGCGTCAATTTGACATTTGCCATCGGTCGTTTCGCCATTGTCTGATCTGAGAAATCCTTAATTCTCCATGACTGTCAAGCCAACGCTATGACAAGCGCACCACCGCAAGCGACTGGCGACGAATTTGATTCCGACTGAGACTGTTGGGACAGATTCTCCATCAGCCGAAGAACTCCATTTGCTCGGATTCGCGTGGGTCTTCGAAGCGAACACCTACGCCTAGCAGGCGGACGGCACGGTTATTACCGCGCCGCCATGCCTCGGCGAGGAGTTCTTCGAAGATGGCGGGTTCCACAAAATGACCCGCGCGCTCGGCGGTGGTGCGGTGGAAATCCGCGAATTTCATCTTGACGACGAGCGAACGAATAACGCGATCCGGGTGCGACTTGGCGAGATCCTCGATGAGCCCACCGAGCATCCCGCGCATCGGCGGAATCAGCGCAGGAAGGTCCTGGATGTTTTCCAAAAAAGTGGTCTCGCTGCTAACCGACTTGCGGGTGCGGTCCGGCGTGACTGCACGGTCGTCGATGCCGCGGCAAAGATGCCACAGCTCGACGCCCCATTTTCCGAACCGCTGGGAGAGCTCGATCTGATCAAGCTGTTGGAGATCCGCACACGTCTCAATGCCGAGAGCAGTGAGTTTTTCGCGCATTTTCTGGCCTACACCCCAGATGCGTCCGACGGGCAGCGCGGCCATGAAGGCGGGGATTTCCTCAACAGCGACTTCCTTCTGGCCGTTTGGCTTGTGCCAGTCCGAGGCAATCTTGGCGATGAGCTTGTTGGACGAAATCCCGGCGGAACCAGTGAGGCCAGTTTCCTCAAAAATCTGCGCCCGGATCTCGCGAGCGATGGCCGCGCCGCTGCTCTTAAGGTGGGAAGCGTCGAGGTAGGCCTCGTCGAGCGAGAGCGGTTCGATGAGGTCGGTGAAGCGCCCGTAGATGGCGCGGATCCTCGCGCTAACTGCACGGTAAAGATCAAACTGGACAGGTACAAGGATGAGCTGGGGACAAAGTTCGAAGGCCTTGAAAACCGGCATGGCCGAGCGGCAGCCGAATTTTCGCGCCTCGTAATTCGCTGTGGTCAGCACGCCACGACGGTCGCGGCCGCCGACGCCCACGGGTTTGCCTCGCAAGGCAGGATTTTCCCGTTCCTCGATGGCGGCGTAGAAGCAGTCCATGTCGATGTGGATGATTTTTCTCAAAGTGGCTGCCGGAAGTGTCACGTCCAGTTGCCGGGAGATCCACCGGTTATTTTGCTGCGGTTGTGTTTTCGTGTGAGGGTGACTTGAGAGACCGACAACTGCAAAAACCTCCTCTGATAGATTTAGTATCATCCGCTGGCGATAGCCACGTTCTCGGACCCGTGCCCGAATTACGCTCGGGAAATCATCTCACAAGACCAGGTGGACGATTCGCTAAACTTGTCAGATTTGAGGCGAACAGTTTGGGACCACCCTCCAGTAAAGTCGCCTGGCCTTCCCGGAATTTTCGGCCTTTGCCTTGCTGCTGGATTCATTCACAAATCCGCTATGTCAATTTTCGAAAAAACCCGCGAACTCGCGGTGATCAGCTCATCCGCCGCTGTCATTGGATGGGACCAGGAAACCTACCTGCCGCCAGCCGCCGCTAAATACCGGGCGGACCAACTCGCTTGGCTGTCCTCCCGCGCGCACGAACTCTCGACTTCCGAGGCTTGGAAAAAAGACCTCGATGCCGCCGAAGCTGCGGATGCGGGCACCGATTTTAAACACACTGCTAACCTCCGTGAACTGCGCCGCGAGTTCGACCGGGCTACGAAATTGCCCGTAGAACTTGTCGCCCGCGACTCGGTGACCAGCTCGCTCGCGAAGCACGCGTGGGCAGACGCTCGCGAGCGTTCGGACTTCTCCAGCTTCGCACCGCATCTTGAAACCTTGCTAGGAATAGCCCGCGAAAAAGCGGAACTCTGGGGCTATGCACACGAACCTTACGATGCGCTGCTGGAAGGCTTTGAGAGAGGAACCAGCACCGCCGCCGTGGCTCATTTATTCGATGAGATGCGTCCCGCAGTTAGAGAAATCGCCGCGCGTGCAGTGGAAAACTCCGCCGCTCACGCGCCAAATTTGCCAGCAGGCCCCTACCCCATCTCCGACCAACAAAGTTTCAACGCCCGTATCGCAGAGTCTATTGGCTTCGATTTCCAAGCCGGCCGTATCGACACCACCACGCACCCGTTCTGCACCACGCTCGGCCCACGCGACGTGCGGCTCACCACGCGTTACATGGAGTCGGATTTTACCTCGTCGCTCTTCGGCGTGCTTCACGAAGCGGGCCACGGGCTTTACGAGCAAGGCTTGGCTGTCGATGATTTCGGACTTCCATCCGGCAGCGCAGTTTCGTTAGGCATTCACGAATCGCAGTCCAGGCTGTGGGAAAACCACGTCGGTCGCTCGCGCACGTTCTGGGAGAAATGGTATCCTGTTGCGCAGGAAAGCTTCCCGCAGTTGGCGGGATTTCCGTTGGAGAAATTCTTACACCACCTCTGGCGCGCCGAATTCTCACCGATCCGCGTGGAGGCAGACGAGGCAACTTACGACTTACACATTTTACTCCGTTTCGAGCTGGAGCGGCGGATGGTCAGTGGCAGTTTGAAAGTCTCCGAAGTGCCCGCCGCGTGGAATGAGATTTCACGCGATTTGTTCGCATTTACACCCAAAGATGATAGCCACGGTTGCTTGCAGGATATTCATTGGTCGATGGGCGGGCTGGGTTATTTCGCCACCTACACGCTCGGCAATATCAACTCCGCCCAGCTCTTCGCTGCCGCGCGGAAAGATACAACTGTCGCCGCCGCAATCAATCGTGCCGACTACGTTCCCCTGCTTGGCTGGTTACGAAAATCTGTGCATGCCCATGGCGCCACTCTCGATCCTGAAGAACTTATCAAGCAAGCGACAGGCAGCACGCCGACGACCGAGGCCTACCTCGCTCATCTCAAATCTCGCTATCTCTGAACCGCATGAAACCCATCATCATTCTGCCGCTCATCCTGTCCTTCTCGCTATGCCAAGCCGCAGAAGTCCTTCCATCTAGCGGAAAACTCATTCTCTCTCCCGAAGCAAAAATCATCCCGATGACCCGAAATGCTTTGCTACTCAGCTTCATGGCTCGCAGCGTGCAAGGTGGTGCAGGCGTGGCCAACGCAAAACTCCAATTACCCGCACCCGATTTTACAATGGCAGGGGTGACCGATCCCGTGAAATTCGGTAGCACTTGGGAGCGAATCTATCAAACTGTTGTCGTGAATGTCGATGTCCCCACTGGCCAGGGCGGACTCCATTTCATCCTGGGAGAGCAGATCCAATCCATCGAAATTGCCGACATCAGTCTGCGCAACTACGGTCGCGACTTCGACGTCACCAAGCTGCCTCGCCGCAAGGCGACTTATGAGGGGCGCTCGCCGGACGCCACTTGGCGCAGTCTCGCGAACGGATCGCCTTCGCCGGAAACCGTGTGATCGAGTGGGACGTAATCAACCATCCCATCGCGTGGCAAGGCGCGGAATTGCTGGGCAATCGGGGACCACCACTCGGATCGCTCTCGATGGATGTCCTCCAGGAAGCGGCTCGCCTTACTAAGCTTCCGCTCTGGATCAATGAAGATCAGATTTTCAGACCCGGAGCCCAACAGGACGGCACTTACGAGCTCCTCACCCGGCTCAAAAAAGAAGGCGTCACCATCACCGGTCTCGGCAATCAAGGGCATTTCAGCAGCAGCTTCCTTCCCTCTCCAGAAGAGCTCCTGCGCGTGACCGACCGCTTTACCGCCCTGGTTCCACGTCAGATCATCAGCGAATACGACATCACCACCAGCGCTGACGAGGCACTCGCCGCCGACTACACGCGGGATATCATGACAGTTTGCTTCAGTCACCCAGCCTATGAAGGGTTCATCATTTGGGGCTTTTGGGAAGGTAGCCATTGGATTCCATCCGCAGCGTTTTGGAAACGAGACTGGAGCCCCACTCCGGCGGCGCTCATGTGGGAAAACTTGATTCTTAAGCAATGGCACACTCACAAGATTCTCACCAGTGACGCACGCGGAATCATCCGCTGGCGCGGCTTCAAGGGGACCTACCAGATCATCGGCAGCGATGGAAAGTCCACTGCGCCTATCCGCCCCGGCACCCCGCAAGCACCCAAGCGACTCAGCTCGGATATTCGTCTGGACTGAGTGTCCAAATGCAAATCAGCAGGATTATCTGGGCTATCGTGACGCGCACCTGGGAATTAACAGCTCGTTAGTTCCGTGCGCTGGCAGGAGAAACGATCCCTTCGGCCGTTTCTTGCTTGAGGCGGAGCTGACCGCAGGCGGCATCGATGTCATGGCCTTTTTCAAGGCGGAGGTTCGCAGTGACACCGGCGTTTTTTAAAATTTCCTGAAACGCGCGGCAGTGCTTGTTTGGCGGGCGTTTCCATTCGAGCCCCTCGACGGTGTTGTAGGGAATTAAGTTCACCTTTGCGCCTAAGCGGCGGGCGTGGCGGGCGAGGATCGCAGCTTGTTCCAGCGAGTCGTTGACGTCCTGGATGAGGATGTATTCGAGCGTGAGTTTCTGGGTTTTCTTGGCATTCCAATGGTCGAGCGCGGCAAACAATTCGGCAACTGGCCATTTTTTATTGATCGGCATGATCTGCTGCCGGACGTCGTCAGTGGCGCCATGGAGTGAAATCGCGAGGCGGATCTGCTGCGGATGCTCGGCGAGTTGTTTGATCTGCGGAACGAGGCCAGAAGTAGAAATGGTGAGATGGCGCGCGCCGAGATGGAGAGTTTTTGGGCCGGTGATGAGGGCGATGGCGGCCAGCAGGTTGTCGAGATTGGCCAGCGGCTCGCCCATGCCCATGAAGACGAGGGAATCCACGCGCTCGCCGGAGAGTTGCTCGGCGGCGAGGACTTGCCCGGCGATTTCTGCGGCGTCGAGATTGCGAGTGAAACCGGCGAGGCCAGAGGCGCAGAATTTGCAGCCGTAAGCACAGCCGACTTGCGAGGAGACGCAGAGCGTGCGGCGATCGGATTTCTCGCCATAGAGCGCAGGGTTAGCGGGAATCAGGACGCTTTCCACGTAGCGGCCATCGTGCAGGCGGAAGAGGAACTTGCGGGTGGTGTCGGCGGAGCCTTGAGTGGTGGAGTGTTCGAGCGCGGCGAGGCGGAAGGAATCTGCGAGTTTCGAGCGGAGGGCAGCGGGCAGGTTGGTCATCGCCTCGATGGAGGTTACCTTTTTTTTCCAAACCCATTCGAGGATTTGATCGGCGCGGAATGCGGGTTCGCCGGCGTCCTTGAGCCATGCGGCGAGATGTTCCGGGGATTGGCCGGTGAGGGATGGGAGCACGAAATTGGTAGTTTGAGAAGGTGGAGAGCAAGGCCGACATCGGCATGCTGGGAGTGGTTTCCAAAGTGGAAGTATCGCCACGAAACGTGTTTTATGTCAAACGTGGCGCACTCCGAGGTTGAGGTGCATTGAGGAGTGGCGGCATGAAAACTTGAAAGTCCGGTGGGCAAATTCAGATTCACAATTCTTCCTCACCCTGATTTTCTCTCCGCGTCCATGGGCCAATCATTTCTAAATCCCTCCCCGCAACTTGCCACGACATCCGCCGCTTCTCCGCGCGGACTTTTTATCGTCATCGAGGGCATCGATGGCACCGGCAAATCCACCCAAGCGAAACGACTCTGCGAGTGGCTCACCTCGCACGGCCGCGAGGTGGTGCTCAGCCGCGAACCAACGGCTGGGCCGTGGGGGCAAAAAGTCCGCGATTCCGCCGCGACCGGCCGCCTCTCGCCGGAGGACGAGCTGCAATACTTCCTCAACGACCGCCGCCAGCACGTCGAGGAGCTCATCGCGCCATCTCTGGCCGCCGGCAAGGTCGTCATCCTCGATCGTTATTATTTCTCGACGATGGCCTACCAAGGAGCACGTGATTTCGACCCAACAGAAATCCGGCGGAAAAACGAAGAATTCGCGCCGGTCCCAGATTTATTGCTAATCATGGATCTCGACGTGGATGCCGCGCTCGAACGCATCGGCGCGCGCGGCAACACTGCCAACGAGTTTGAGAAACGTGAGAACTTGGAGCGTTGCCGAGAAATTTTCCTCTCGCTCAAGGATGAGAATTTCGTCCGGATCATAAATACTCAAGGCACGCTTGACGAAGTCGAAGCACGGCTGCGGGAGGCTGTCGGAAACCATTCAGTCTAGTCGAACGATCGTTCGATCGGATTCATGCATCGCGTTTGCATGGATTTTCACACACTGCGGCGCATTTCACTCAATAATACGGCTTGAGCATCCAGTAACAGACCGGGCCGGTGACGGCGACGTAGAGCCAGAGCGGGAACACCCAATGAGCTAGCTTACGATGAGCGTGGAAGCGATTGGTCCAGCCAGCGATGAAAGTGAAGAGGATGAATGGCAGACTCACCGCCGCCGAGACGATGTGGGAAATGAGTAGGAGAAAATAGACCGTGCGCAGTGTGCCTGTGCCGCCGTAGCGCGTCGGGTCGTTGGTCATGTGATAGGCGACGTAGGATAGCAGGAATAAAACGGATAGAAGCATGGCGGTAACCATGCCGGCTCGGTGCAGTTTCACTTGGCCAAGCTTAATCGCGATCACGGAAATAAGCAGCACCACGGCTGCGACTGCATTGATTCCGGCGTGGATCGGCGGTAAGAAGGCGGTGCTCCAGCCTTCTGGTAGCGGCAGTTTGACCTTCTGCATCACCACCACGAGCAGCATGACGGCTGCGGATAGAATCCACGCGCCAAGGCCGAGTTTCCGCGAAAGTTTTTCCTGTGGCGCGCGAGTGAGCCACTGCTTGCGTTCGTCACTCATCAGATGCCGGGCGTTTCGTTTTTCTCAAGCTCTGCGCGGATGCGGGCGAATAGCTCGTCTTTGAGCTTTTGGTATAGATTTGGGTCGAGCTTTTTACCCTCTTCCGAGCGGGCGTCGGCGAGCGGCCATTTCCCGATCACCTTGAAATCGCGGTCCACCAAGATGAAACCGAGGTCATGGGCATATTTGCCGTTGGTCTCGATGTCCAATGGATCTGTGCGCTGGCGGATGCCGAAGAATTTGAGTTCTTTTTCTAAATATTCGTGGGTGGTCGTGGCGTCGCCGGCGTTGAGAAACCACCAGTTTTTCGTCTCGGCGCTGAGGGCCTTAGCGTAGTCGGCAAGTTTATCCTGCTTGTCGTTTTCCGGGTCCACGGAAATGCAGGTGATGTGGAAATCCGGGTGCTTGCCGAACTCGTCGTAGAGTTTCCTTAGCTCTTCGCCATTGCGAACGGCGCAATGCGGGCAGACAGCGAAGAACTCGGCAGCGATCCAGACTTTGCCGCGCAGGTCGGAGAGCTTCACTGGCTGATTATCTTGGTTGACGGCGGATAGATCCTTGGAAATTTCAAACCACTGTGTGGCCGTTTCCTTACCGGAGTTAAGGACAATCGGAGCCTGGTAGGGGGTGTTCAGCCCCGGCCGCAGCCACATGGCGAGGCTGATGATGCCGACGGAAATCACCGCGACACCGGTGTAGAAGAAGGCGATGGTGGTCTTGCGTTTCATTCGTTTTTGAAGGGTTCGGCTAGTAGCTTATCGATGGTTTGATTGAGCAGGATTTCAAGTTGCTCGGAGTTGGTATTGGAAGTGCCGGTCTTAGCTCCTTTTATGTCCCAAGCGGCGGCTTGCTCGAAATCAAAAGTCGCAATGAATGGCGGACCGCCTTGTTTCTGCGGCACCACGGCGCGGCGGAGGTGACCGTTTTTATCGATCAGGACAATGGCGGCATCGTAGTCCCACTTGCCGGTTTTCTCGTTCGGGTAGGTGGTGGCTTTGAGTTCGTTTTTGATGAACTTGTGGAGGGTTTTCGGCTCGTTTCCGCCGAGCCACCACTGCGGCAATTTTATCCCGAAGCTGGCAGCAGTTTGAGTAAGGTTTGCGTGAAGATTTTCCGCAGGCTGGGGGTCGATCACTAGCGAAACGAGATGGAAATCCGCAGTCTGGGCACGCGACTCGGCGAGCCGCTTCATAACCGCCATGCTGCGCGCGGCGATTTCTGGATCTCTGAGGCTGAGGACGTTGACGGCAATAACTTTGCCCCGGAGATCGACGAGATCCACCGTCTTACCGTCTTGGCGAAGCATGCGTAAATCCCGCTCTGGGGTGATTCGATAAATGGTTGCCGGGCGCTCGTCCCCAGCTTGGCTCACTGACCATTTTTCATAGGCTTTGAGCACCAGCCAACCGCCGAGCAGCATGATGCCTACGAGAATGAAGGCAGTGTTGCGGAGTTTCTTCGGATCTCGGATGGCAGCTTCGAAACTGGGATCGGGCATGGGCATGGGCGGTGGAAGTGGAGTGGCCAATGGAAGCAGGCAGAAATGCCTGCATCACGGGGCATGGGTGGCGGAAGTTAAACGGGAGCGGCGGCGAGGCAAGCGGGAGCGGCTATTTTTTCGCGACTTTGATTACGAACATCTGCGGCCAGTATTTGCCAGTGACGAGAAGGTTCCCGGTGATTGGGTCATGGGCGATGCCGTTGAGGACTTCCGCGCGGTTGGGTTTGGGAAGCTGTTTTCGCAAAGCGGCGAGGTCGAGCCAGCCGGTGACTTGGCCGTCTTCGGGGGAGATGCGGGCGATCCGGTCAGTCTGGTAAATATTGGCGAAAATCTGGCCGTCTATCCATTCCAGTTCATTGACTTGAGTGAGCGGGCTTTTGCCGTCTCTGATTGAGAGAGTCTTCACGACGGTGAAATCCTTGGGATTGATGAATTTTAGATCACTGCTGCCGTCGCTCATGATGAGTAGGTTGCCGTCGTTGGTGAGGCCCCAGCCCTCGCCCGGATAGATGTGGCTGCGGATGGGCTTGAAGGTGTCCGGCTCATAGACGTAAGCAGTGTTTTCCTTCCAAGTGAGCACAAACATTTCACCGCCGAGGATGGTGAGGCCCTCGCCGAAAACGGTCTTGGCGAGCGGACGCTTGCGGAGGATCCCCCCGGTGGCAGGCTCAATTTCACGGAGGGTGGAGTCGCCGTATTGGCCGGTGCTTTCAAACAGGCGGCCGCCGCTGAGCTGGAGCCCCTGGGTGTAGGCTGTGGGATCGTGCGGGCGGGTTGAAATGATCTGATAGCTGAGCGTGTCCGACTGGGATTTCTGGCAGGACGTGAGTGCCAGCAAGGCAGCGGTGAGCGAGGCGATCCATTTCATAGGTCAGAGGGCTGCTAATTTTTTCCAGCATTCTAAAAAGCCGGGCGCAAAATCCGCTGGGTGAGTGGCGATCCAGGCGGTGATTTCTGAGAGAGGGAACCACATCACAGCGTCCACCTCGGCGGCGGGGAAACGCAGAGCACCGTCGTGACGGATTCGGTAGAGGCGCATGTGTTCCCAGCCGGTCTCAAGACCGGGCACTATGCGGGCAATTTCCTCGGGCGTGGTCTCGGTGGTGATGCCCATTTCCTCCTCAAGCTCGCGGACGGCGGCGGCTTCGTAGGACTCGCCGGCATCGAGGTGACCGGAGACACTGGAATCCCAGAGACCGGGGCACATGTCCTTGAGGAGGGAGCGTTTTTGTAGGAGCAGATCGCCGCGCTTGTTGAAAACAAAGACATGCACCGCACGGTGGGTGAGCTTCTGCGCGTGGACTTCTGCACGGGTGGCGGTGCCGATGACTTGGTCGTTAGCATCCACGACGTCGAAGATTTCCTCGGCTTTCTGAGGTATATCCTTGAGCGGATGCGAGTCGTAGGCGCGGGTGAGATCGACCCACTGGGCGAGCGTGAGCTCCTCGCCACGGACGGTGGCGGTGACTCCGAGGCTGGCGGTGGTCTCCTCCCACGGCGGGCCTTCGGGCAGTTGTTTCTTGAGCTGCTTACGGCGCTGGGCGAAGCCGCGGCGGATGAGTTCGTCGAAGAGCCGGTAGTCGAAAGTCGGCAGTCCGCCAGTCCGCGGGGTGAGCACGGCGACGCTGGAGTCGATCTTCGGCTGCGGGTAAAATGCCTCGGGCGGCACAGTGCGGAGAGATTTAACCTCCCAATTTGCTTGGGTGCGGAGCGAGAGGATGCCGTAATCTTTGGTGCCGGGAGAGGCCGCGAGGCGGTCGATGACTTCCTTTTGCAACATGATCACTGCCCGCTCGAAGGGATGCGGACGGCTGAGTAGATTTTTTAAAATCGCGCCGCCACACGAGTAAGGAAGGTTGCCAAGGAATTTCAGCGGGCGGTGTTTGAAAAGCTGGCGCCCGTCGAATTTCACCCCGTCGGCATGGTGAACTTCCACGCTCGGGTCGTCGCGGTATTGGTGTTTCAGGGCATCCGCGAGGCGTGCGTCGAACTCGATGAGGATCAATTTCCGGACTTTTCCGACAAGATGCTCACTGAGCGATCCGGTGCCGGGGCCGACCTCGACCACGGCGTCATCTGCGGTAATTTCGAGCTGCGAGACGATCCATCGCGCCATGTTTGGATCGATGAGGAAGTTCTGCCCGAGTTGTTTACTCGGCATCACTCCTGCGTGAATCAGTGCTTCTCGAATTTCCCGACCAGTCATGACCGCTGGTCATGCCGCATCAGCCGCCCGCGTGCAACTCAAACGCGCGAGCGAAAGCACAGGATCAGCTATGGCCGTCTGGACTCCGAAGACCACGGTCTCCGAGCCGCCGGGCTGAGTCTCGTAAGTGATCACCGCGAACATCATACCCGTCACTCCACACAGTTGACGCCGCCGTCTCCATCGTCTCCCATCTGCACATGTCTGAGCCGAAACTGAAGAAGCCCCTCTCCTCCCACCGCTGGATTCTCAGTTATTTGATGCAGGAAAAATTCGTTTTTCTACCCTCGCTCGCCGCGCTTTTCTTCACCGCCGTCCTCTCACTGGCATTCCCGTATTTCCTCAAGGAACTCATCGGAAATCCCACCGACGCCCTCCGAAACGGCGTCGATCCCGCGCAGGTTTTAGAAAAATCTAACCGCGTCGTTCTGATGCTCATCAGCGTGCTCGCCCTTCAATCCATCATCGCTTACTTCCGCGTCCAAGGATTCATCCGCTCCGGCGAGGCGGCGCTCAACAGGCTTCGTCGCGACATTTTCGCGCACTTGGTGAAACTGCCCGTGCCGTTCTATCAAGAGCAACGCTCCGGAGCCCTCAGCAACCGCGTTTCCGCGGACCTCGGCATCGTCCGCGACACCCTGCTCAACGCAGTCCCCCAAGCAGTGCGCCACACCGTGATCCTCATCGGCGGCTTGATCTTCATCTTCGTCGCCTCGTGGAAGCTCTCGCTCATCATGCTTGGCAGCGTGCCCATCGTAGTGCTCGCCATTGCCTTTTTTGGCCGGAAAGTCCGCGGATTTTCGCGCGATGCGCAAGACTCGCTCGCCGAGGCCGGCACCGTCATTGAGGAAACCACCCAGTCCATCGCTGACGTGAAAGCCTTCGGAAATGAACGCTTTGAGGCAGGCCGCTACGACCGCGCTCTAGAGGCATTCTTCGCCGTCACCCTGCGCGGTGCCCGCCACCGCGCCGCCTTTCTCTCATTCATCATCTTCGCCCTCTTCGGCACCATCGCCTTCGTCACTTGGTATGGCGCGCGGATGTATGCCCACGGTGAAATTGGTTGGACAAACTTCGCCGCTTTTATCCTCTTCTCTATCTTTGTCGGCGCGTCGTTAGGTTCATTTCCAGAAATCATCTCCCAGTTTCAGCAAACCGCCGGAGCCACCGACCGCCTCCGCGAAATCTTCGACACCCCCACCGAGCGCGCCAGCGGCGAGACCGGCGTCACTCTCCGAGGCGCACTCGCCTTCCATCGCGTCAACTTCCGCTACGCCTCCAGGCCCGACGCGCAAGTCCTCCACGACATCGATTTCCACGTCCAGCCCGGCCAGCGGATCGCACTCGTCGGCCCCTCCGGCGCTGGGAAATCGACGATTTTCTCGCTCATCCTCGGCTTTCACCACCCAGAATCCGGCCAAATCCTCTTCGACGATCTTAACGCCGCCGAGATCGCCCTGCCCTGCCTGCGCACGCAAATGGCCATCGTCCCGCAGGAAGTCCTGCTCTTCGGGGGCAGCATTTTAGAAAACATCGAGTATGGAAAGCCGGGTGCCAGCCGCGAAGACATCGCCCTCATCGCGGAAATGGCCAACGCCCATGAATTCATCTCCGCCCTGCCCGAAGGCTACGACACACTCGTCGGCCCGCGCGGCACTAAGCTATCCGGCGGCCAGCGCCAGCGCATCGCCATAGCCCGAGCCATCCTCGCCAACCCAAGAATTCTCCTGCTTGATGAAGCCACCTCCGCCCTCGACTCCGAGAGCGAGCGCCTCGTCAACGAAGCCCTCGAACGCGCCATGCATGGCCGCACCAGCCTCGTCATCGCCCATCGCCTTTCCACAGTCCGCCATGCAGATAAAATCCTCGTCTTCAACCACGGGAGGATCGTAGAAAGCGGCACGCACGAGGAACTCATCGCACGCGGCGGGACTTATAAGCTGCTGGTGGAGACTCAGTTGGTGTGACCCAAAGTGCGCCTCACAAGATTTCCTCCACGAAGCGTTGCTTCTCGAAAATCGAAAACGCAGCGGGCTCTTCGCCGCTACCGAGAAAGCGTGGCGGGATACCGAGCTGGTCGTGGATGGTCACGGCGATGCCACCTTTCCCCGAACCGTCGAGCTTGGTGACAATCAGTCCGTCGAGCGGGCTGGCTTTATGAAATTCTTTCGCTTGGTTAAGCGCATTCGAACCGGTGGTGGCGTCAACGACGAGCAGGGTGAGATGCGGCGCTGTCTCGTCCTGCTTGGCAAGCGTACGACGGATTTTCCCGAGCTCTTCCATTAAATTATGCCGGGTGTGGATGCGCCCGGCGGTGTCGCAGATGAGAAATTGTGTCTTGTCGGCGATGGCTTTTTGGTGGGCGTGGAAGCAGACGGATGATGGGTCTGCATTGGGACTTCCAGTGACCACAGGGAGATCTAAGCGCGTTCCCCAGTGCTTGAGTTGCTCGACGGCGGCGGCGCGAAAGGTATCGGCAGCGGCGAGGAGGACGGTGCGCTTTCGTTTCGTAAGCCAGAGACCGAGTTTGGCGGAGGAGGTGGTTTTACCGGTGCCGTTGACGCCGACGACGAGGATGACGAAAGGTTTCCCATCAGCGCGTGGGGTGGGGGGGAGGAAATTGTCGGGAAGGCGTTTGGCAAGTTGGCGGCGTGTGACGGCCACCACGTCGTCGCCGGAAACCTCACGGCCGAGGTCGCGGAGTTCTTCGATGATCGCAGTGGTGAGGCGGATGCCGAGATCTGAGCTGATCAGGTCGGCTTCGAGGTCGTCCCACGCGATTTCCGCGCGGTTGGTGATTTTGTTAAAAAGTGATTTGAAAAAGCCAGCCATGGGTGCGGCGGGAGACTAGTGGCATGACTGGGCGGGTCAATGGGATTGCGGTGCCCGGTGCGGAGGGCGGACTTGGGGAAGGGAGTGCACGCGTCTTGTGTCTTGTTTCTGAAAGTTTTCTGCGGTTCCTTTTCCCCCCGATGCCTAAAATCCGAGTGCTTTCTGACATCCTCGCGAGCCAAGTGGCGGCGGGTGAGGTGGTGGAGCGCCCGGCATCGGTGGTGAAGGAACTG
>JANMYL010000145.1:0-33081 GCA_031382045.1 Akkermansiaceae bacterium | reverse complement strand
CAGCTTGGGACCGCTGGGTAGGCGGTGCCGCTGGTGGCGACTCCCGTGCGCTGGCCGATGGCATTCACGGCGTAGTCATAACTGGAAATCACGCTTGTGCCAACTTTGTTTTGCTTGGTATCGAGGACGTTGCGGGTGGGTTCGTAGGAGTTGGTGACGGTGTGGATGGGGCCGGTGACTTTTTCGATGAGGCCGCTGTTCGTGAAGTATTGATAGGTGAAGGCTTGATTTGGGATTTGGGGATTGGAGATTTGGGCGATGCGGCCATCGGTGGGTGAGTAGGCATACGCGGCTTGTGCTTCGACGATGGTGGAGGCGGTTTTAAGCTGGAAGCCGGTGTCGCGCCCGAGGGCGTCGCGGGAGCGGTCGAGGACGCGGAAGAATTCGTAGCCGGCGGTGGCGTCGAGGTTGTAGGAGATGGTCTCGGTGTCCACGGCGAGGGTGGCGGGGTCGTAGGTGAACTCGGTCTTGGCAACAGCGGTGGTGACGGATTGCTGACGACCGTGCTTGTCGAAGAGGATGGTGATGTCTGGGGTGGCGTCGCTGTAGTCGGTGGTGGTGAGTTCTCCGGCGGAATCGTAGTTATAGGTGGTGGTGATGTTTCGCGCCCAGGCGCGGGTTTTCAGACGACCGGCAGGGGTGTGGGTGTAGTCGGTGCCTTTGCCATCGGCGTATTGCTTGCGGGTGAGTTGCTGGCGGGGGTTGTAGGTCCAGGTGGTGGCGTCGTAGTTGCCGGTGGTCTCGTCTGGGGCGAGGGCGAGATTGGTGCTGCGGAAGGTGCGTAGTTCGGTGGGCTGGCCTTGGGGGTTGTAAAGCTGGACGGTGGGGTTGGTCTGGCTGCCCCAAGTGGCTTTGACTTGGCCGGTGGGCCAGTAGCTGGTGTGGGTGACGGTGGTGTCTGGAAGGGTGGTGGCGGTGCGGCGGCCCATGGAGTCGTAGGCAAAGGCGGTGAGGCGGCCGTGATCATCGATGGAGGCGACTTGGCCGCTGGTGGCGTAGTTTGTGGTGACGAGGCCGGTGCGGGAATGTGTCTGGGTGACGGGGCGACGGAGGGCGTCGTGGCCGGTGGTGGTGGACTCGACGACGTTGTTTGCTGTGTCGAGGCGGGATTGACCGGTGGCCTGCCAGTTCTGATAGGCGACGGTGGTCTTGGTGCCGTCTGGGGCGGTGGTGGTATCGGTCCAAGTGCCGCTGGCGCGGGCGGTGTGACTGGCGCTGAGGGTGGTGGCGGGAGCGGCGACGCCGAGGGATTCTTGGCGAGTGGTGAGGCCGTCTGGGGATTGGTAGCTGGTGGAAACGGTGATGGGATTATTTGAAAGGTCGTAGAGGATGCTGCGGCTACGTACGGCATTTCCGATGGGGCTGGTGGCTACGACGTCTAGAAGGGTTTCGGTGGTGCGGTCTGCGTTGTCGATTTGGCCGTTTTGGTTGAGGTCGATGGCGCGGCGGTAGGCTTGCCCCTCGGCGTTGTAGGCGAGGAGTTGGGTGACGCCGTCGGCGTCGGTGGTGGAGATGGGGCGGCCGAGGGTGTCGTAGCGGTGGGCTTGGAGGGAGATCTCGGTGGTGCCTTGGACGAAGGTGGTTTTGAGGGTGCGGCCAGCGAGGTTTTGTTAGGTGCGTGTCCATGGGCCGGTGGGGGTGCTGGCGGTGGCGGTGAGCTCTCCCCCGCCCTGCTGGCTGTGGGTGGCGTGGGTCGTGGTGGTGATATTACCTACCGCGTGCTTGGCTAACAATTCCCCATGGAGTGCACGTGCCAGTTTTCGTGCGCTATTGATCGAATCGGAGTGATCACTGCCTGCTATCACCCTCACTCCACACTTTCAAACACCCCGCCGCCTAGCAGTCGGCCACCATCGTAGAGCGCGCAGATCTGCCCGGGGGCGATAGCACGCTGCGGGCGATGGAATTTCAGGCAGATTTTTCCGCCGACAAGCGGCTCCAACGTCGCAGGCTCGGCTTTAGCGCGGTAGCGCGGTTGAGCATCTATCAGACGACGCGTATCGAACGGTTCATTGAGCGCGGTGAGCGTGCCGACGGTGCACTCCGTGACGTAGAGCCCAGTGGATTCCGGGGTGTCCCAGCCGACGATAAGGCGGTTTTTTGCGGGGTCCTTGCCGACAACGACGTAAGCCATGCCATTACGCGGAGAAGCTACGCCGTGGCCTTTCCGCTGACCGAGCGTGTGGAGGTGCAGCCCGCGATGTTCACCCAAGACTTTACCAGATAGATCGACGATTTCGCCCGGCGTGTCGGCGACATAGTGGCGAAGAAAATCACTCATTTTCACTTGGCCAAGGAAGCAAATTCCCTGGCTGTCTTTTTTTTCTGCCACCGGCAAATTGAAGCGACGGGCGACTTCTCGGACTTCGGGTTTGAGCATTTCCCCGGTCGGGAAAAGCGCATGCGCGGCCTGGTGCTGAGTCATTAGAGATAGGAAATAACTTTGATCCTTGTTAGGATCTGCACCGCGGAGGATGGCGGCGGATCCGTCACCTAAGACGCGGCGGCGGGCATAGTGGCCGGTGGCGACGTGCTCGAATCCCTGAGAAAGCGCATAGTCGAGAAAGACGCCGAATTTCATCTCGCGGTTGCACCAGACGTCCGGGTTCGGCGTGATACCCGAACGATAGCCTTCGATGAGATACTCGACGATCCGGTCGCGATATGAGTCGATGAGATCAATAACTCGAAACTCGATGCCGAGCGATTTCGCCACTGCGCGCGCATCCTCGATATCTTGCTCCCACGGGCAATCACCGGGTATACCCTCGTCGTTAATCCAGTTTTTCATGTAGCCTGCAGCCACCTCGAGGCCCTGCTCCAAGAGCAGCGCCGCCGCCACCGCGCTATCCACTCCGCCGGAGAGTCCTACCAACACCTTCGCCATGGAAAGAGCGTCGAACATGGAACAACGAACGTCCAACATTGAAGCGGAAAACTTTTCCCTTTCGACGTTCGTTGTTGGACGTTCGTTGTTCGATGCCTACTCTCCTGCCATGCATTCAATGACAGGATTCGGCCGCGGCTCGGCGGCTACGGCCGCGTGGCAAGCCACTGTGGAAATCAGCGCGGTCAACCGCAAGCAGGCCGAAGTCATCGTGCAAGCACCCCGCGAGCTCAACGAACTCGACGCCCGCATCCGCCAGGCCGTGCTCACCACCGTTTCTCGCGGCCGCATTCAAGTCTCTATCAATCTCGAACGCGCCCAAACCGCCGCCGCCGCCGATTTCCGCGTCGACCCTGCGCTGGCCCAGGCCTTCACCGCCGCTTTCACCGCCTTGAGCGAGGCCATCGGCCACCCAGTGGTTCTCGCTGCTTCCGACTATATTCGCCAGCCCGGTCTGATCACGATGGGCAGCGGTGAAATCGATGCCGAAGTCGCGTGGCATGCCATCGCGCCGGCCTTGACCGACGCTCTAACTCAGCTCGCCGCGATGCGTTCCAGTGAGGGCGAGCACCTGAAGGCAGACTTTATCGCCCGCCTCGGCACGCTGATTTTATTTTCCAAAAAAATCGCCGCCGAGGCACCTGCCCGACCGGTCCGCCAGCGCGAACTGCTCGTTAAGCGCCTGCGCGACGCCGGCCTCGAACTCGATCTCGCCGACGAACGCGTGGCCAAGGAGATTGCGCTCTTCGCGGACCGTTGTGATGTGAGCGAGGAAATCACTAGGCTCGAATCCCACTTTGCAAAATTCCGAGAATACCTCGATGCCGCCGAGCCGCCCGGCCGTGCATTGGATTTTCTCTGCCAAGAACTCTTCCGCGAGTTCAACACCATCGGCTCCAAGGCGAACGACGCTTCCATCGCCCAGACAATCGTGGAGGCAAAGACTGAGCTGGAGAAAATCCGCGAGCAGGTCCAGAACATCGAGTGACAGAAGCCGGGCGAGATACACCAGCCACCTTCGTCAAGGTTCTTCCACGCCTTCCTCGATAACTTCGTCATCGCGGACCGGTATCGCACGGATGGCGCGCGGCTCGTCCTTCTTTATCTCTTCGGAAATCTCGTCGCCACTGGCATTGAGACGCTCGACAGGTAACGCTTTCAGAAGGCCCTCAGCTGGGATCGCTGCAGGCGGCGCGGCATTATCGAGATCATTCGGCAACACCTCACCCGCAGGTACAGGAGCGCCTTCCGGCACCACGATCAAGGCTTTCTTGGGCGGAGCGATGTCGTCCTTGATGTCTTCCTCGATGCCTTGGAAAAACTTGCGGACCATAGGTGCCGCCATTCGTCCGCCGGAGACGGTTTCACCGGGGCGGCCTTCGTAAATGACGGCAAACGAGTAGCGCGGATTATTCTGCGGCAGAAATCCAGCGAACCAAGCGAGGCGTTGCTCCTTGGCGGGTGGCCCCCATTGCGCGGTGCCAGTTTTCCCGCAGAGTGTGGTGTAACTCAGAGCTGCGCCGTGACCGGTGCCGCCAGGGCCATTGACCACGTCACTCATACCTTGGCGGACGACTTCTACGGCTTTCGGATCGAGTCCAAGCCAGCTTTTCCGCTCGGGCACCGCCGCTTGGATCACGCGACCTCGGGTGTCTTGTGTTTGCCGGATAAGCTGAAGTTTTGGCAGTGCTCCGCCATTGGCAATGCCCGCCATCGCCTGCGCGACTTGCAGTGGTGAGGCGAGTAAACTGCCCTGCCCGATGGATAAATTCGCTGTGTCACCGTTGAGAATCCGCCGCTTTTCATATTTGAGCATCCACTCATCGCTCGGCACTAGACCGGGGCTTTCCCCGATGAGCGGAAGTCCACTGCGCTCGCCGAAACCAAGGCGGCGAGATAGGCTGAGGAAGGCGGCCGGCCCGACATCGATACCGACTTGGTAGAACCAAGTGTTACACGAGCGGGCAAGTGCGCGCTTCACATTGATCGAGCCCTCGGGGTTTTTATTCCAGTTTTTGAAGGTGGCGTTACCGATGTTAATGGCGGCGGGGCAGTAAATTTCCGAAGTTTCTGTCACCTTGCCGTTGTTGAGTGCGGCGAGTGCGACGATGGGCTTAAAAGAAGAAGCTGGTGGGTAGGCGGACTGAAATGCCCGGCCGAAAAGCGGCTGTGACGGATCGGCTTCGAGGGCTTTGAAATCCGTCTCATTGATGCCGGGGATGAAACGATTCAAATCGAAGGACGGCCGCGAGGCCATGACTAATACTTCGCCCGTGACTGCATCAAGCACCACGAAAGCACCGCGTCGGCAGCCTTTGAGCAGTGTTTCCTCGGCGAGTTTCTGCCACTTGAGATTGAGCGTGGTGACGAGAGTTCCGCCGGGGCGCGGGCGCTTGACTTGCTCTTCGAGCAGCTTGTTCCCGCTCTCGTCGAAGAGCAGTCGCTTGATACCCGGCTCGCCGGTGAGCTGCGTGTTAAAAAGTTTTTCCAGACCCGAGCGACCTTCGGACTCCTCCCACAGTGGCTCGTTGAAATTGATGGGCCCGGTCGGCAGTTTGCCGACGCTGCCGGAATAGCCGATGATGTGCGACGCGAGGCCGCCTTCTGGATACAAGCGCCGGTAAATAGGATGCAGGGCGAGCCCTGAGGGTAATTTCACCTCGATTTTACGAGCCTCTTTCTCACCGATCTGACCCGTCACCAGCAAGGGCAGCCAACGGCGATGCCGGTAATGATCGAAGATTTCGTCGTCGGACTTAGGCACCTGATTTTTGACTAGAATCTGAAGCGCATCGAGCCGGGTGCGCGCCCAGTTGACGACGAAATTTCGGTCGGCATTTTCAAACTGCCGGAATTGCAGGGCGACTTGATAAGCGACTTGATTTTGGGCGATGGGAGCGCCGTTGCGATCGACGATCTGGCCTCGCGGCGCGGGAATTTTTAGAGTGATGGTGCGGGCGTCCTTGCGAGTGCTTATGGCTCCGTCCGCTGCACCACGGGCGATGGGCTCCTCCGCAGGATTTTGGGCGTAAGCCGACACTGCCGCGAGACACAGGACCAGGGGAAGTCGAAGAAGGGACGAAGTGCTCACCATGTGGAATTTCGGAGATTAGGCGCGGACCGTGTCCAAGGCAACGCTCAATCCGGAGGGGACTACTACCGCTCTTGTCGGCAGGCGGGCGGCGTGCATGATCTCCCCCATGAGCGATTGGAATTTCATGGCGGTGATCATCTTGGTGGGACTTTTCTTACTTTGGAAAGTCGAGCTAGCAGCCACGTTGTTAAATTTAAAGGCTTTCCCGGCTGTGGTCCCGAAGGCGCTGGAAGGCCTGATGGATGAGGATAAACTCGACAAGGCGCGCGACTATTTGCGGGTAAATGCTCGCTTCGGCATCCTCCAATCCACAATTTCTCTGGTCGTGATGCTGGTGTTCTGGTCGCTTGGCGGTTTCGGCTGGCTGGATGCTTTGGCGCGCTCGTTCGTGCCCTCGCCGGTGGCGGTGGGACTGATTTTCTTGTCGCTACTCATGCTCGGGCAAAGCGTGATTTCGCTCCCGTTCTCAGTGTATGACACCTTCGTCATCGAGCAGAAATTCGGTTTTAATCGCGCCACGCCTGCCACCTTCATCATGGACCGGCTCAAGGGGCTGCTGCTTGGCGCGGTGATCGGCCTGCCACTTGCAGCGGCGGTTTTATGGATTTTCGGCAATGTCCCAAACGCTTGGCTGTGGGCTTGGGCGGTGGTGACGGGCTTCCAACTGATCCTCACTTACTTGGCTCCATCGCTGATCATGCCGTTGTTCAATAAATTCACACCCATGCCAGAGGGCGAGCTGAAACATGAAATCGAAGCACTCGGTAAGCGCTGTGAATTCCCCCTGACCGGCGTCTTCGTGATGGATGGCTCGAAGCGCTCGACCAAGGCAAACGCTTTCTTCACCGGCTTGGGCAAGCGCAAGAAAATCGCGCTCTTCGACACCTTGGTCGAGAAGAGTAGCACGCCAGAACTACTCGGCGTGCTTGCTCACGAAATTGGTCACTTCCGCTGCGGCCACATCAAGCAACGGCTCGCTGTGGGCATTCTCCAAATGGCTGTAATTTTCTATCTGCTCGGCCTCGCGACAGATCCAGACGGCAAGTTTGCGCGCTTACTATTCGACGCCTTCGGTGTGCCAGAAATTTCGCCCCACGTCGGGCTGGTGCTTTTCAGCATCCTACTGGAGCCAGTGAGCAAAATGCTTGGAATTCTAGCAAATGCTTGGTCGCGCCGCCATGAGTTCGAGGCGGATGCATACGCCGCCAAAGTCACCGGTAACGGCGCAGCCCTCGGCGAGGCACTGAAAAAAATGACCGCCGACCACCTTTCCCACCCCTCCCCCGCCGCACTACGCGTCTGGCTCGACTACTCGCATCCGCCGCTGGTTCAGCGGCTCGATGCACTCCGAAACACGAATTAAACCGCCACCGGCTCGTGGATCGCCCCGTCTTTGATGATGAGCGTCCGGTCGCCGATTTTCGCGAGATTCTGGTCGTGAGTGACGACTACAAGGGTGACACCTTGTTCGGCAGCGAGATCGAACAAAATGTCCATGATTTCCGCGCTGTTGCGGGAATCCAAATTGCCAGTCGGCTCGTCGGCGAAGAGCACTTTCGGCTCATTGACGATAGCGCGGGCGATGGCCACACGTTGCTGCTCGCCACCGGAAAGCTCGGCAGGAAGGTGGTCCGTACGATCGGATAGACCGACTCGCGCCAGTGCCTTCAGCGCGAGTGCGGTGCTATCCTTACCGGAAATGGCACCAGGCACGGCGACGTTTTCGAGGGCGGTAAGCTCCGGCAGAAGGTGGTAGTTTTGGAAAACGTAGCCGATCCGCTGGTTGCGAAAATTTGCCTGCGCACGGCGGCTAAGACCATAAATGTCGATGCCATCGATGTGGACCGTGCCTTTTTCTGGATGCTCCAACCCGGCGAGCGTGTATAATAGTGTGGTCTTGCCGGCACCGCTGGGGCCGCATAGAAAAACTTTCTCCCCACGGTGGATTTGCAGATCGATCCCGTGCAGCACCTCAATGGATTTCCGTCCGATCCGGTAGCTGCGGTGGAGGTCTATCGTTCGGATCATCACGTCATGCATGCGCTAAGCTGCGCCATCCACTTGGCTCGTGCAAGCGCTGGAACGTCATAAACGACGTTGTTCCAACCTGGATTATCCGTGGTCCGAACGCCGTAGAAATAGTTTGATTTAAATCAGCACGCGGCCGAAGAAATCCTATTTAGGATTGTTCCGTGTCAAAACCTAAGCTGCTCCAATAGCCACCGGTATCCCTATCCTTTTTTCGGTTCCGGCTAGCATGCGACGGAATTAGAATCCGAGACGCTGCGGGCTCATTTCAAAATAAGACCATTATTTCATACTATAGGCTTGCCAAATATCCTTGGTGGGCTGGGATAAGTTGAAATTTTTTGAGTCGCTTTTGTCACAATTGGGTCTATGATAACACCGTTATGGCAATTACCACGAAACGTACCCGATTCTCCCGTCGCCTTCCTGACCATGTCACCGATGAGCTTTGCAACGTCCTTTCCGAAAAAAAGGTGTTCGGCTTTAACGATCTTTTCGAGCGCGTTTTCGCCAATCTCAAATTGCGCAACGCCGTGAGTGGTGGCGAAGAAATGCTCCGCCTTCGCGCTTACGAAAAGCTTCAAAATCTCGTAACCCGCGGCTTGGTCGAAAAGCTCGGTAAGGAATATAAAGGAACCGCTCGTGTGCATGAAGCATCGAGTGCCTATGCAGCAGCACAGGAAGCTGCCGCACAAGAGGAGGCTTGATCGCCAACGATTCTTTTGAAACGATTTTTTTGAAAAATGCCCGTGCCTCACAAGGGCGCGGGTTTTTTTCTACCTATTTCCGGCAGTGTTGCTTAGAAATGCTGCGCCAACCTTTTGATCCATGCCCCAAGATTACCTTCCCGTATTTTTACAAGTTCTGATCGCGCTCGGTTTTGCTGTCTCGACTCTTTCTCTGAGCATCGTTTTCGGCCGCGCAGGAAAGCGCAATGCAATCAAGGACAGCGCCTACGAGTGCGGCATGCTGCCGATTGGTGAAGGCGCTCCCAGATTTTCAGTGAAATTCTATCTGGTGGCGATGCTGTTCGTCATTTTCGATATTGAGGTCGTTTTCATGTATCCATGGGCCGTCCAATTCCGTGATTTGGCAGCCCAAGGCCCCACCGCACTCGCGAGCATGGCAGGCTTCGCTGGGATTCTTGTTTTCGCCTATGTTTACGCTCTGAAGAAAGGCGCTCTGAGCTGGAAATCTTGAGCTGCGACAGTTGATTATGCTCATCGGGATTACCCCCCGAGATTTAGAAAAACTCTCCGCGCTTGCAGTCGGTCCGATCCATCGTGAGACTGCGGTCATGTTCACGCCGAAGTGGAAAAAAGAAGCTCAACACCTGCTCAAAGGTGCAAAAAAATTCGTTGATTATAAACGCGACCTGCTCAAGCCCGAGCGCGTGGCCGAGATCGACTCCCGCCGCACCGATTTACTAGCGGCGATCCGATCCAAAGATCTCGCGAAAGTAAACGAAGCCTCTAAGCAAATTCGCGCGGTCTGTGAAAATTCTTTGCCTCATGAGAAGCCGCTCGGCTGGTTCGAGGAAAATGTGGAGGTCATGTTCGTTGCCATCGTCATCGCCCTGGGCTTACGCACTTATTATTTACAGCCCTTTCGGATTCCCACTGGCTCGATGCAGCCCACGCTCAACGGCATCATCGGCACGCCGCTAAAGCGCGACCAATGGCCGAGCATGCCACAAAGGCTGCTGGAAAAAGTCCTGCGCGGCCGAGCCTACATCTATGAGGTTAATGACCGGGATCGCCACATCGCCATCACCCGTCAAGGCGGATTGGACATCAAGGACACACAGTTTCTGCACTTTTTCAGCCGCTCGGAAATCCGCTTTTCTGATTCTCCACCCCTCCGGCTTCCCGCGCCCACTACCCCATCTTCGCTCATCGGTTTTCGCGCCGCGATTGACCACGCCATCCGCAACGGAGGACTGATTCCAAAAGGAATGGTGCTTTGTGAAGGCACGATCGACAGCGGCGACTTGGTATTAGTGGACAAACTCTCCTATCATTTCCGCAAACCCAAACGTGGCGAAGTTTTTGTCTTCGACACCATCGGCATCGAAGGCATTCAGAAGCGCAGCGGCGAGCAAGGTGCAGGATCACACTACATCAAGCGCTTGTGCGGCGTCCCCGGCGACACACTTTCCATCCGGCCTCCCAACTTACTGATAGACGGGAAAATAGCCCAAGAGCCCGGCATCCAGCGGGTCATCCGCGGGGAGGGAGCTTATAGCATCAACTCCAGCGGCTACGGTTTAGCCCGTTCGGATGAATCGGCCCACAACGGGAAAAAACTCCCTCAATATATCGCCAAGGAAGGCGCGACGTTGTCACTGACTGCCAGTGGACGCCCAGGAATGCGCGAATACGCCGCCCTCGGTGACAACACTGGAAACTCACTCGATTCGCGTTATTGGGGCGCAGTGAAGGAATTTAACCTAGTCGGACCGGCGCTCTTTTCGCTCTGGCCGATTACCACCGGACACTGGGGATTCATTCACTGATGCCGTGTCCACCGCCTCGGAAATCACCCGCAAGGCTAAGTCAAATCTTGCCTTCGCGCTAAATATCCTGCCCCGCGAGCGGCGGGAGGACATGGTGATTTTCTACGCATTCTGCCGGACAATGGACGATTTGGCAGACGATCCGGGCGTGGCACAGGAAGAGCGCGCCCGCTCGCTGGATGCATGGCAACATGGAATTACTCACGGCTTTGAAACGCCCGATCAATTCCAACGAGAAGTCATCTCCCTGCGCGACCGGCGGCAAATTCCAAACGACTTGCTGGTCGCAATCATCCATGGCTGCCGGATGGACTTGCAGCCGCAGCGTTTTGAGACTTGGGAAAAACTGTCTGAATACATCTGGAAAGTCGCCTGCGCAGTCGGGCTGGTTTCGATCCGCATTTTCGGCTGCACCGATCCAGCATCAGAGCACTACGCGGTGGCCTTGGGTCATGCGCTGCAACTGACCAACATCCTGCGGGACATCGATGAGGATCTCGCCAACGGCGGCCGAATCTATCTGCCAATGGAAGATATGGCTCGCTTTGAATACACCGAACAAGATCTCGCAAGTCGCACACGGGATAAGCGTTTCTTAGCGCTCATGACTTACGAGGCCGAGCGTGCGGAAGGATTTTTCCTCCAAGCCGCCGAAGCGCTGCCCGCCGCAGATCGCCGCGCGCTGGTGCCGGCCAAGATCATGGGGGAAATCTATCAACTCCTGCTGGGAAAAATGCGTAACGACCGTTTCGACGTTTTCACAAAGCGCTACCGCATCTCCAAGGCTCGTAAGCTGGCGATTCTTTCTAAGCATCTGATTGCGCGATCGTGATGATTCGAATACAGCTAAGCCACTACAAATCCCAAGCCCATGTCTAAACCATCCCTCTCCATCACCGCAGCCTGCTTTGCCGGGCTGGTTTCCTGCATGCCGCCGCTTCCGGTGCCACCGCCGCGCTTTCAACCGAATCCGCCGTTTGCTCCTGAGTCAGTTTCGCCTTACGACTCCCAAGCCGACATTGCCCCGACGCCACCCCCGCCAGTCCAGCCGCCGACCGCTACCGGTGGCTATCCCATCGCCCAGCGCACCGCAAATCCGGATCAAGTCCTCAGTCCTTACGAGCCATATAACGTCATCGACGTGGCCGGTTTTAAATCCGGACAACTGGCTCGCGACCCGTCGAACCAAAAGATTTTCCGGATTCCCTGAGTCGGCTGACGAATCAATCGGTATCGCCACTTTTAAAAACTCCTCCAAGCTCACGGCGTGCCATCCACGGAAGCCATCGTGATCCGCCTCACCCGGCTGACGGAAACCAGCCTGATCGTTCACTGGTTCACGGAAACGCATGGCTTAGTCAAAACGGTCGCAAAAGGTGCTAGACGCTCAAAAAGTCAATTCAATGGTCAACTGGACCTTTTTTTCGGCGGCGAGATCAGCTTCAATCTAGCGCGCAGCGGTGAGCTACACACGCTGCGAGAAGTTGCGATCCGGCAATGGCGAGAGGGCCTGCGCAAGAGTTATAACTCCACCTTGTTGGCCGCTTACTGCTGCCAATTGGTCGAAATGGCCGTGGAGCCGGAGCATCCCGAACTAGGGCTGCACGACCTGCTTAAGCGAGCACTCGACCATCTTGACACCACGCCTCCGGGCCTGCGAGCGCTCCGCCATTTCGAGTCCGAACTGGCCCGCTTGCTGGGCGTTTTGCAAGAGCCCAGTCGCGCGGAATCCTCCCTGCGCGACGCGCTTGGCACCTTGCCGACTTCCCGACGGGAATTGATCGAAAGACTTTCCTTGGCGAGTGATTTCAACTCGTCAACGACCGAAATTCAACCATAGTCGGCTCAACCCTAAGAATTATGAACTCTCCGACTGCAACCCTGATTGGAATTCTGCAAGACCGCATCGAAGCCCTACGCGCAGATGGAAACCTCAATGAAGCGTTGCACGCCGCAACAGCCGCCGTAGAGAAATCACAGCAATCGCTCGGCCCGAATCTCGACAGCATAGACGCTTTCGCCTCCGCTTTGGAAATCCGCGGCGACATCCACCGCGAGCTGGGGAATTTCGAACTGTCCCGGGAGGACTACCGTCAAGCAATTGACCAATTGCAAGAGCGCCCAGATCGTTTTGACCAGATTGGTAGGCTCCACGCCGGACTTGGGGCAGCCTACGACGGACTTGGACGGGAAGAGCAGGCCGTGGCTCATTGGGAGAATTCCATCGACTGCTTCGAGCGCCACGAGCCGCCATTGCTGCTCGATATCGCAGCCATCGCCAATAACCTTGGCTTCATCGCCAAAGCGGCGGGTGATCTGGACACCGCCGAGTCCTATTTCCTGCGGGCGCTGGAAATTCTCCACGCACAACTCGGCCAAGAACACGAGCAGACCGCCACCGTCTCCAGCAATCTTGGTGCGCTCTACCAAGCCGCGAGTTTCTTCGAGCAGTCCCGGGAAATGCACATGATCGCGCTGGAAACTCGCCGCAGACTCCTCGGCGAGGAGCACCCGGACACAGCACAATCCCACAACAATCTCGCCCTAGCTCTGCTCGATACCGGCGACCGCGAATGGGCACGAAAACATTTTGAAAAAGCCCTCACTGGCTACGAGGCGCTCGGTTGCACATACGCGACTGATCTCGAAGCGGTTTCCTCAAACTACTGTGAGTTTCTCCGCGAAGAAGGCGAGACGCAGTTAGCAGAAGACATCACCGGCCGTGTTTACGAAGTCATCGGCCAGCCGTTAGTGGATTGATCACTGTGCATCCACTTGCGCCACTGCGAGCGCAGCTATACCTTCTTTCCGACCGATGAAACCCATAGTTTCATTAGTCGTAGCCTTGATGCCGACGCGCTCCGGGGAGATGCCCAAGGCAGTGCCGATATTGGCCCGCATCGCGTCGCGATGAGGCAGCACTTTCGGAGCCTCGGCAATCAAGGTGGAATCGACGTTGACGATGGTAAGGCCGGCGGCGGCGGCGAGCTCGCGGCATTTCACGAGAATTTCCAGCGAGCAAATGTCTTTGCAGGCAGGATCGCCAGGTGGGAAAAAATAACCGATGTCGGGCTGCCCCATTGCACCGAGCACGGCGTCGGCAATCGCGTGACAGAGGACGTCTGCATCAGAATGGCCGGCGAGGCCGTGGCTGTGAGGAATGGTCACGCCGCCGAGGACAAGCGGGCGGTTTTCCGCGAATGAATGAACGTCGTAGCCGATGCCTGTCATGCTGAATAGTTGAAATTAAAGGATTTCTTCGAGCGGAATAATGCCGTTGCTGGCGATGATGGACCAAGCATCGGCATACCCGGGGACGGCGGTGAGATCCACCTTGCCCCCCGCAGTCTCCACCAAGAGCTGGCCGGCGGCGATGTCCCAGAGGGAAATTCGGGACTCGATGTAACCGTCGATGCGGCCGCTGGCGATGTAGGCCATGCCCAGCGCTGCTGAGCCCATCATGCGCATTTTCCGGGCACGTAGCGAGGCGCGGTGAAATCGCTCGATGCCAGTCCGAAGCGCTTCTTCATCCTTGCCGCAGCCTACGTACAAGATCGATTCTGCCAAATTGTCGCGCTTGCTAACTTGGATCGGCCGTCCGTTGAGCATCGCCGGGCCGCTTTTTTCGACCGTCCAAGTTTCGCCCACCATCGGGTCGTGAATGACTCCGACGACGATTTCTCCGGCGATGCGAAGGGCGATGGAGACGCAAAAATGTGGAATACCGTAAAAGAAATTCACCGTGCCGTCGATGGGATCGACGATCCATTGACGCTCGGAATCCTGATTACCCGCGAGGCCTTCTTCGCCGTAGAGCGCGTCTCCAGGGCGGGCCCCAAGCAGGATTCCGGTGATGAGATCTTGAGATTCCTTGTCGAGCGCAAGCTTGATGTCGTGGTGAGTGGCTTCATCCACCGTGGCATCGGTGCCGAAGTTTTGGCGGATCAATTTACCCGCTTCGAGGGCGGCTTGGGTGGCGAGTGCTAGGTCAGTCATGGAAAATCAGATGGTTTTTAACGCTTCGGTGAGTCGGACGATGGCATCGGCGAGCTGAAGAGCGAGTTCGTATTTGGATGCGCCGGGAAGAGATTCGCTGCGATTTGGATAAACGAGAAGCACTTCATTATGATCCGAGTCGAAGCCGATGCCAGGTTGAGAAACGTCGTTGGCGATGACGAGGTCGCAGTGTTTGCGAGTGAGTTTCTGGCGAGCGTTAGCTTCGAGATCTTCGGTCTCGGCTGCGAATCCGACAAGCGTGCCGGTGAAGCCGAAAGGCTGGCGAGCAGAACCGAGAATGTCGGCAGTGCGAACGAGTGCGAGGGTGAGCGTGTCACCGGATTTTTTGATTTTTTGCGGCTGAACGGTGGCAGGCGTGTAGTCGGCAACGGCGGCGGCAAATACGGCGATGTCCATGCGCCCTAGGTGTTTTGAAACGACATCATGCATCTCAGCGGCGGTTTCGACCGGGATGAAATCGACATTGGCGGGCACATCCAGATTCGTCGGCCCGGAGACAAGTAGCACCGAGTGCCCCTCATGGGCGAAAGCACCAGCAAGAGCATAACCCATTTTCCCGGACGAGCGATTCGTGAGGAATCGGACGGGATCGATGGGTTCGCGAGTGGGGCCAGCGGTGACAAGAACTTTCACTTCAGGAGTTTGGTCGGCGGGCGGAGTGTGACAAGCGAGAACACCGCCCACTGTGTCGATGAAAGTGCTCAAAAATAAGGCGAATGGACATTTTTTGTCCACTCGCCGATGCGCGACGAAGGCAGGAGCTTGAATATTTTCACTTTTGCTCACTAGCCAATGCAGGAAGAGCATCGCTTACTCTGGAGCGCGGCACGGCCTGCAGCGGATGTAGAATCAGCTACTTGTTACTTCGCTTTCTTAGGCGCGTCGGGGGTCTTTAGCGCGGCTTCAGGAATTTTAATAGCAGACTTCGTCTCGGAAGGTTTAACGGATTTCATATCTGCAAGTTCTTTCTTGGCAGCAGCTTTTTGTGCGTCGTCCAGTTTGCTGGAAATTTCATCCAGCATTTTTTGGGCGTCTTTATCACCACGTTCTTGAGCAAGTGAGGCAAGTGCCAATGCCTTGACAAGGTCTGCCTTGGTTCCTATCCCCTCACTGATCAAGCGGGCTAGGGCAAGAGTCGCGGCACCGTGGCCTTGGTTGGCGGCTAGAGAATACAGCTGGCCGGCATTTTCAATATTTTGGGAGACTCCACCTGCGCCACGCTCATAGAGAGTGGCTAGATTGTTCTGGGCTTGGGCGGAACCGCTCTGGGCGGCGCGCGTCAGCCAAGCGACGCCGGCGACGGAATCGGTAGCGCCGAGCTTGCCCGAGAGGTAAAGGAGACCAAGCTCGTTTTGCCCCTCGGGGAGGTTGCCATTTGCAGCGACGGCAAGGTATTTATAACCAAGCAAAAGATCGGGATTTTTACCGGAGAGGGATTGCACGGCGAGGCGAAAACTTGCCACCGGGCTACCGGCTTCGGCGGCTTTTTCAAGCAGTGCAAGGCCGCGCACCAGATCTTTTTCAACACCTTTTCCTTGGATATAGAAATCTGCCGTACGGAGAATACAGTCTGTTTGTCCAACATCCTTGCCCCTCTCGTATTCCACGAGGGCGGCTTTGAGGTCTTTTTTGACGTTTTCCTCGTAGTCGCCGATGGCGAGATAAGCACTGTATTCCTTGGCCGCGATGGATTTTTTGAGCCACTCGCGGCCTTTTTTCTCATCGCGGTTTTTTTCATCGCCGCTGAGCAAACGAGAACCGAGAGCTGCCATGGCGCCGGCATCGCCTAAGCCTGCGGCTTTGGCATAATTGGCGAGCGCAGCTTTCGCGTCCTTCAATTCCGGAAAGCCGAACTGGCCTTCGTAGAAGCGTGCGATGAGCAACATCGAGGCGATATCACCTGCATCTGCAGCGCGACTCCACCAGAAGATCGCCTTGTCCGCATCGGCGGTCGGGCTGAGTTTGCTGCGCAGATAGGCTTCGCCCAAAATGCGTCCGGCCACGGCGGGATCGTCCTTGGCGGCGGCTTCGAGGGCTTCGCGGGCTTGATTGCGCTCTTCTTCCTTTTCGGAGGCGAGCAGGATGAAGGAAAGACGGTAAATAGCGTCCTTGTATTTTCCTGCGGCGGCCTTGCGGTAATATTCTAGCGCCTTCTCGCGGGATGCCTCTGCGCCTTTACCGGATTCATGAGCGAAGCCCAGCAGGTAGAGGGCGTCCATGTTGCCCTGTTCGGCAAGAGGCTGGGCCAATTCCACGGCTTTAGCGTGGCGGCCAGCTTGGAAGGCATCCATAGCTTCTTTAGCCGGACCTTCGGCGGCGGGAAGTGCCGAGGTATTGTCAGATGGCAGCGAAACAGCTGCGGGGAGGGAGCTGATGAAGGCTGAAAATAGTAACAATTGAGGGATGAATCGCAAACGCATGAAAAAGTTTAGGCGGGGACTCTGTGACAATGCAAGTGCGATGAAAAACGCTTAAACGCGGCTCTCCCAGCGATTTTTGAGCTCGTCAATGCACTCGCCAAGCAATGTTTCATCCAGTTGATGGACATCGATACCGCGACCCACATTCGCAAGCAACAAAACTGTTAGTTGGCCGCCGAGATGCTCTCTAAATTCATCCAAGCCATCGAGCACGCGGCGGCGTCCGGCGGGATCTAGCCAATCGAGAGCTGGATGATAAATGCCGAGTTGCAAGCCTTCGAGCACTCGCAGCACTTGCTCTGCGACGGAGGATTCCAGCAACCCAGCCTTGCTTGAATAAAGTGTGTCGAGCGCAAGCCCAACGGCGACGGCGGGCGCGTGGGAAAGTTGATAAGACGTCATAGCCTCCAGCTTATGTGCGGCCCAGTGGCCGAAATCTAAGGGGCGGCTCGATCCGGTTTCAAACGGATCCCCACCGGTGGCGATGTGACGGGCGTGGAGTAAGGCGGAATTTTCGACGCAGGTCTCAAGAGTCTCGGGGTCCAGCGCGGCAAGAGCGGCGAGGTTTGTCTCAATCCATTGGAAAAAATCGCGATCACGTACCAGCGCGACCTTAACGGCCTCGATGAGCCCGCCCCGGCGGGTTTCCTCATCTTGGCTGTGCAGAAATCGGAAATCATTGATTACCGCGTAGGGCACGGCGAAGACCCCTACCCAATTTTTCTTACCAAAGGCGTTGATGGCGCACTTCACGCCCACGCCGCTGTCGTCTTGGGAGAGTGTGGTGGTGGGAAAACGAATCAGCCGGACACCGCGGTGGGCAGTCGCAGCGCCGTAGCCTACGGCATCGAGAAACGCGCCACCACCAATCACGAGCGCATATGAATGCCGATCGAGGTGGGCCGCGTGGATCGCGGCCCAAACTTCGCGGACCAAGTGATCGTCTGCTTTAGCCGATTCGCCGCCGGGCAAAACCGAGATTCCACGGAAATCCAAATCCAGTCCGGCAAAGTATGCTTGGATTTCATCTTGGAGACTTGGCCACAATTCTGACACTGTTTCCTCGACGAAAATCATCGCTCGTCGTCCGTCGCCCTCGCTCAAAATTTCAGCTAGCGTGGGATTTTCGGTCGCGAACGCGTCCCGAGTGAAAACAATACGGTGCTTGAAGGTGACGGGAATTTGGAAATCGTAGCGGGTCATCAGCGAGGCAAGTTCTTATCCTGCTTTTTGCGGCTGCGCCAATGTTTCTTAGTGGATTTCACTCCATCCTTTTTCTTGAATCGCATCGGTAGCCATGGGATGCATCAGCGAGATGGGGTGGGAGCGAGACTCGCCGGCGGGGCGGAGGAAATGTTTTCCGTGAGGTATTTAACGAGAGAATCAATTTGCACAGGGTTGAGAATGCCGCCGTTCTCTATCGAAAAGGCAGGCATGAGTTTGCCTTGCACGCTGGAGGTGATCCAAGTCCTCCAGTAGTTAGCATCAGTTTGCTTTTGTAGTTTTTTGAGATCCGGCACGCTGTCGGCGCGATGCACGGCCTCGTGGCAAATAGAGCAAGCTGCCTGATAGAGCTCCGCGCCTGTCTTATTGATGGCTGGCATCGAGTGGCATGCGGCGCACTCACCGTGGAGAATGGCTTGACGGTTGGCGGTGGCGATCTGGAGATTTTTCGCACGATCTGTCTGTCCCATCGCTCCCGCAGGAAGAGGGGGCTGTATGTTCGTGCGCACCGTGATGGTCTTGAAGCCACGGTCAGTGTTGATGATAAGGTTTTTGATATTGATGCCGCTTTTTCCGGCCAGATTCATCACCACGTCGATGGTGCCCTTGGCACCGGGGATCAGCGTCCACGGTATCTGGGGCAGCTTCGCAACCGTGCAACCGCAGGAACTCTGAACGCTGGTGATGGTGACAGGACTCGGCGAAACATTGCTCACCTGAAAAATGAAAGACGCTTGAGCGGCACCGAATCTGACAGTTGCTGCTTTTTCATCCCCATCCCATGCCAGCAAGCCTGATACAAGAGGCGGGCCCGTGGGAGACGAAAGCGGATGACCCGGAATCGTGGGCGGGACGGCGGGAACTGGCTGCCCGTCCGGCTGAAATGGCGGAATAGATTTCACCGTCACACGAGGCCTCACTAACGGAAGCTCGGCGGGAACTTGGCCGACTCCTTGTTGACTATCGCCAATACTTGATCGGGGATCAGCCGGACTACCTCGACGTCGGGAGCTGTTTGGCCGGCATCGCGAACCCGCGGCTTGCCGGTGAGCGGATTCTTATTTCTAGCAGCAGACTGGTGAGCCGAGCGAGTGGACTGCGCTTGATCTGCCGGCACAGCGGACGTTTCGACTTGGACAGGCGTGCGGGCAAACCACACCACGGATGCCATGGTGAGTCCAATAATAGCAGCCGCGGAGTATTGAAATTGCGTGGGGCGTTTCATTCAGAAAAATTTCAATTCGATTATTAAATGAAAATGAGGACGGGCCAGAAAGCTTGTCCTCAATGAAGGGGAAATGTATAGCAGTTACTTAGCCTGTAACGGAACGGTTTCCACACGAGATTCACCGGTGTTGGTATCGGTAATAGTCACTTGCAGGATGTAGCATTTTAGGGTCACCGGTAGCACCTTGGTGTTGAGGTTGTATTTCAGGAAACCACCGATCTTATCCATGACTCCACCTACCCCATTGAAGGCGATGTTCATTTGCAGTTCATAGAAGGAGCTGTGACAATGCCTATCAGCGCAGAGATTCCAGGTGAACTTTTCACCAAGCTAACACATGCAGGTAAAAACGACATGATGCTTGAAGCTGATGAAAATTTAGAAATCGTAGCAGCGGCAGTCGCTACCCGGATGCCACCATTGATAAACCCACCTAACATTATGCCCACTCCAGAAACACTTTTTGAAAGCCGTTGGCTTGGCCTCTATCGAATTGGCCGCTGGGACTTCGTTCGCAGACCTAACTCGGATGCCTGCGTCGGCGTTCTTGCCATCACCCCCGCGCAGGAAATTATTCTAGTCGAGCAATTCCGCATTCCCATGCAACGCCACGTCATCGAAGTGCCCGCCGGATTGGTGGGCGATGAACCAGAACACGCAGGAGAATCGCTGGCTGAGACTGCGGGACGAGAGTTGCTGGAGGAAACTGGCTACCGCGCCGGATCGATGCTTCCGCTGATTTGCAGCCCAACTTCCGCAGGTATGTCGTCGGAATTCACCCATCTTTTCCATGCCACCGGTCTCGTCCGCGAACAACAAGGCGGCGGGGTGGCTGGCGAAAACATCCTCGTCCACCACGTCCCGCTTTCTCAATTGCGGGAATGGTTAGCCGCACAAGAAGCCGCTGGAAAACTCGTCGATTTCAAAATCCACGCCGCACTCTGGCTGGCTGGCATCGTCACATAGCCCGTGTGGCAACTTCTAATAATCTTAATGCGCGACAGTATAAATTCCCGGAGGCGAAGTTGACGGAGTTCCCTCAGCACCCGAAGCTCATGCCGATGAGCGACTTGATCTTAGGAATCGACTTGGGCACTACAAACTCCGCCGTGGGCGTGGTGGACTCGGGATTTCCGATCCTGCTCGCAAACGAGGACGGGCGCCGGACTACACCCAGCGCAGTCTGGCTCGGCGCGGATGGATCGGTCGAAATCGGTGCGAAAGCCCTACGCCGCCGCGCACTCGAACCAGAACGCGTAGTCACCAGCATCAAGCGCCTAATGGGCCGCCGGACGAGCGAGCTGGAGGACAATTTCCCGCTGGCAATCGCTGCCGGAGCAGATGGATTGCCACGCATAATGGGGAAATCTCCCGAGCAAATCAGCGCAGAAATCCTCCGTGAAATGAAGCGCATCGCCGAGTGGCGGATGGGCGCAGAAATCACTCAAGCCGTCATCACCGTGCCTGCATATTTCCACGACGCCCAACGCGCTGCCACCAAGCGTGCGGGCGAGCTTGCCGGACTCGAAGTCATCCGTATCCTTAATGAACCTACCGCCGCAGCCCTCGCTTACGGTCTCGACAAGCTCGGCGAAAAATCCCGCGTCGCCGTCTATGATCTAGGCGGCGGCACCTTCGATCTCTCGCTTTTAGAAATTCAAGATGGAGTCTTCCAAGTCCTCGCCACCTGCGGCGACACCCGCCTCGGCGGCGATGATTTGGACGCGCTTATTCTCCGCCGCGTGATCGACAAGTCTGGCATCGGAGAAATCAATCTCGCCGCACGCATCCGCCTGATGGCGGAGGCCGAGCGCGTAAAACTCGCGCTTTCAACCGACTTGCAGGCAGTTTTTTGCGTGCCATTTTTCGACGGCAGCCAGAGTGTGGAAATCACAATCACCCGCGAGGAATTGGAAAAACTCGCCGCCCCCTGGATCGCTAAAACCCTACATCTTTGCCGCAAGGCACTCGCCGACGCTGCGCTCAAACCGAGCGACCTCAGTGCCGTGGTCGTCGTCGGTGGCAGCACCCGGATGCCCGCCGTTCGCCGCGCGGTGGCTGAGCTTTTTGGCCGCGAGCCGGACATTTCCCAGCACCCAGACGAGGCGATCGCCCTCGGCGCGACGATCCAAGGCGGCGTGCTGAGCGGCGCACTGCGGCAAATGATTTTGCTGGACGTCACGCCACTGAGCCTCGGCGTCGAAACCTTCGGCGGCCTGATGAACGTGCTCATCCCACGCAACACCACCATCCCGTGCAAAGCCGGCGAGATGTTCACCAACGCGGCCGACGGCCAAGCTGCGATGCGCGTGCGCGTGCTCCAAGGCGAGCGCGAAATGGCCAGGGACAACTGGGAACTCGGCAACTTCGACGTCCCGTTTTCCCCGTCGCCAAAAGGTCACGCGCGCGTCGGCGTGCAATTCAAAATCGATGAAAATGGCATCCTCGAAGCACTTGCTCGCGACGTTTCCACCGGCATAGACACCGTGATCCAGATTAAGAGCGCCGCCATAAATGTCGATGACGCAGCAGTCGAGGCGATGATTAGCGAATCCGTTGAGCATGCCTTCACCGACATGGCCGCGCGCGTCTTCACCGAGGCGAAAATAAAAGCCGAGGAACTGCTACCCGCCGTAGAAGCAGTCCTAAGCCAAGGCCTCGCCATGGCCGACGAGCGCGGCGAAATCGAATCCGCCGCCGCCGCCGTCCGCACCGCACTTGCGGAAGAGGCGGCCAATCCCCTCAAAGCCGCAGTCCAGCGTCTCGACGTAGCCACAGAAGCACTCGCCGCCCGCCTCGTGGAACAGGCGTTGGATGCCGCGCTGGACCGGAGGCTCGCAGAAACATGAGGTTTCTGAGAGAGATCTTCACATCCACCCAGTCTCAACGTAAGCTTCACCTGTGAGCGAAAAACACACCTCTTGGTTTCACTGCGGGCAATGCGGTTCGCTCTTCCAATCCAACCCCGAAGTGGTGGAAAGTCGCATTTGCACCGCTTGCGGGCAGAATCCGTCACTTGGCATAGAGCCACCTGCAGGCTCAGCCGTGGCCACTCCTACGAATAACTCCGTGAGCCGGGAAAAACACCCGACCAAGAAACAGAAGCGCAGCCATCTCATGCTGCGAATTTTCCTCGGTTACGGAGTGCTCTTTCTCGCCATCATCTACGGGGCTCGCTGGATTTGGCGCGAACAAGCGAACGATCAAAAAAACCTAGTTCATCATGCATCCACCAGCATCACCCTCCCGGAAAAAGATATTATTCTGCTAGAGCAAGCCATGCCGCTGTGCAGCCGGGCATTTTATAACTTCCTAGCCGCTGGCTCAAACGAGCAGCAAAACCAATTCGTTCTCTCTCCGATCACCACCGCCACCCGTATGGAGCGCTTCTCCAGCTTGAATTCGCGGATCGTCATAGACCCACAAAACATCACCCTGTCCAAGAACACCATTCTTCACATACCCGGCCGCCAAGCGATTGAGACTTACTGGAATTCCTCCGATGGTCGTGAACTCAATGCCGTCTTTATGGAAGAAAGCGGCGAGTGGCGACTCGACTGGGAACATTTCATCCGCTTCAGCGATTATCCTTGGCCACTTTTCCTGGCAGGCAGCGGGCCTGAGCAAGGTGAATTCCGCCTGCTCGCCCGCGAGCGCCTCGCCGAGGAACGGAAAAACGCCGACACCATCAGTATTCTACTTTACGCTCCACGCTTCGGCTCCAACACCGAGACCGGAGCTCCGTCGCCAGAATTCCTAATCAAGCGGGATAGCAAAAATGGCCGATTGCTGAGTGCGGCGTTCGAGCTAGAAAAAGCCGGAAAACGTGTCTTCGGGGTGAACCTTCCGGCCGCCGCTCCCGAGGAATTCATCCAAGTCCGCATGAAAATTCGCCGCATCGAAGAAGCCGAAAAACGCAGCTTTGAAATCGATGACGTGCTCGCTTGTCATTGGTATTCGAACGATGCACCCGGTCTGGAAATCACAGAACTGTCACTCACTCCCGAGTCAGCGCCGCCCGCATCACCGCCAGCGCCTCCGCTCCCGGAAACCAATGCTGAAACGCCAGCGCCCCCTGCTCAATAAGCATCGACAGACCGTTCGCCGTCCGGCAACCCACGCCGTTCGCCAGCGCTAACAACGGCGTCACGGGAGGTTGATAAATTGTATCATAGACGAGGTGCTCTCTCTTCAAACAAGCCGCTGGTAAAATAGAAGGATCACCTTCTTGCAAGCCGACCGACGAGGTATTTACGATTAGATCACCGTTCAAACACTCCTCCACCAGCGCCGGATCCTCAAAGGCCAGCGCGATGATTTCTGTCTGCGGACTCAGCACGCGCAGTCTTTCTATACGCGGACGGAGCTTCTCTAGCGTGCGATTCACCATCACTAACTTTTTCACCCCGAGCAGGCAGCACTGCGTGGCGATCGCCTGCCCCGCACCGCCACCAGCACCCGCGATGACGACCTTGAGCGATGCTAACGGCCGCTTGAAATGCTCCTCCACTGCGCGTGCGAAACCCGGCCCATCCGTGTTGAAAGCACGGCTCGCATCTGCATCGAAGCGGATCGTATTCACAGCACCCAGCGCCTGGGCATCTGGATGCACTTCGCAATCCGCCATCGCTTCCAGCTTGTGCGGCACCGTCACATTGCAGCCGATGAATCCCAGCAATCGCATCCGCGAAAACGCCTCGGCCACCTGCCCCGGCTCGATGTCGAGACGGATGTAACGCGCATGAATACCCGCTGCATCCAACGCTGCTTGGTGCATCTGCGGCGAAGCCGAATGCGCGATGGGATGCCCAATCACTGCCAGCCGAGCCGGCTTGTCAGCCCCCGCGTCCAGCCGCTCGCGCGATTCCAAATCTGCCAGTGTATAAACTTGTTTCATAGAAATCTTAAAGTTTCGCGGCAAAATCAGCCACCCGCTGCACGCAGCGATTTTTACCCAACAAATTCAACACATCCCCAAGATCCGGCCCGTGCGCACGGCCTGATAGCGCGACCCGCAGCGGAAACATTAACTGCCCCGGCTTCGCTCCCGCCGCTGTCGCCGTTTCCTGCAGTGCCGTCTTCGCCGCCTCCGCCGACCATTCGAGAATCGCCTCGAACGCCGCCGCCAGCGAATTCAAAAGCCCACCCGCTGCCGCGTTTCCCGCCACCTTCGCCACCGCTTCTTCGTCGAATTCAAATTCCTCCTTCAGCAGGAAATCCACCGCCACCGGCACATCGCCGAATAAGCGGACTTTCTCTTTCACCGCCGCAATCACCGCCACGTAGTTTTCTGGGATCTGCAAGCCCGCTGCCTCAACGAACGGCCGCGCCGCCGCCGCGAAATCCTCCACGCCCACACCTAGCAGATGCTGCTGATTCACCCACTTGCATTTCTCTAAATCAAAGCGACCCGGCGAGCGATTGACGTTCTCCAGCGAGAAGCGCTCGGCCAACTCCGCGAGAGTGAAAATTTCCTGCTCGGTCTTCGGGTTCCAGCCTAGCAGCGCGATGAAATTCACCACAGCCGCCGACAGAAATCCCTGCCGCGGATAGTCGCCCACTGCCGCCCCGGCGTCGCGCTTTGACATCTTCGAGCCGTCTGGATTCAAAATCAGTGGGATATGCGCGTATTGCGGCGCCTTACCACCGAAGGCTTCAATCAGCTGCAAATGCTTAGGCGTATTCATCAAGTGGTCCTCGCCGCGGATGACGTGGGTGATCTCCATTTCCAAGTCGTCCACCACGTTTACGAAGTGAAAAACATAGCTGCCGTCCGAGCGCTTCACCACCATGTCCGGTGTGTTTGACTCATCGCGGTAGTCGATGGTGACCTCCCCGCAAACAAGGTCATGCATCGTCACTGGCTTACGCTCGAAACGGAAGCGCCACGCGCCGCCATCCTCGTAAACACGGCCCGCGGCTACCAATTTTTCAAACCATGCGTCGTAGATTTCCTTTCGCTGGCTTTGATAGTAGGGGCCGAATTTTCCGCCCTTTTCCGGACCTTCATCCCAGTCGAGACCCAGCCATTCCATCCCATCAAAAATCGCCTGCCGTGCCTCCTCCGTGTTGCGCGCCTCGTCGGTGTCCTCCACCCGCAGCACGAAAACGCCGCCATGCTTGCGGGCGAAGAGCCAGTTAAACAAAGCAGTGCGGGCACCTCCGACGTGCAGATAGCCGGTGGGTGAAGGAGCGAAACGAGTGCGAACGGTCATGCGTGACACTTAATCACCCGAACCGCCCACGTCCAGCACCGGCCGGTCTTACTTTTGGACGAAAGTCCGCTCGACAAATCGCTCGCTGGAGACCGGCATGAAGTCGATTTCCAAGGCTTTTTCTACCCGGCCTCTTCCCCGCCACCATATTAATCTAACATTATTTGTGAAAAAGCTACGTCATACTTAATGAACTTCTCCTGATTTTGCCGGATAATGACTGCCTTGTGAACGACTCCAAAAACTTCAACAGCTTTTTCAGACCTCGCTCAACTCCTGCGTCTGCGCACCTCCAGCATGTGTGAAACGCTTAACTCACAAACTAAGCGCCGCACCCCGGGTCGTTGGCTTTTTCCCTTCAACGAATCCTCACTGCTTCGTCTAGTGACAGGCGTTCTGATCGAGATCTCCGAAGAATGGAAAACGGGCGAAATCTACCTTCAACCCGAAACCAGAAAACCCCCGTCCAGCGAGCTGGACGGGGGTTGAGTGAAACAGAATCGTCCTATCAGGCTTCCTCAGTCTTTTCCTTTGGCTCGTCGAAACCATACTTGGTTTCTAAATTCTCCTCGGCGACGACCGGCGCTTCTTCCGCCACTTCCACGACAGTTTCCACTATCGTCTCGATGACGGGCTCGGCGACGACCGCAGCGACGACTGCAGCCGGTGCGGCGGAGGCGAGGACCACGCGGGTTTGCTCGCGCTCATCACGCCCTTCCATGTCTTCGCGCTCGTCTTGACCTTTGGATTTAGCCCCGGAGACCGTCATTTTCCGACCCATGAAGGGCTGGTCGTGAAGGACTTCCACGGCACGCATCGCTTCGTCCATGCGGAGCATTTCTACGAAGCCATAGCCCTTGGAGCGGTGGGTGCTGCGGTTGTAAACGATCTCAATGTTGCGAACACCGCCGATGCCTTTGAAAAGCTCTTGAAGGTCTTGCTCGGATACATCGTAGGACAAGTTCCCGACATAAACGCGGGTGGACTCGACGCTTTTTGGATCGCCGCCACGAGGGCGGTCAGCACCTCGCTCGCTGCGGTTGCCACTGCGTGAACGTTCCTCGCGCTCGCCTTCAGAACGAGGTTCGCGGGGAGCACGTGGCTCGCGGGGTTCGCGTGGCGGACGGGCTTCGCCTTCGCCGGAGCGCGCGTTGCGGGTGTTCGACTTGGGGGTGCGTTCGCCGCTTGGAAACGGCGTGGACTCGGCTTTGCGTTCGTTTCTCTCAGAGCGCTCGCTCCGCTCGGGGCGGGCAGGTGGCTTCGGGGTTTTTGGACCGAGGCCGATGGCTTTGAGGATTTTTTGCCACAGGCTCAGTTTGACCGGCGCGTAGGTGCGGGCCGGACGGGAAGCTTGCGGGCGGAATTCTTCGCTGCGGTTGCTCGAGTCACGCCGGCCTTGGGAATGGCTGCGATCATTGCGCGAGCCGCGTTCGCCGCGCTCTCCACCGCCGCTTTCGCGACGTTCGTTGTTATTGTTATTATTACGGTTTTGGCCTCCGCGTGAGCGGCGGCGACGGCTGTCTCCTCCCGAATTGCGGGAATCTTGTGTTGCGTTTGACATGGTGTCAGTGGGGTTGTGGTTTCAGGCGGCCTGGCGCGGCGGATTTTTTAAAAACCCGGCAATGCTGGCAGGACCTCGTGCTGACCGACATCGATCCGACAATCCGGCTTTTTGGTGCCGGGGAAAAGCTCCGCAGCTTGCGGAAGGAGACTTCACCTGTGTCGGAACAAGTCGGCTTGCGCCGCCGCCCGTTGAGGCAGGTATTCCGGTGGTCCTAGCTTGCAGGCCGATTTCACGACCCGGAGAAATGGGGTGAATCTGTAGGCACTCGGCCGGATGCGGGCATGGGAGGTAAGGAATTACCTGCTCGCGAAAGACGCTAAGGACTTTTGAAGCTTTGGCAAGGCCGGAACCGGGCGACTGGCAATTCTCTTCAATCCACGTCCGTGCGGAATGGCGAGGCAGGAAGGCCTTCTTTATTGAAGAGGTTGACGTCGGGCACATTCGCCCAGCCGTAGCGGACGGCTTTCGGCGCGGCCACGCCTTCGGCAGAAACGATGACGGCCGAGCCTTGAATTTTCGCCTGCGCTGGCACGAATTTCTTATCCTCACCAGCGATGGTGAAGCCTTTCAACTCACCGTCTTTGGCGACGAGTCCGCTGCCGATGTGATTGAATTTAATGGCTATTTCTTCGCCTTTGGTGGTCATCGAATCATAGAGTGGCCCCGAATATTCGATTTTTTCACCGTATGCCAATGCCCGAGCTGCGAGGGCCAGTCGCTGGCCGACAGGCTCCTTTTGCGTCGGATGGATGTCGGTGGCATTTCCCACATCGGTGGTCACAGCCATGGCGGTATTTTTCACCTTCGCGAGAGTGAGAAACTGCGCCTCACGGATTTCTGGCGGTTGGTCTTCGAAGGGCGCGATCTGGACGAAGAAGAACGGGAAATTACCTTGTTTCCAGCGTGCCCGCCAGTCGGCGATCATCGCGGGGAAAAGGGTGCGATACTGCTTTGCCTCCCGGGCGTTCGCCTCGCCTTGATACCAGATGGCTCCTTTGATGCCGTAAGGAATGATGGGAGCGAGCATGCCGCCATAGAGAGTCGTCGGGAAGTAGGCTCCACCGACAGGGTCCGCCGGTGCTTTGGGCTGAGGGCTGGCGGGGGCGGGCTTCTGGGGAAGTGCTTGCCCGGCTTGTTTCGCCTGCGCGGTGGCTTCGTCCCAAGACTTGAGAGCTTCCTGATAATCCTTGCCAATGGTCTCACTCCATTCCTTGGTCTTGGACTTGAATTCTTCAAGCTGCGCCGGATAGGCAGCGGCGGCGGCATCGTAATTGGCGTGCTTCCGGCTCGCGGTAGCGGCGTAACCTTGCAACTCCGGATCGGCTCCAAATCCCTCCACGCTCATCCATGATTGAGCGGGAGTGCCGCCCCACGAGGTGTGGATCATGCCGACCGGTATGCCGAGTTTCTGGTAAAGATCACGGGCGAAAAAGTAACCGACAGCGGAGAAATTTCCGACTGTTTCCGGCGAGCACTCGACCCAAGTGCCGGCGGCTTCCACCAGCGGTTTGAGGGAGGGTTTTCTCTCCACCGTGAACATCCGGATCTTGGGGAATGCTGCTTTCGGGCCTTCTTCCTTGGCGTTGTGGGTTCTGGTAAAGGGCCACTCCATATTCGATTGACCGGAGCAGACCCAGACTTCGCCGACGAGCAGGTTGTTCACGGTTACAGAATTGTCGCCGATGATCGTCATTGAAAAGGGGCCGCCTGCTTTGAGCGGCTTCAGGCTCACACTCCACTTGCCGTCGGCGGCAGCGGTTGTGGTGGCTTTCTGATTGGCAAACTCGACAGTCACCTTCTCACCATCCCGCGCGGTGCCCCAGACCGGAACCGGTTGGCCGCGTTGCAAGACTGCGCCGTCGGTGAACAACGAGTTGGGTTTCACATCGGCGTGCAGCGAGCTGGAGACAATGGCGGCAATCGCGAATAAATTGAGGGGAGTAATAGATTTGGAATTCATAAAATCGATACAGCAAATACGCGCCATTTGTCGTTCTTTTTCAAGAATTCGTCATAGGCTGGCTGATGGCGGGGATACAGTAAGCAATTCCTTCCCCGCCTAATTAGCCATATGAGGGAATCCCCTGTTGTTGGATAAATTGAGATAAAATTTTTATTGCCGTTACGAAGTGGTGAGCGATGACTTTAAATAGATCCACCCATTCCTTGAAACCGGGCTGGCAGGTCCGCGGCTGGCTCTTTAGGCTTTTAGCATGACCGGCACGTTCACCTTAGTGATAGAAACTTCCACGCCCAGCGCCTCGCTCGCGACTATCGGGCCGAGCGGGCAAGTGGAGCAGCGCGAATTCACCAGCGACCGCAGCCACAACGCGGTGCTGTTTTCCCCACTAAAAGAACTGCTCGACGCGCGGCACGGAGTTGAAATTAGCCTCGTCCTCGTAGGCAGCGGTCCGGGCAGCTATAGCGGCACGCGGGTGGGAATAGCCGCCGCTCAAGGAGTGGCAATCGCTTGCGCTTGTCCAGCGGCAGCGGTGCCGTCGATACTCGCAGTGCCATCCGCGCAAGATGGCGCGCCTTGTTTAGCCATTGGCGACGCCCGCCGCGGCAGTTTCTGGACGGCACAGATAGAGAAATCCCAGCTGCTAGCCGAGCCGGAGCTCACCGACGCCAGCGGGCTGAAGGTCCTAGTCTCGGAAGCAATTACGGACGGAATCGCAGTTTTTTCATTTGAAAGACCCGAACGCTTTCCCCTGCCGCCGGAGCTTCAATCACAGATACGACTTGAATTCCCGAACTCTGAACGCCTCTGGCAGGCATGGCAAGCCACGCCGCCACAAACCCGGGAGAAATGGCTCACCGAGTCGCCACAGCCGATGTATCTCAAGCCGCCGCACATCACCCCCGCCAAGCGAAACGGCAATCGAAGACTTCACCCCAGTGCATTCAAGGATTCCTAAAGACTATGGTTTACTGTGTGGTTTTGCCTTATTTTGTGCCCTTAAGAAACGTTGTGGTCCGAGTGACTACTAACACATATTCTATCTCCGCGATGTGCATAAAGTCTCGGTCTCCGCTCGAAATAAGCTGCGCAATTCTTGGTGCGAACGGTTATTTTCATCCTTCCTTGCGACGACCAGAATTCACCGCTAAGCCATAGATAGATATTCATGCCATTGATTCTTAATTCCAACTACCGCGCACCCTCATGGCTACCCGGAGGACATGTGCAAACCATCTTCCCCGCCTTGTTCCGGCGTGTGGCGCGCATCACCAACCGGCCCGAGCGGCTGGAATTACCAGACGGAGATTTCCTCGACCTAGAATGGGCGGAACAAGGCAGCCCGCGCCTGGCCATCCTTTCCCACGGCTTAGAAGCCAATCTGACAACCGCCTACATTCAAGGCATGGCAGCCGCCTTGATTCGGCGTGGCTGGGACGTGCTCGTGTGGAATTTCCGCGGCTGCGGCGGCGAGCCAAACCGCCTGCTGCGGATGTATCACAGCGGCGCGACTGAAGATTTACACACAGTGATTTCTCACGCACTGGCGAATCATCCAGCAAATTCAGTCGATCTCATCGGCTTCAGTCTTGGTGGAAATCTTACTTTAAAATACCTTGGCGAGCACCCGGCGGAAATCTCGCCAAAGCTTCATCGTGCAGTCGCCTTCTCCGTCCCCTGCGATCTCGCCTGCTCGTCGGGTCAACTCGCGCTGACATCCAACCGAATTTACATGGACCGCTTCCTCAGAGAAATGCGGTCTAAAATCCGCACGAAAAACCTGATGTTTCCCGGCCACCTCGATCTCACCGGCCTTGATCGCATCCGCACTTTCCAAGAATTTGACGACCGCTTCACCGCGCCGATCCACGGCTTCCGGGATGCGAAAGACTATTGGGAGCGCAACAGTTGCCGCCAATTTCTCCCCCACATCAAAGTGCCGACCCTGCTCGTCAACGCGGTTAACGACCCGTTTTTGGGAGAACGCTGTTATCCCCATGAAGAAGCTGCAGCGAGTGAATTTTTCCATTTTGAATCCCCCACGACCGGCGGCCACGTCGGATTCATGAGTCCCAGCGCCCGCGGCGAATACCGCTCAGAAACACGGGCCGCAGAGTTTCTTGCGGAGTAATGGCCCATCCGAGGCTTGAAGAGCTCCAGACTGCGGCACGCTTTGGTCTATGTGCTGTGGCAATAAACTCTTTCTCTTTATTCGGCTGAAGCCCTCTTGGTATTTTAAAGAGTCGGGGCTAGGATCGGGCTTGGCGAATCGCTCCTCCGCGCTCATGTTCGCTCAGTTCCACTTGGCATGAAAATTCTCAGCTACCTTGACTCCGGCTACGCGCCATTTATCCGCCGCCTCAATCGCCGCGCTTTGCCCGAGCCCGGCACCCGCGATCTGGTCACCCAAATCATCGCAGAAGTCGCGACAAAGGGCGATGAGGCCTTATTCACCTTCACCAAGCGCTTTGACGGCGCGATGCTCACCGCGAAATCGCTCTTCGTCAGCGAGGCGGAGTTTGAAGCAGCGGAAAAAGCCGTCACTGAAGAGACTAAAATCGCGGTGGCCCGCAGCTTGGCTAACATTCACAGCTTCGCGAAGCGGAGCTTACGGAAAGACTGGTCCGCAAAAAATGCGGAGGGCGCGACGGTCGGCGAGCGCTTCACGCCGTTCGACCGTGTGGGCGTTTACGTCCCCGGCGGTAAGGCACCGTTAGTATCTACCGCGCTGATGACTGCTGGATTTGCCCAAGCAGCGGGCGTGCGTGAAATTCTTGCTGCCACACCCTGCGGCGCGGACGGCGCGGTGAACCCTGCCCTGCTCTTCGCGCTAAGAGCCGCCGGCGTAACTGAAGCAATTAAGGTCGGCGGTGCCCAAGCCATCGCCGCGCTCGCGCTCGGAACCCGCTCGATCCGCCCGGTGGAAAGAATTTTCGGACCCGGAAACAGCTTTGTCGTCGAGGCGAAACGCCAACTTGTCGGCGCAGTCTCCATCGACCTGCTGCCCGGCCCTAGTGAAATTCTGATACTCGCCGACAAGACAGGAAACGCGAAGTTCATCGCCGCAGATATCCTCGCACAGGCCGAGCATGGCGGCGACAGCGTGGTGGGCTTCGCGACCGATTCCAAAGCTCTGCTAGGCAAGGTCGTCACAGCAATCGAGCGCCAACTTCCGACGCTTTCACGCACTAAAATCATCAAGGAAGTCCTCAAACGCGGCACTTTCCTGCTTCATTTAAAATCATTCGAGGAAGGCGTGGCCATTTCCAACACCTTCGCCCCTGAGCACCTCTCGTTGATCACCGCAGATGAAGATCGCTGGCTGCCCCAGATCCGCACCGCCGGCGCAATTTATTTAGGGAATGACTCGCCAGTCGCCGTCGGCGATTTTCTCGCTGGACCCAGCCACACGCTGCCCACCGGCGGCTCTGGCAAGTCGTTTTCCGGTATCCGCGCAGACCAGTTCCAACGCCGGACCAGCATCGTGCGACTCGATAAGGAATCGGTCCGAAAATCGCTCTCCGTCGTAGAGGAATTTGCTCGTATCGAGGGACTGGACGCTCACGGTCGCTCCACGGCGATTCGCTTGGAGAAGTGATCCGTATTCGCATTTACGACGGAGGACCGAAGTTTCAAAACCTGCAGAGGCTTTCATGGCGTTGCAAACGATGGAAATCGTGAGGCCTGAAAGCAGGAAAGCAGCAAGATGACGGTGACTCCGAAAAAGCGCATGCCCGAATAAAGAATTCATAATTTCTAGCATTCGTCAGTGTGAGTTGCCCCGAGGTCAGCGAGATTCAAGCCGCCCTCACAAGTTGCTAGCCCATTTCCCTGTCGTCGCAGCGGCACAGGTGGATGGATCAGATAAATTTCCTACAGCTCAATCCCACGGTGTCCAACTTGAGAGAACAAAATCTCCCAAAACTTGA
>JANMYL010000138.1:0-10187 GCA_031382045.1 Akkermansiaceae bacterium | reverse complement strand
CGCGCGCAACACCGGAAAAGAACACGAAGGTGGGTGTGAATGCGCGACGTCGAAAGCACCCACTTTCGCCAGTGAAATGACTAAATGGTTCGACACCAACTATCATTACATCGTCCCTGAATTCCACACGGCGACTGAATTCAAAATCTCGGATACAAAGATTTTCGACGAGTTCGATGAAGCAAAAAAACTGGGTTTCAATGCCAAGCCCGTTCTCATCGGGCCCGTCAGCTACCTGAGCTTGGGCAAGGAGCAAGACTCGGAAAATCCAGAGTTTGATCGCTTCGATTTACTGGAAAAGCTGCTTCCAGTTTATGAGGAAATTCTCGCAAAGCTCGCCTGTCAAGGTGCCGAATGGATCCAGCTAGATGAGCCCGTTCTCACACTCGATCTGACGGAACGCCAGCGCGACGCCTTCGTGGAAGCCTATCCGCGACTGCGCAAAGCGGCAGAGCCGGCAAAGCTCATGGTCGCCACTTACTTCGGCGAGCTTCGCGAAAATCTGCCACTTTTCCTCAGTTTGCCGGTCGCGGCGCTGCACTTCGACGCAGTGCGAGGAGCGGATGAGGTGGATCAACTGCTCGCCCAATTTCCGGCAGACAAGATTCTTTCGCTGGGAGTGGTCGATGGCCGCAATATCTGGAAAAATGATCTAGAAGTATCCTTGGCTCTTCTTGAAAAATCGCGATCTGCGGTGGGCGATGATCGTCTGTGGCTCGCTCCCTCTTGCTCGCTGCTGCATTCGCCAGTGACACTCGAAAGCGAAAAGACACTCGACCCGGAAATCAAGGACTGGCTCGCGTTCGCAGATGAGAAAATGATCGAGCTTGCCACCCTTCGAAATGCGCTTTCAAGCCATGCAGATGTCGCTGCACTGCGGGAAAATCAACTGAGCCAAGTGCATCGGCGCGAAAGCCCCCGCATCCACAATCCGGCAGTGAAAGCCCGTCTCGCAGCCGTCACCGCTGCCGACAGCGTGCGTTTGTCACCATTCATCCAGCGCCAAAAACTTCAGCGAACCAAGCTACAGCTACCACTTTTCCCGACCACGACCATCGGTTCTTTCCCTCAAACTGCGGAAGTTCGTTCCGCACGCGCCAAGTGGAAAAAAGGCATCCTCAGCGATGCAGACTACGATGCTTTTCTGAAAGAGGAAACCCGCCGTTGCGTGGCGTTTCAGGATGAGATCGGCATCGACATGCCTGTCCACGGTGAGTTCGAGCGCAACGACATGGTGGAATATTTTGGCGAACAGCTCGATGGATTTACCTTCACGGCAAACGGTTGGGTGCAGAGTTATGGCAGCCGCTGCGTGAAGCCGCCGGTTATTTTTGGCGATGTTAGCCGACCACATGCGATGACCCACTACTGGTCGGAGTTCGCTCAAAGCCTAACCAAGCGCCCTATGAAAGGGATGCTCACCGGGCCAGTCACCATCTTGCAATGGTCATTCGTCCGCGACGATCAACCGCGAGAAATCACGACCCGCCAAATCGCCTTGGCGATCCGTGACGAAGTTGTCGGCCTCGAAGCTGTGGGGATTCCGGCCATCCAAATTGATGAGCCGGCCATCCGTGAAGGACTTCCTCTGCGAAAGTCCGACTGGCCCGCCTATCTGGATTGGGCGGTCGATTCGTTCCGTCTTTGCTCCAGTGGAGTGAAAGATGACACCCAGATTCACACTCACATGTGCTACTCCGAGTTCAACGACATGATCAGTTCCATCGCGGATATGGATGCGGATGTGATCACCATCGAAACCTCAAGGTCTAACATGGAACTACTCGACGCGTTTGTGGATTTCAACTACCCCAATGAAATCGGACCTGGCGTCTATGATATCCACTCGCCACGAGTTCCCGCGACTCATGAAATGGAGACCCTGCTGAACAAAGCCAGCGCAGTGATTCCCCGAGAAAACCTATGGGTCAACCCGGATTGTGGGCTAAAAACTCGTGGCTGGGAGGAAGTCCGGACCTCATTGATCCACATGGTCGAAGCCGCCCGCAAACTCCGCGAACAAGCTGCCGAAACGGTTCCTGCTTGATTAACTAACATCACATAGAATTATGCATATTCGGGAAATACTTACCGGCCAAGATACGAAATTCTCGTTCGAATTCTTTCCTCCCAAAACGAAGGAGAGCTCGGAAACCTTGTTCGACTGTATTTCTGAATTGCAAGCTCATGCACCGTCATTCGTCAGCGTCACCTACGGCGCTGGCGGATCGACTCGCGATGCGACGCACGAGCTGGTCGTCAGGCTGAAACGGGAAACGAAGCTGGCTCCGATTCCCCACCTCACATGTGTAGGCCATACCAAGCGGGAAATCTCAGAAATTCTTGAGCGCTATGCTCTAGCAGGTGTTAGTAATATCCTAGCACTTCGCGGAGACTCGCCCAAGATTTTCACCGAACGGCGCACCGGCGATTTCCCCTATGCTTCCGATCTTGTTGCCTACATTCGCAAATTTTCTCACCGCCATGGTCATGACTTTGGAATCGGTGTCGCAGGATTTCCAGAAGGCCACCCTGGGACACCCAACAGAATGCTTGAGATGGATCATCTCAAGGCCAAGGTCGATGCGGGTGCGGACTATATCTGCACTCAATTATTTTTTAACAATCACGATTTCTATGACTTCCGGGATCGATGTGTGTTGAGCCGAATTGACGTGCCAATCCTTGCGGGAATCATGCCTGTTACAAATCTGAGTGGTATGCACCGGATGGCGGAACTGGCAGGTGGCGCACGGTTTCCGGCACGGTTGATCAAGGCACTGCAGCGAGCAAGCGGTGAAGATTCATGCGTCCGCCGAATCGGCATCCACTATGCCACTGAGCAATGTGCAGATCTGCTGGATCAGCGGGTAAAAGGAATCCATTTCTACACGCTGAATCAATCCACCGCCACGCGTGAAATATTCCTCAATCTCGGGATCGGTCAAAAAATCCAGCCGAAGAGACAAAAGGCTTTGGCAAGTGGGTAAACGCCTCGGCGTGGCACGTGCGAGCCGACCTCAGCGAAGACCAGGAATGGATTATGAGATGGCATTGTATGGAACAATTTCCTTATTCCAGTCCGCGCTGCGCGACTTCGTCCTCGTCCCATCCAAGATAGTGACCTAGCTCGTGAAGGAAGGTGGTGCCCACCTCGTCGCGGTAATCGTGTTCCTCCTCGCCGGTCCATTCCCATAGATTTGCGAGGAAAAGCCGGATGCGCGGAAGCTCCTCCGGGCCAGCATCGTCGAGAGCGCACGGGCCTTCGAAAAGCCCGAGCTCGTCGCCATCAAGCTGGTCATCGTATGTGCCCTGCCCGGGTTTTTCCTCAAAGGCGATGGCGACTTTTCCCGCCGCGTCTTGAATGTCCTTCGGCAAGATTTTCACCAATGCCTTCAGCTCTTCATCCGCCCACGCGCTCAATGTTTCAAAATCCATGGCGGATGAATTAGCCACTTCCCCCGCCCGGCACAAGGAACTTACAAAAATCCCCACTTGCGCGGTCACCCACCTGAGTGAACATCCGAAGACTATGACTCTTCACATGCTCGAACAGGAACAGCGCCTGCCCATCACCCTAGCCGCCGCTTGGGAATTCTTCTCCTCGCCCCGGAATCTCGACGAAATTACCCCAGATGCTCTTGGCTTTAAAATAGTCAGTCTGCCGGGCGAAAAAATGTATGAAGGGCAGATTATCACCTACAAAGTGAAGATTCTACCCGGCATCTGGGTGCCGTGGGTCACGGAGATCAAAGCGGTGGACGAGGGGAAATCTTTCGTCGATGAGCAGCGGTTCGGCCCGTATCGATTCTGGCATCACCGTCACAGCTTCGAGGAAATTCCGGGCGGCGTGCTGATGCGGGATTTGGTGCATTACAGCATCGGCTGTGGTCCCTTCGGAGCCATAGCGCACGCTGTCTTTGTCCGGGAAAAGCTGAAAACAATTTTTGCCTTTCGGAAGCAAACGCTCGTGGAGCGCTTCGGCGCGCTTTGATTCGGCGGGTGATTTCGGCGGCTTGCACGGTTCGGATGAAATCCGCGTGCATCACAGGACGGCATTCGCTACCCCTCGGCCGTGGATAACGAAGCCCCGATCATTGATTTGCACAGCGACATTTATTTCATGGGACAAGCGTTGCGCGAGGCCCGCAAGGCCTATGCCGCCCAGGAAGTCCCGGTCGGCGCTGTAGTCGTGCGTGAGGGCCGCGTCATTGCCCGCGCTTGGAACCAAGTGGAAACCCTCAAAGACGCCACCGCCCACGCAGAAATGCTCGCTCTGAGCGCCGCGCAAGAAGCGCTTGGTGACTGGCGACTGGAAAAATGTACACTTTATGTCACCAAAGAACCCTGCCCGATGTGCGCCGGGGCCATCGTCCATTGCCGACCAGAGCGTGTTGTTTTCGGCTGCCCGGACACGAAAGCAGGAGCTGCCGGCGGCTGGATCAATCTGCTGGAAGCCAATCCCCCGCTCAACCACCGCTGCGATGTCACCTCCGGCGTGCTCGGCGAAGAATGCCTGTATTTGCTCCAGAGCTTCTTCCGCGAGGCACGGGAGAGGAAGAAAATCGAGCGGCTGGGAGAACCCTAGAAACTTTAGACCCACTCCCGCGCTTGCACCGTCAGTCGCATTTCTTTAGGAAATTCCCGTGGCCGCGAAATCGAAGACAGCTCCCAAGAAATCCGGAAATTTTTTCGCCGTCGTCGGCAGCGACGAGGGCCTCGTCCGCGAGAAAGCGCTCTTGCTCCACAACCAGCTTACCGGCGGCCTGGACGATGGGTTCACCCACGAAACCATAGACGGCATCGCGGACAACTCCGAGTCAGCCTTCGGAATCTGCTCCTCCACCGTCCAAGCCCTGCTCACCATTCCAATGTTCGGCGGCGACAAAGTCGTCTGGCTGCGCAACGCGAATTTCCTCGCCGACAACGTCACCGGCCGCTCGCAGCGCACGGAGCTTGGGGTCGAAAGCCTCCGCGCCACCCTAGAACGCGGCATCCCGGATGGCGTGAAATTCTTGCTCACTGCTCAAGGTGTGGACAAGCGCCGCGGCTTCTGGAAATTCATCGAAAAATCTGCAGACGTCCAAGTCCACGACCGCATCGACACCAGTCGCGACGACTGGCAGGACCAAGTCGCCTCGCTCGTCACCAAGCGCGCCCGTGAGCTCGGACTCACCTTCCACCACGATGCGATGGCTCTCTTCGTCATGCTCGCCGGCGAGCAATCCCAGCAGATCGGCAACGAGCTGGAAAAACTCGACCTTTACCTCGGTTTGGAGCGTCGTGAAGTCACCGAGGACGACGTCCGCGTGCTCGTCCCGCTCAGCCGTGCGGCGGTGGTTTTCGAAATCGGCAAGGCCATCCAGCTCGGCAACGCGGCCCGCGCCATTCAGCTCATCGACCAACAGCTCGAAGCTGACGAATCCGCCATCGGCATCATGCGCGCCTCGATCATCGGCGTGGTGCGGAACTTATTCATGGCCAAGCTGATCATCGAGAAATTCAAAGTCCCGACTGGCAATTACAGCGCCTTTTCTGGCGGCCTCAACCGCCTGCCCGAAGCCGACCGCGCCTGGCTCCCACAGAAAAAAGACGGCTCCGGCGTGAATGTTTTCCCGATCTTCCTTGCTGCGGAAAACTCCAAAAATTTCGATCTCACCGGCCTCCAGCACCTCATGGAAGCCACCCTCAAAGCCGACCAAGCACTCGTCACCACCGGGCTTGACCATCGCCTCGTGCTCCACCGCCTGATCGTGCAGATCGCCGCGGCGAGGAAAGCTCCAAATCGCCAAGCCACAGCCAGTCGTCGCTAGCTTGAATGCACCACCCAAGGGGAAATATTCCCCGCTCTCTGTTCACTTGGAACTGAGAGATAGCATGAAATCATTGCTCCACGGTGAGGCTATCGGTTTTGAGGCGTAGAATCAAATTCTGCCAGATTTTACTGATTTTAAGAGAGTCATAAGAATCAAATGGCGGAATTTACCCTCACCTCTTGGATGAGTAAGAGCTTTGCACAGACGTCTTCAAAATCATTACAATCAGTGGTCCCTACTTTCCTCGTTAAGATAAACTATTTCCTCGGATTAATCGTGCTAAAAGCCGTGCTCGATCTTGAGAGTAACGTCGTTTTTTGTAGGACAAATTTTGAATTTTGAACTGAAATCTTGGACGACCCAGAGATTTCTCGGTTGCGTGTGCGGCGTGAGAGGTGATTCTGCGGCGCGATGTTGAAACCCCGGTTGAAGAGCGATGCATTGAAGGGGCGGAAGGCGTTTCGCGAGGCTCTAGCGGAGTGGTTTTCGGGAAATGGGCGGGACTATCCGTGGCGGCGGACGCGCGAGCCGTATGCGATTTTAATTTCCGAGGTGATGCTCCAACAGACGCAAATCGTGACGGTGCTAGGCCGGGGATTTTACACCCGGTTTCTGGAGGTGTTCCCAGATGTGGAGGCACTAGCAATCGCGGAGGACGAGCGCTTGCTGAAGGCGTGGGAGGGGCTGGGATACTACAGGCGTGTTAGAATGCTTCGGGAAACAGCGCGGGCTGTAATAGCGGAGCACGGCGGGGAGTTCCCGGTGGAATTAGAGGCGCTGATGAAACTACCGGGGGTAGGGCGCTACACGGCGGGGGCCTTGCGGGCATTTGCGCATGATTTCCCGGCGGCGGTGCTGGATGGCAACGTGGCACGCGTGCTCTCGCGGGTGATGGACTTTTCCGCACCAGTGGATGACACGGCGGGCCAGAAACAGCTATGGGAATGGGCGGAGGCGCTGGCAGACCCGCTGCGGTCGCGGATTTACAACTCGGCATTGATGGAGCTGGGGCAGCGGATTTGCCGGCCGGGTGTGCCGGATTGTCTGAGCTGTCCAGTGGCAGGGTTTTGCAAGACGCGCGAGCCGGAATCGCTGCCAGTGAAGCAACAAAAAACGGTGATCACCGCAGTGGATGAGCATGCGCTGTGGCTGCGAGACTTAACGGGGCGCGTGCTGCTGCACCGTGAGGCCGGCAAGCGGCGCGAGGGTTTGTGGAAGCTGCCGACGCGCGATCCCACGGAAGTTTCCAAGCTGCCAGTGCTCGACGAACATCGCTACTCGATCACCCGCTACCGGGTGACATTGAGGGTGCACGACGGGGCCACGCTGAGAAAGAATTTCAAGCCTGCAGCAGATGAAATCTGGCAGGATGCAGATGATGTGCTAGCGCTGGCGATGCCTTCGCCCTTCCGCAGAGCGATCGTGCGATTGCTGGGGGATATTTGAAAACGAGTGTGACGAATGGGGTGGAGTGTGTTTCTATCGGTCCCGATGGAAACCTTTGTTAAGTGGCTCGGGCTGTTGCTGGCGAGTGGGTGGATGCAGTCGTGTGCGGTTTCGCCTCCCCCGGACACAGTTGCGCCGGGCCGGATGACGCGGCAGATCGTGGCGGAGCGGGTGAGCGCAGTGGTGGTGACAGAGCGGGAAAATCTCGACCGCTGGGTGAACCGGGGTTTTGTGACTTCCCAAACACCCGGCGATGCGGATGGCGGCTCGGCGGCTCCTATCGCAACGGATGGATATTTCCTCACCGCGGACCATGTGCTCGCAGGGAGAGAAGGGAAAAACGTGTTCCTTATTTATGGCCAAGGCGGCCGCCTAGTGCCCAAGAAGGCACGGGTGGTGTGGCGCTCAGAGGCGGCCGACTTGGCGTTGCTGCACATCCCAGTGAAGACGCCGTATTTCTATCAATGGACACCGCCGGAACGCTGGCTGCCTGCGGGAAATCTGGTGATTCATGGTGGGATTTCGACAGGCTTTAAATCTGGCGAGGGCAAACTAGGCACCTCGCTCGCACCACAAACCTTCTTCACCCGCAACCGGAAATTTAAGATCGATATTCCGCTACAGCCTGGCGACAGCGGCGGACCAGTGGTAGATGCTTATGGCCGACTGGTAGGGATTAATTCTTCAGTTGAATTCTTGGTCCCTATGGAGACCGCGTTCTTCATTGATTCCGAGGGCAACCGGCCAAACACCCGCTTCATCGGTGGAGTGATTGAAAAAGATCGCAACCGAAATCGCGCCTCGGAGTGAACTGTGATGAAACAATTTGATATAATTTGGAGCCCAAGAGCCCTCTGCCTGACAGTCGCTGGACTGTTCACGACATCCTGCGGACCGCTCCAGGATCGCTTGTGGGCAAGCGGCATGTCGGCAGCGGCCAAGGACCAAATCATGCTGGTGAGGAAGGAGCCGCCGTCGTTTGGATATCAACGGCTGGTGATGGAAGCACGGGGCTATCCAGACTTGGCCGTCTTCGTGGCGAAGCGGGGGTCCCCAGATTTCCTGGCAGAAACAGGCACCCGTGAGCGGCATTATTTCATCCTCTACTACCTGAGAGAGCGCCACGCTTACGCCTGCCGACTCCGTCAAGGAATCAAGCACACTTTAGAATTTGCCGGGCCGTATCCGGTCACGGACGGCGAGTTCCGCTTGCTTGACGGATTCCGGCGCGACCCAAGCCGCCAGCCTAAAATTTTTGAGCCGCGGTAAATTTCTTCTAAGAACCCAGGTGCTTAGTGCGTTCTCCCGTCCTAGATGTTTAAAAAAACCACCATTCTGCTATTTACGGGGATTTCCCCGCTGCTCGCCCAAGGTCTTCTGGATCCGCTTCTTGTGACCGCCACGCGCTCGGAGAAGACGGAAAGCACCGCACCTTACACCACGGCCGCTCTCGATTCCGTTTTTCTCCGGGACCAAGCGCCGCGGACCCTGCCCGATGCCATGCGATACATCCCGGGTGTGATGGTGCAAAAAACCGCCCACGGCCATGGCTCTCCCATCATCCGTGGCTTCACCGGGCGGCAAAATTTGCTGCTAGTCGATGGCGTGCGTGTCAACAACTCCACCTTCCGCGGCGGGCCTACCCAATATTGGAACACCGTCGATCCGCTCGCGATCGATCACATCGAACTCATTAAAAGCCAAGGGTCCGTGCTTTACGGCTCAGATGCCGTCGGTGGCACGGTCAATAGTTTCACAAAATCTTCCAGCTTCCGGGGTGAAACTGCTGGGCAAGCATACGTCGACGGCTCTGCTTTTTATGAATTCCGTGCCAACGGCGAAGGCAGTCACATCGGGCGACTGGAAACAGAGACCGGCGTGGGTGGGAAATTCGGAGTTTTACTCGGCCTCTCCGCCAAAGATTACGGCGACATCGAGGACTCAGACGTGGGTCGTATGAAAAATACCGGTTACCCGGAGCAGGATTACGATTTGCGCTTCGACTGGGCGGTTTCACCAGACTCCACCATCACTTTTGCTTCCAATTACGTGAACCAAGACGACATTTCCCGCTGGCACCGCACCTTAGACAACCCAGGCTGGATTGATGGCAGCCATGTGGCAGCTCCCGGGAAATGGTCGGAAAACACTTACGACCAAGAGCGCTCAATGAGTTATCTCCGCTACGCCGGGGAAAATTCGGAAGCAAACGTCCCGGTCAAACGCTGGAGCGCCACACTTTCATACCAAGTAACTGATGATTCTGAATTTCAAAATCGCTTTCCAGACAGCGCTCTCTCCAATTCCAGAGTGCTCCGCGGCTCCTCCATTCACGTCGAAACCACTGGCGTAGATCTCGTCTTGGAATCACAGATCGGGCCCGGTGCGCTAGTCTATGGCTTTGATTTCTATCATGACGATGTCAATTCTTCTGGTTACACTTCCAACGCATTGGGCGGTGCTCGTGCGGAGGTTTTACCTGTCGCTGATGACTCGGACTACGATCTTTTCGGTATATACAGCCAATACATTTTCAAACCGATCGATCGGTTTGAATTGACCGCTGGTGTCCGCTACACTTACGCAGAAGCCTCTCTCGGACGTTTTGCGGGTGGCCGCGATGAGAGTCGTGAGTGGGACGACGTCGTCAGCTCGCTGCGTGGCATCTATTCCCTGAATGATTGTTGGAGTATTTATGGCGGTATTTCCCAAGCCTTCCGGGCACCAAACTTAGAAGACCTCACTGGAAATTTGTCAGCTAAATCCGGAGCTCCCGTCGTTGGTGATCCAGATGTCAATCCTGAGAAATTCATCACCTATGAAATTGGCACCCGGCAGCAAACCGAAACCACATCGCTCAATCTGGCCGCATTCTACACCGTTGCAGATGAACTGATCATCTCTTCTTTCACCGACAGCACGAAA
>JANMYL010000132.1:0-5848 GCA_031382045.1 Akkermansiaceae bacterium | reverse complement strand
GAGTCGCCGGGGGCGGGCGTGATAGCGTGAATGCCCTCCGCGACAGTTCCGTCCGCGATAGCTTGCTCGAAGTCGGCGCGCGTGACGCCATTTTTAAGACCAACGTAAAGTTTAGCGCCCAGATCGCATTGGGCGATAAACCACATTTCGCTCTTTGGCTCGCCACCAAGCGCGGCAGCAAGACGGGCGGGCGGATGAACTTGGATGGAGAGCCGGTCGCGGGCGTCGAGCACCTTGATCAGAATGGGGAAGCGTGGGTGGTCGAGAAAGCCACTGCCGAAAATTTGCTCGCGGTGATTCGTCCACAGCTCATGGAGTGAGCTGCCGGTCCACTGGCCATGATCCACCAGCGACTGCTCTTGTGCGCGATCCACGATTTCCCATGATTCCCCGAAGGTTTTCTGGGAATCGGGCAGAGTGCGTTGATAGGCGCGTTCAAATTCGCGGCCGCCCCAGACGCGTTCCATGTAGATGGGGCAGAATGTGATAGGTTCCACGGGAGGGAGAAATAGGCGCTCGATGAACGCTTGGCAATTCCAGAGAGCACGGACTCTGCGACGCTAATCCGATGATAAATTTAGTTCTTGCCACTCATGCCTGTTGGCGACGTAAGTGGAAACGTTTGCTCCGGCGAATGAGGAGTTAAGAGTCCTCGTACAAAGCGGTAGGCAATGACCGCAAACATTGCCGCCAAACCGACCCAAAGGCCGGGGAGGCGGCGGCGCATGTCCAAGCCTTCTCTCCGAGGGGCTAAAGGCCGTTGCGGTCGACTTTGTACGACTCTCTTAACTCCCCGTCCACCAGGAAGGACGACTGCAAACCGACCTTCCCAATGAAACGAATCCCAATTCCCTTCATTCTTCTCGCCACTCTGGTGGCCACGGTGCCCGTCCACGCAAAGGACAAGCTGCCTGCTGCGACCACCGCTCGCATCCTCGGCGAGATTCCAGACGGCACCCCGCCACCTCCCGAACCGCCGAAACCCAAATTTATCGTCCCGGCAAAAGACGTTCTCCACACCAAGATTCACCAACAAGGCGGACGCCAGATCACCGTTCGGAAAATCACCCCCATCCAGCTCCCACCGCCGCCCCAGATTGCTGCACCGCTCGAGATCACCGACCCCGCCATCCAAGAACGCATCGCCCAAGCCCGCGAAGAACATCCTACCGACGAATTCCTCTGCGTGGGAGCCAGCGTATTCCGCCCCAAAGATTCAGCTCCATTGTCCCTTGTTCGCATGTGGCCGCAGGGCCACGGCGAATGCATTGTCTTTTGGTCATCCGCCGATTTTGCGCTTCTTTCTGGCATTGGAATCTTCATCGGCCCCGATGGCGGTACCCGTAACTTGTTCCTCATGTGGAGCTTTTCCGAAATAGAAACCCGGATCGCCCTTCAAAACGAACTTGGCCCGGAAAGCCCACCAATCCCTGATTTCCCCCTAGAAAAAGCAACTTTTCACATCTCCTCGGGAAATCCCAGTAAGCAAACACTCGCCTCCATCCAGTGCCTCCACGATCTCTATAACAACGAGCACGCCCGTCTGGAAAAAGCCTACCGAGGCCGCGAACGCGCCCGCATCCTGTACGAAGCCGAACTCAAAGCCAACCCGCCCAAACCCAAAGACATCGTCCTCAACTACTGGCGCACCGAAATACCTGCCGCTCAATCCGCCCCGAAGAAAGGAGCTACACGATGAGTTCCTCACCAAGCCTGACCAGAGCCTCTTCTTTTCTCTTTCTTGTCTCTGGTTTCTGGATTCTAGCATCTCTTCCAGCCCCCGCCATTGTAGATACTAACAACAACACACTCAGCGACATTTGGGAAAAACAATACAACAACGGCAACCTCCTAACCAACCTAAATCCCCAGGCCGATCCCGACAGCGACGGCTGGACTAACATGCAAGAAGCCGCCGCTGGCACCAATCCCTTCAATCCCAATCCACCCAACGGCTTCATCCGCCCTAACATCGTTCACATCCCCGCCACCTACATCCCCGGAACAAATGGCAATCCCGTAATTTTCACCCCTGAGGCCATCACCCTCACCTGGCCCACGCTTGCCGGCAAACAATACACCCTGCACTACTCCCCCGATCTCTCAGAAGGAAGCTGGCAGCCCGTCGAAGCGCCCTACATCGGCAACGGCAACAACACTCAATACGGCATCCCACTCACCCAAGAAAATGGAAGCATCCCCGACAAACTCTTCTGGCGCGTCGCAGTCGGAGATATAGATAGCGATGGTGACACTCTATCTAACTACGAGGAATCCATACTCGGCACCAATAGCAACAACATCGATACCGACTTCGATGGCATCGCCGACAATCTCGATCCGTTTCCCCTCGTTAGCGCGACTCTCGCGGACCCAGATGGAACCAATCCTCCCGCAGGCAGCACCACCGATCTGCTTGGTTTCTGGGACTTCGAATCACAGCAAGTCGTGGGATCGGCTATTAATTTCCCAGACCGTTCCGGGAACAACCGCCACGCCACTTCCTCCGGTCCCGGCCCTCAGCTGCTAGGTATGCCTTCAAAAGCGGCGCGTATCGGCGCCGGCTATATCACCATTCCTACTGCCACGGTCCAAGGACAGTCCACCTATACCATTAGTGGCTGGTTCAAGCTGGCCAAGGACTCCATCAAAACATCGAATGGAGTACCCCGGATGATTTACGCACTCTACGACCAGGTCGGCATCGGCCCACCTCCCCAATATGTGCAGGCCTCCCAAGGCTCGATACTCTATCTCCGCAACACGGTGGCGGGTGAGCAGTGGTTTATCGGTGGCTATAGACAATATCCATATTACAACCAATATCCAAATATCAATGGAAATTTGGCTAGCGAATTCAGTGGCCATTACTTTATCCGTCCTTCCGGAACAACCGACGATGGCCAGTGGCACCACTTTGCAGCCACCCGTTCCACTACCAGCAACGGCCAAAAACTCTACCTTGATGGGAAATTAGTCATTCAGGGAGCACTTATAGAATACCCGGTAGCCTATGATTCTGATACTACACTTACCCTTGGTGCTCTCTATCCAGGCTACACACCCTCTAATTTCCCGGATGCGCTCATCGACCGCTTACGCGTCCATTCCAAACTCTTAACAGATGCAGAAATTACCGCGCTCTGCCGACAAGACGTCGACCGCGACGGCCTATGGGACATCACCGAAACCTCCACCCGCTACTCAGACTACTCGAGCTCCGTCATCATTCACCCCGACCCCACCAATCCCAACCCACCACAGCCCACTCAGACAGGCTATGCGCGATCGCCCTTCCTGCATAGCAGCGCCGTGTTGGACTTCGATCAGGATGAGCTAAACGACCTCGCTGAACAAACAGCCGGCACCAGCCTGACCAAGCCCGACACCGATGACGACAATCTTTCAGACGGCTTTGAAATTTCCAACAACTTCAATCCCCTCAACGCCTACAGTTCGGGACCTACAGGCCCTCGCGACGATTTGAGTGATCCAGATTCCGACACACTCACCACATTCACGGAGTATCTCAACAGCTCCAACCCTCGCAATGCAAACAGCGACGGCGACGGAAAAAGCGATGCCCAAGAAATCGCCCAAGGGAGCGATCCCGGCAATGCCGCAGACAGCGGCAATGCACCCACAGACCCGCCCGAGCCGGTTCCTTTTCGCATCAATGGAGACTACACCGCTTGGGAAGCCACCCTCAAAGGCAAGGGTCCTAACGACACCCGCACGCGACGGCTCCGCATGACTTCTCACAACGTCGCCGCCGATCAAGTATTGCCACTCCTACGCGGCAACGCCTACGAATTGAGCCTCCGCTACATCCGCACTAGGCCCGGAGAAAAAGTGCCATGGTATTGTTGGGAAGCCAGCATAGCAGGAAAAAACGCGCCTTCCTTCACCATCGCCGACCATTGGATAGTTGACAACAGCAGCGCAGTGCTAGCCCCGCACACGCACTCCCATGGCACCAATCGCGTTGTGAATAAGAAGGTGAACATTATCCCGGTGGAGGTAACGATCAGAAAAAAAGGTGAGTCCGTTCCCGAAAACGGAGTTTTAGCGAAAACGGGAGATGTTTTAGAATTTGCGCTTTCCCCAGCCCTATTCGACACTGAAAAACTATTAGAGAGTAAGATCTATTGGCTCCATCGCGAACTGCAAGCAAACGCGACTTATGGGCCTTGGACTTATTTTGGAGTTAATGGTCGAGGGACTAAATTTGAACAAAGCATGGCCCTTGGTGGGATTTACCAAATCAAAGCAGAGTTTATAGACGGAAGTGCAGAATATTTATACACCCGCAAAAAAGACGAAAAAACTGGGGGTTTTGCTTACGGACCTGGAAAAAAAGGTGATCCAGATCGGATTGGAATTTGTGACAAGCAAATACAAATTAATATCTGTAGAGAAGCACAAACTTTCTATGGAAGTGAGGTATATTCGATGCAATTTGTGTTACCGGCACAATATGGATTTCCCGAATATCCGAACAGTGGCAACTCTATTATTCGTTGTAATATATTTGTTGCGCATCGAGCTACAGCTGCTGGTGCATTTGTTCCGAAAATTAATGGTTTCTTTAATGAGTATCCACCGTTGGCAAATGAGTGGGCAGGAATAGAAGATACCAGTATTTTTCCAGGTAATCCGAATTATATTCAAAGCTGGCCAATTCTCCCAATCGCAGAGAACCCTCAGCCAGGATGGGTAATAGCCCACCCGAATCCCAGTGATGCCGGGCATTGTGCGATTATCGATTACGATGGCGAAGGTATCGGTGCAGGTATTTCAGGAACGGTAAATAAAGACTACAATGAATTTTGGGATGGCAGCTCACGTTATAGAAATCATAATCCATAAAATATGAAAAAAAAATTTATCTTAATAATGATCGGATTAATAGTCATTAAAACGGATTGTATCGGTTCAGACACTTTTGAATTACTATCGAAAACAGAAAATGCACTTCCAGAACGTGCCAGATATCTTGGCGCAATAGTTGAAAGGCGTTCGTCATCCATGGCAAAAAAAATAGAAAGCTTCAATCTGCTTCAGCAAAATTTCAAGCAAACATGGGCGGAAGATTTGAATTCCATCGAAACGGTTGCTCCGAGTGACAACACAAAAGCAATTTTCTTCAAAGCAGCAGAGATTCTATCTCGTAAAGACTATGCTGATTTTTTGATGATGACATGTCGCTTGGTAAAAAGTGGGGAAATTAGCAAGCAGCAATTAAAATGGGGGTTATTTCCTGCCGAAAAACATCTTCGAGAAATGTGGATTGAGAATCCACCCAATAATTCACTAAAAGACTTGGCGTATCAAGCTAGTTTGATTTTCGCAGATGACAAAGGCATGAAAGATTTTTTGGATGGAGTGATTTCTGGTCAAGTGGCAATTGATAGCATTGGGAAAGACGAGAAATCCCTCAGTGCAACTCCAACTGCTTATAAACAGCAACCTGATAAAAAAGCTTCAGAAGCTACATCGACAGTAATGAGAAAGCCTAATGCAAAACCTCCTGATACTTCTGCGATTGAATCAATTACACTAAAAGTCAGCAAAAGTGGGAAAGTTACATTTATTGGGATAATTGGAGTGATTGTCACAGGACTTTTAATTTGGCATTGGAAGTCAAAATCTAATTCATAAAAACTAACATTACAAAATTTCTCTTTACTCTTCGAAGACCATTGGTTCGCACCGCTAAGCATTCCGTCGACGGCAAAGGTTGAGCAGCGCGGCCGAAACCACCAAATTTATGACTTGCCGCTTGCGGTGGGCTGCGTTTCAAAAATTCGTGATGGCGCGAACACCCTGATTCGGCTAAGTGTTCTCC
>JANMYL010000131.1:0-2483 GCA_031382045.1 Akkermansiaceae bacterium | reverse complement strand
GCATCCCAGCTTTTATGTATCTCACTGATTTCCGTGAGAACACCCTGAAGGATGTGATCACTAAGATTGAAACCGGCCTTTTCGAGACAGTGACCGGTCTGACGGTGAAGGATTTCGATCTACTCGTAGAACTCAAGGTCTTCAATACCGAGCAGATGAATCAAGCCGTGTTTGCCTTCCGGCGATATGAGGATGCTTCACTGCGCTATACGGGTCTTGAGAGTCATGAAGGGCTGACGCACTACGGTCTTTATGACACTGTGATCTTTCGCGAATAATGGCCGTAGTCACAACAACATTTTCATCAAAAGGATATGACCCCACAAGAAAAAGAACTGCTAACGAGCTCTGTGCATAAAATGATCGACCAGTATCTGATCGATCCCGACAACTTTGAATTGGATCTCAATGCACTGGATTTAAGGATAAAACTAAAGGGAGAGAAATGGGGAGGGGTGGTAGACAAGCCGGTTGCGAGATTTCTGCTTGATTTGGATAAACGGCTTTACCAAGAGCTTGCTAAAGTTGGCATTGAACTTCCGCCGTCCAAGCATGGAGTCGTTGCTTTACGGATTGAAGAGGGCTCAATGGAGGCCTTCCTCGAATACGCCAAGGGCATACTTTCAGAATTTCGAAAAATGAAACCAGCAACTCAGATTTTGGTGCTCGTCACCATCCTTGGAATTTTTGGGCTGACAATGGGCCCTGATATTATTGAAAAGCTCGAAGAGAAGGGTATCGAAGAAGCTCGCTCGAAAGAACGTGTGGAACTGGTAAAGGCGGTGGCGGCAATCTCGCAAAATACCCGTGACCTCCAACAACCAGTTCGGACCTTGGTGGATACCATGGCTAAAGACGATCAGATTATTTTGCCAGGTGCCGCAAATCCTATGAAAAAGGATGAGGTCAAGAAGGCCCTTGTGAAAGCGACCCGTAGCAAGGTGACCAGCTACTACGTCGATTTTCCATATATCGTGGAAGAGCTTTCGACCAGAAAGCCCGGGGAGTGGGAAATCGTGCTCGCGTTAGGGGATACGTCTTTTCGGGCAAAAATGCAGATAACGGAAGAGGAGATATCCGAGTTGCTGGCTAAGTTTCATGAAGCCCACAAAAACGGAACAGACATTGCCCCTGATCTTCAAGTCACTGCCGAAATTAATGACAAGGGAGTCCGTGGTGCATTTGTGGCGGGACTCGGCGAGCCACGCGAAAGATCTGTAAAATTGAGTGATGCCCTAGCGAAAGAAGCTGAGCGTGCGCGAGCTGCAAACGCAGATGAATCCAAAAGCGGAGATTGAAGCTGCCGGAATCCGCAGTCAATGGGGTCGGCTTCGCGGATTAACATTTGATTCAAGATGATAACCGAAGACCAACTCGAACAGCTCGCCATCCAGTGGTTCCGGGACACGGCCCGGGTGAACATTGACCATCGAACGCTAAACATGGAACGTCGAAGTGATGAAATGAGGAGTTTGGCGGAGGCGGTGCGTCGCATGAAGAAATCCATCAACCCCATTGCGAACTGATTATGGCGACCACGATCCAACAGATTGACACATGGCGGGCGGCGCGTTCGGAGCATCAGCGCTTGGAATTCAAGGAAGCGAAGACGCAGTTCGACAACCGCAAGCTGTACAAATATTGCGTGGCGCTGGCGAATGAGGGTGGCGGGCATTTGTTGCTGGGGATCGAGGATCAACCGCCGCGCAGGGTCGTGGGGACTGCGGCTTTCCATGACCCGGTGGAAATGGCGGCGAAGATGTTTCACAGCTTGGGATTCCGGGTGGAAATCGAGGAAGTGCAGCATCCCGACGGGCGGGTGCTGGTGTTTCAGATTCCCGGACGGCCGCTGGGCACGGTTTACGATTTCGAGGGGGCGTATCTGATGCGGGCGGGCGAGGAATTGGTGCCGATGAGCGAGGACCGCTTGCGCGGGATCTTCGCCGAGGGGCAGCCGGATTGGCTTTCGCAGGCGGCGATGAGTGATTGTGACGACGACAAGGTGGTGCAACTGCTGGACACGCAGAGTTACTTCGACCTGCTGCATCTGCCCTATCCGGTGAACCGGGCCGGTGTGCTTGAGCGCTTCGAGAGCGAAAAGCTGATCAAGCGCGACGGCGGCGGGTGGACGATCACGAATCTGGGCGGAATCCTTTTCGCGAAGAAGCTGGATCAATTCGACCGGCTGGCCCGCAAGGCGGCGCGGGTGATCGTCTATGAAGGCAAGGGCAAGGCTCGGACGAAGCTGGATAAACCGGGAATGAAGGGCTATGCCGTCGGATTCCAAGGATTGGTGGAGTTCATCAACGGGCTGGTTCCCTCGAACGAGGTGATCGAGCAGGCGCTGCGCCGCGAGGTGAAGATGTTCCCGGAGATCGCGGTGCGAGAGTTGGTGGCGAACGCGCTGATTCACCAGGATTTCACCGAGTCCGGCACGTCGGCGGTGATCGAGATTTACGATGACCGGATGGAAATCTCCAATC
>JANMYL010000126.1:0-40487 GCA_031382045.1 Akkermansiaceae bacterium | reverse complement strand
CCCAAGAAAAGCCATTCTGTGGATTCTTGGGCGGACCTTTCACTATCCATTGGCATGCTGCCTCAGCGAGGCAGCGCTACCCTGACTCCTCAAAGGTGGCGCGCTCTCGCCGAGAGCGCAGGCCAATGGGGTGAGAAAGAAAAAGCGCAAGAAACGGCATTCTGTGGATTCTTGGGCGGACCTTTCACTATCCATTGGCATGCTGCCTCGGCGAGGCAGCGCTACCTCCGTTTCCTGGGTAGGCAGACGCATTTTTTCCTGAAAAATGCCCCCCGCGAATGCTGCTTCATCGTTTCAATCCTTAAAATGGGCGGTTTCGCTGTGGCTAAGATAGCAGCCGGGATCGGAGTTCCAGATGTGGCCGTCCACGGCGGCGGCGCGGGTGCGGAAGCCTCCGCCACAGAGGTCGAACCAGCGGCAATCGCCGCAGGCACCTTGGATTTTTGCTTGGCGTTCGGCGTAGGTGAGCAGGCCTATCGAGCGGATTTCTGCGAGTTTGGTAGCGGATGGCGCGTGCTTGCCTTCCCAGATTTCGGAAAACGGCGTCTGTTTGACGTTGCCGAGTTGGACGTCTTGCCAGAATTGGTCGGGGTGGACGTTGCCCTGTGTGTCGATGTTGGCGATGCCGCGGCCCGAGCTGTTGGCGCCACCGCCGTTCCAACTGAGGAGCTGGCGCGCGGCTTCGAGGTTCGGGTGGTTTTCGCGCTCCATGCGGAGGAGTAAATAGGGGCCGTCGGCAGGCTGGGTGACGGTGAGCAACTCGCGGTGGATGCCGGCGCGATGCCATTGCTCGACGCGGGCGATGAGGGTGTCGATGGCTTGGCGGGATTCTTCAGGGTGGAGAATTTGCAGCGCACTGCCGCGGCCGGACGGGACGAGATGATAGAAACAGACACGCTGGATTTCCTGCTCCTCGATGAAGTCGAGAATGCGCTCGATGTCAGTAACGGTGTGGCGGGTGAGTGTGAGGCGCAGGCCGGTTTTCTGACCGACTGCGTGGCAGGCGGCAAATCCTTCCACGGCGGCTTTGAACGCGCCTTCCTTGCCGCGGAACTGGTCGTGAATTTCGCCGATGCCGTCTAGCGAGATGCCGACGTAGGCGACGTTTGCGGCCTTGAGCAGGGCTGCTTTTTCGGGGGTGATGAGCGTGCCGTTGGTGGAAATGGTGAGTTTAAGTCCGGCTTCCGTCGCGAAATCGACAAGGTCGAAAAAGCGCGGGTGGATGAGCGGTTCGCCGCCGGACAGGAGCAGCGAGGGGATTTGATAGGCTGCTAGATCTTTGACAACGGCCTGCATTTGCTCCCACTCCAGCTCGCCGGGATAGCGGGCGGCCATGGAGTCTGAGTAGCAATGGACGCAGCGCAGATTGCAGGTGCGGGTGATGTTCCATACGACGATGGGTCGGCGTCCGCGGGCGGTGGCGGCGGGCGCATGGCCATCGCCGTAGCGGAGTCCGTCGGCGGGTTGCTCGTGACCGGTCCAGAGGCGGGTGAGGTTGATCATGATTTGAATTGGTTATTTGCTGAGAGCGAGAGAGGCGTGCGGTTGATAGGAGCAGGCGGGATCTGCGGCGAAGGGGTCGCCGGTGAGGCCGTAGGCGCGGGAGCGGGAGCCGCCGCAGATCGTGCGATAGTCGCACTCGCCGCATTTGCCGCCGAGGGCGTCGGAATCGCGGAGGGAAATGAACAGCGGGTGATTTCGATAGATCGAGGCGGGGCTCGTTTCGCGGACATTTCCACAGATGAGCGGTAGAAAGCCACTGGGGCTGACTTCGCCGATGTGGGAAATAAACATCACGCCGCGGCCATCGCGGATGCCGAGCGGCGCGCGCATGCCTTGGCGGCCAGTCGCTCCGCCCTTGCCACGCTGGGCGAGCACCCGTCGGAAGTGGTGGCCTTCGGTGGTTTTGATGGCGAAGGGCGCGGTGCCGACGAGGTCGGCCATTTCCTCGAAGACCGACTCAAGCTCAGTGGCATCCGGCACATCGTCCGCTCCGGCGCGACCGGTGGGCACGAGGATGAAGACGCTCCACATTTCAGGTTTCCACTCGAACATCAGATCGCGGAAGGCGTGGAATTCGTGGAGATTCGAGCGGGTGAGGGTGGTGTTGATCTGGAGTGAGATGCCGGCTTCTCTCGCGAGTTCGATGGCTTTCACGGTGCGGTCGAAGGTGCCGCTCACGCCGCGGAAATTGTCGTGGGTTTCGCGGGTGGCCCCGTCGAGGCTCAGCGACATGCGCTCGATCCCTGCAGCGCGGATTTTATGGAAATCGTAATTCACCAGCCGCGCGGTGGCGGAAGGACTGAGGCCGACACGGATGCCTGTGGCTGACGCGCGGGCGGCGATTTCGAGCACATCGGGGCGCATCATCGGGTCTCCGCCGGTGAGAATGAGCATCGGCGGGGCGAGCTCGGCGAGTTGATCGACAAGGCGGAGTGCTTCTTGAGGCGACAATTCATTCGGATCACGGCGGTGTTGGGCCTCTGCGCGGCAATGGCTGCATGCGAGGGCACAGGCGCGGGTCAATTCCCAGAAGACGAGAAATGGTTTTGTGGCGAAGGGATCGGCCGGGCGCATGTCCATGATGGCTGGACGATGGAGGCGCTCCGGAAGACTCGCTACGCACCGCCCCAGAAGAGTCACGCATATCTTGCCGATGTGGTTGCGCGATGGCCGGATGCAAGAAACACTGCCGCAACAATGAGTGGGTGGACGGAAGTAAGTTTAAGGGCGGCAGCCTCGTGGCAGGCATTTAAAGAGGGGAAATCCCTTTTCGAGAGTGGAATGGTGGCCGAGGTCCAGACGGGTGCGACCGGCTGGCAAGGCACGGTGAAGGTGGGAAAACGACTGATGAAGGTGGGTGTCACAGTGAAATCCGCCACCGATTTGGACACGCGCTGCCCGTGCGCGGACAATCAGCGCAGCGGCGCGGTGTGCTGTCACGCCGTCGCCACGGGACTCGCATCACTGGGCAAATCCGCTCCTAAGCCAGTCGCTCAAAAAGTTATTCCTCAGCCAGTTGTGGCGGTTCCTTGGCAAGTTTTGTTGCCGCTCAACTGGCGCGACGCCTTGCAGCGCGGGAAATTCGCTGCGACCCTGGCGGTCTCGTCCGGCAGCGAAATTTCTCCTGCCGACGACCGATTGAACGTCTGGCTTGCGAGGGAAAGCGTGGCGAAAAAGGAAATCCTCAGCCTCAGTCTCGACGGTCCGCGCGTCCCGTCATTTCTCGAATCCATCGCCGAGCATCCGCGTTTGGCGGCGGGCAAAGACCGCCTGTTGATCCAAATCCGCTCCGGCGAGCGGCTTCAACTCAGCGCGGCTGAGCAACGCCAGGACTCGATTTTGCTCGTTCCTGATCCAGAATCCGGCCCGTGGATCGAGATTGGCGGCTCGTTTTGGCAGATCGGCGAGGCCTCGGTCGTCCGGGTGGGCGAGGGGAAAATCCCGGCGGATTTGGCCGTAGCTTTGGGCGAACTGGCGCAGGGGAAATCTGTGGAAATCCCGAAGGTGAGGTTTTTCAATCATCTCGATTCTTGGCAGGAATGGCTGTATTTCCCCGCCGATTGTTGGCTGGAGTCGCTGCATTTCGTGCAAGCGGCGGCGAGCTTCGAGCTGTCGCTGGAGGGCTCGCTCCAGCATTTGGAAGCTCAGCTCCGCGTCCGCTACGGTTCCGCCTCGCCGGTTCCGCCGGGACTTGGGAAAGTCGAAGGTTTGCCGCGCTTAGTCGGGGATCATTGCGAGGTCCGGGATTCTGCGAAGGAGGAAAAAGCCGCAGCCCGACTCTCGCGGGCGGGCTTCCAAGTGGAGAACTTTTCAAACGGCCGCTGGGCGATGAAAGGGGAGTCTGCCATCCTCGATTTCCTCACTCAATTGCTGCCAGTCCTTCGCAAGGAATGGACGGTCATCGAGGGCGAGCGCTTCGGCCACGTTCAAAAACAAGTCGCGGTGGTCTCACCTAAAATTGAAATTATCGGCTCGGGCGAGGATTGGCTCAGCTTCGATCTTTCATTTCAAACGAGTGATGGTATCTCGGTCTCAGCAGCGGAAGTGCGGCGGCTTTTGCGGGCTGGGAAAGGCGCGGGAGCATCTGCGGGCGGGCGGCGGTTGGTGATTTCTGACGACATCGCCAATCTCATCGACCCACTGTTTTCCGACCTCGATCTCCACCAAGAAAACGGTCATTTCATGGCTTCGGCCCGCTCTGGAGAACTCATCCGTGAAATCCGGAATAAAATCGATAAGTCGCAGACGGCGAGTGAGTCAGAGATTTCATTTGCGTTCGATTCACCGGCCACCTTGCAGGCAGAACTGCGGCCTTACCAATCCCTCGGTGCTGGCTGGATGTTCGACCGCGTCCAGCGCTTCGGCGGGGCGCTGCTTGCTGACGACATGGGACTCGGGAAAACCGTTCAAACCATCGCTTTAATCGAGCGAGTATTGGAACAACCCGGCACGGATTCCGGAGTGGTGATGGTGGTCGCCACTGCCTCGCTCCTCGGAAACTGGCGGGCGGAATTTGGCCGATTTGCCCCGGCGCGGCGGGTGAGGATCCTCCACGGAGTAAGCCGGGATGCGGAGCGGGAAAAGGTGCAACCCGGCGATGTGATTCTGACCAGCTACGGCACGCTCGCGCGGGATTTGGCCTACCATTTGAAGCGCGAATACCGCGCCATCGTCGTGGACGAGGCGAGCTTGATGCGGAATCCGGACACGGACCACGCGAAGGCGCTTGCGAAATTGCGGGCCACCTGCCGCGTCGCCCTCACCGGCACACCCATCGAAAACGGAGTGAAGGATCTTTGGTCGATTTTCCGCTTTATTCAGCCTGGGTGGCTCGGGGGGCGCGAGGAATTCCGGGATCGCTACGAACAACCTCTCGCGATCGGCGAAAATCCTGGGGCGGTCATCGAGCGGTTGCGGTTGAAAATTTCACCCTTTCTCCTGCGCCGGACGAAGGAACAAGTCGCGCCCGAATTGCCGTCGAAACTCTTCATCGACGAGTTCTGTGATCTCAGCCCGGACCAGCAAGCGGTCTATAAAGAGCTGCTCATCGAAGGCCGTAAACGAGTGGATGCCATCGCCGATTCCGGCAACAAGGGCGCGGCGCGGATGCAAATGCTCACCGCGCTTCTCCGGCTCCGCCAGACTTGCTGCGACCTCGCGCTGCTTAAAAATGAGCGATTCAACCAACTCGCGGTCGCTCGACGCTCCGCCAAGCTGCAACGTTTGCTGGAGCTAATCGAAGAAGCGGTCAATGGAAATCACCGAATGCTCATTTTCAGTCAGTTCCAGACTCAGTTAAAGGAAATCGAGAAATGCATTTCCGAGCGCGGCTGGGACAGTTTGCGGCTGGATGGCCAGTCTCGAAACCGTCAACAACTTGTGGATAAGTTCCAGCAAGCAGATGGCCCACCGGTGTTCCTCATCAGTCTCAAGGCCGGTGGTTACGGGCTTAATCTCACCACTGCGGACACGGTTGTGCATTTCGACCCATGGTGGAATCCTGCCGCGGAGGCCCAAGCGACGGACCGCGCCCACCGGATCGGACAGACGCGGCCGGTGACGGTTTATCGCCTGCTGACTCGCGGCACGGTCGAGGAAAAGGTGGTCCGCCTTCAGGCGAAAAAGCGTGAGTTGGCGTCGGCCATCGACGAGGACGGAATCGGTGACGCCGCTGGCTGGAGCATGGAGGATCTGGAATCGATGCTCTGAAATATCGCATTGAGTCACGCAGAATGACACCCAGGTGAAATCAATATCTGGAATCCTGAGTAAAAAACGAAGATGAGAATTTTGAAAGCTACTGGATGCGAGACTTGAGCTAAACCGCTGCTTTTAGTGCCTGCGCCAGTTTTAAAAATGCTCATTGGACAGTCATCACGGCTGGGGTGTCGTGGGTCAGCGGAGTCACAGTAGAAACTGATTTGGACCTTAAAAAAAGAAGTGCTGATTAAAACACGACGAGATTAATTTCCGGCACGCAGTAGAAAGAGAGCGGCCACTCCGGTCACTGCAACGATGCCCCCGATGATCGTGCGGGCGGTGGGGCGTTGGCCGTCCACAACCCATGCGATGAATTGCGTGACGACGGGAACGGTGGCGACGATGGGCATGAGGATGCCGGGTTTCATCGTGGCAACGCCCCACTGAAAACAAGCGACGCCGATGCTCGGACCCGCGAGGGCATTTGAGATCATCCAAAGCCATGCGTGCGGCCACACGCCAGGCGCAGCAGAGGGCTCGGGCTTTTTGCGTTGCATATAGATCATAAATGCCAGTCCGACGACAAGCCCGGGAATGATGCGCTCGTAAGCGGCCGTGCCGCCATCCACGGACACGCCAATTTCCTCGGCGACGAAGAATGCCTTGCGGCTCAACACGGCACCGATGCCCTGGCCCAATGCTGAGCCTATGCCAAAGAGGACGCCAATCCAGAATGTCCGGCGCGGCACTCGCGAGCCATGATCGGGTGCCAGTGCTAGGATGACGCCACCTAGAATAACCAGAGCGCACAGGATGTCGCTCCAACCAAGGTTGTCGCCAAACCACGCCCAAGCGATTGCGGTGGCAATAAGTGCGGCGAGGCAGTGCGTGAGCAGCATGGTGAGCCGTGCACCGATGCGGTGCAGCGATGAGAACATAGCAAGGTCGCCAAAACCAAAACCAATCACGCCGCTGGCGATGAACCATGGCAGTGCAGGCCCGCCCATACCGCGACCAAATGCGTGTGCCCACGTGCCGAGAAGGACGGCCGCCACTGCCATGCGAATGAAATTTGCAACCGCGCCGCCAACCATTTGAGCGGAGCGCGCTGCGCAGATCGCTGAGCAACTCCACAAAAAAGTCGTGAGTAAAGCGGGTAGCATGAAGAATTGGAGGTAAACGGTGAACAAGGGAAGATGACAAGTGCCGAATCTGAATTCACAAGCACGGTGCGTTAGCCGTGTGGCCTGGACGCTGCCACCGAGCGGGACGAATTTACCTGCAAGGAGTTCGTCTCGCCGTCATGTGCACGGCTCCGGAAATCGCTGGTAGAATTAGGCATCTTGGCCTCAGCCTCACGCGAAGGAGCCGTGGCTATAGGTTCCGCTCTTTTGCAGCTTTTTCTAGCTTGGCTTGTTCGGTTGCGGGGAGGGATTGCTGCCATTGCTTGGCGGCCTTAGGATCGTACTGGATCCAGTTGTCGATGAGATTTTGCTGCGCCAAAAATTTTGCTTTGCCGGAGGGTAACGTTGCGACCCACTCGCTGGCAGCGACAGGGTCAGTGGCGGAAAGTCTTATTACGTAGGAAGAACTTAAAAATGTCGTGATGTTATCATCGTCACCTCCGTCTACACTGGGAGGTGGGTTAGTTACCAAGTAACGGAGAGCATCGGTAAAGATACGACCAGGATTGTCAGGATTGTCTGTGTAACTTCCCAAACCATTGATGATCACTTGTGCGACCTGTTGTTTTTTTTGAGGTTCCAGTGCTTCGAACCCTTTTGCCAAGTCGGCAGTGTTCTCCTCATCCCACTTACCCGACAAGGCCAGCCACTGCCTGCCGTTAGTTTGTGTGAGGTCCATTTCGCCAGCCCGTTTGAGCCATTCCTGGGGAGTTTCTGCCATGATTTTCTGCCGAGCTGGCCGGTCCTCCCAAGCAAACCTTTCTTCGATCATTTCATGCTCCTCTTCCTTACCGAGTTGTGAGGCGAAGTCACGTGCTTTGCCGTCGTCTGGGATGTGTCTGAAAAGGTCCAACATGAACTGCCGACGGGCAACCGCGTCCAGCTTTAACTCATTGATGCGGCGGATGGCTTCTTCTGGATTTTCCCGGCCTAGGATAGAGAGCGCACGGGTGCGTATAAGATCTGCATCCTTGGCCGTGAAGCCTGCGGCATCGAAGTCCGCACTCCACCATTGTTCGGCATTTTTTTCATCCATGAAATCGCTAGCGTTAGACGTGATCTGTGATCGCCATTCGGGTGGAAGGTTGGCAAGCTCGCCGAGTATTTTTGTGCCGATTTCGCCCACGGAATACTGGCTTTGCTGAAAAATGTTTAACCCGTCTGGTCGGCTCCATAAATGGTGCATCTCATCGGCAAAAGATTCTTTCATCCGGATCTGACTCAATACGCACTCCGCCTCGGTGCGGAAATCTATTGGCAGGCTGTTGAGCAGGTTCGCAAATTTCTCTGGCGAGCTTTTGGCGAGTTCCTCGAATAAACCCTTCGCCGAGTAGCTATCAGGATTGCCATTGGCGAGAATTTCCTGGAAGCGGGCGAGCGCGAGGTCCGGGCGGCTGCTGGCGATTTGAGAGAGGGCCACCATTTCTAAGTCTAAATATGGGTGCTTTTTAAAAAAATCGATTAACTGCTGCGGGGCTTTTTCAGCAAGTTTGGTGACGGTCTGCTCTAATAACTCAAACTGCTCAGTTATATGATCGCGGTTTCTGAGCGCCCGGGTGAGTGTCCAAGTGAGCAGCCCTTCTTCGTCTTCCAATTGCCAGCGGTCCGTGATGATTTTGGTGAAAAGCATAAGCTCCGGTCCACCACGTAGACTGAACCAGCCGCAATCCATCCATGCAGCTATTTCAGCGATAGAAAGCGAGTTTGCTAGATCAATGGTGGCGTGCATCCTCGCTTCTGGGGAGCCGGCCAGGCGGATGGAGGCAAGCTGCCTGGCCGCCAAATCCGCCGCGGACGAGCGGGCTGGTCGGGCCCGATGCTCGGCACGCTTGCCGGTCATTTGTGTGGCGGACTCCGTGGTCACTGCAGTCATGGGCGGTCTAGCAAGTTGCCAACCGATAACTCCCGAAACAGCAAGCATAGGAGCTGCAGCCCAGCACAAAGTCGGGTGGTAATTGAAGGATTTCATAGATTGATTTTTTTCAAGTTTTCGCGATAAATCGCCCTTTTTTGCTCTGGTAAATTTGTGGTATTCAGCCAAGCGGCAGCAGCTTCTCTATCCTTTTGAACCCAAGGGGTGAAAATGTTCATCAATGACTTTTCATCACTTAGAGCCACGCTCGCCCATTCCATCGCCTCTTCGAAGCGCTCCTGCTCCAAGAGTTTATTACTGATGTGATTGGCCGAAGCAGCCCGAACATCGGGATCAGTCTGTCGGTTCGTCCAGTCGGTGAAACCGGCGAGGTCCGATTCTGCCCACTGCCCTGTCATGCCCTCGAAAATTTGACGCAACGTATTGTTGTTTTTAGCAGAATTTGCAACCAACTCCATAGTCCGTGCGCGATCCTTGGTGTTGAGTACATCGAGAAATCGTTGTGCTTTAGACTTCCCATTTTCACCAGAGAAAGGCTCTTTTCCTTCCCCGAAATTAAATTTTTTCGCAAAGCTGAAATTCCCACCGCTCTTTTCCAGCATTTCTGCCGCGAGGGCAAAGGCCTGGTCTGGATCGCTCAGCAGCAGTTTCGTGCCTAGCTGCCCGAGATGCTGCGCCGCCAAGATCGGTGGGTAAGCTGCACGCGCTTGCCTGAGCGCCGCTGCGGGATCAATGGCCGCAAGCCGATCGAAGAGTGCCTGCTCCATTTTCGTCTTTTCTTGGCCAGCAGGTGTCATCGCGGCCATGCGCTCAAGCTCTTCAGGCCGTTCTCGGGCCATCGTGGCGAACAGCTGATCTTGAGGATTCTCTGTTGGTGTGTGCACCGTCTGGATCATATCTCCGAACTGATTAATCTCGATATTATCCGACACTTCTGGATGCCGTTTCAGCCAGTCCTGCGCCGCCCACGGGTCTTTTCGCACGAGGCTGAGGAAGGTCTCTGTGTGACACTTAATGCCGTGCTTGTGCATGAAATTGAGGATTCTCTCGGGGTCCTCGCTATTTGTCCACTTTGCCATGCTCTTCAGCGCTTCCTCGCGGGCGCCATCTGGAATTTTTTCAAAATTCTCAAGCAACCACTCAGGAGCGAATTCGCCGATGCCATTGGTCACGCTATATATCTTGTCTGAATCCTCCTCCATGACAGCGGCTAGCGCGCCCATGGGGTCGTGTGCCGCCCAAGCCCACCAAGCGCGGTCCTCGTCCTCGCTTCCGGCCACCGCAGCGATGGCTCCGCGCGGATTCAGGCGGGTCCAGTAGATAAATACCAGCTCGGTGATGTCGCTAGTGCGTTCTCCATCCTTGTATCCGCTCCAGTATGACGCGATTTCTTTCTCCGTGGCATCGATCATCCACGCCGCCAGCCGAGTGTAGAGCGACTGAGGATCCGCCGCCAGCAGAGTTTCCACCGTGTCCTCGGACTTCCTGGGCGGTATATTCGGCAGGCTGGAAATACTAGCAGCACTGTATGCAATCAGTAGCTTGGATTTTGCTGAGGATTCCGCGGCCATGGACGGTGATCTGCTGCCTATTGCAAGACGCCGGGCGCCGTAGCCACCGATTGTCCCTACGGCACACAGGCCTACAAGGATGAAGAAATGAAACGAATTCATGTTAGGTTATGGGTTTAACTTACTTAAGAACAGAGAAAAAGGTTGCCGCAGCTATTCAATTTGTCACCCAAATTTATTTGCAGGCAAACTTGTCATCGTTACGCAACAGTGTCCAACATTGGAGTTATGAGTTAGCATAGATCGTGGCGAGACGGGCCACAGATTGGAGGTAGAAGCGCCTTCCATTCAAATGATTTTCCAACCAGCGGATAAACTTCACGCCGCGTTGAGTGAGCCGTTGGATCGCTTTTTGGAGATTTGTCGATCCGCTGCATCCCTTGCTCATGAGGCTCTCGAACAAGGTAGTCTGGAGAATCTCAGTGTCGTGGTGATCCGCGAAATCCTGAAGAAAATCTCAACCGCTTTAAAACAAGCCCGGACACCAGCGGACACCAGCTTCCAGTCAAAGCTTGTTAGCCAGAGTATGAAAGTTCCGATGGGATCGGGATAGGTCGAAAAACTGGCAAAGTGGTTTGAAAAATTCGACACCGAAGATTGATTAATATAGAGGCGTGTTAGGCATAATTTTTCCCAAACTAACATAAATCTGAGCAAGCGCTAAATGGGCGAAGGGAGCGATATTTAGCGCCTCTAAAAAATCAGAAAGGTGATTTTGATCCTTCAAATAGAAACTCCGCCAAAGGTCACCTGACGCACGTCAAAGCCACAATGGGGGAGGTTTTTCGCTTCAATGTTGCACACCATTGTTGGACATCATTGTATGCCGACCGTGAAGATTAATCGCGTCTATCGGTCGGAGCCAATATCGATCATGGGTCCGAAGTTCGAATCACGGACGGACCAGCATACAGATCGGATGTTAGTTTTTACTGTGTCTTGTGATATTTGGCATTAAAGATTTTTTCATTTAATTTCAGCACTCAGAAATTTGAATGCTTCACGTTTCTCAAACTTGCCAGCAGCATTGCCTGTATGGATAGAGCCATCGCTAATCTCAAGTCGCTTCACGGATGCGCTCTCCTTGAAGTCTATGCTGGCGAGGTCAACCCAGAAGATGCTAGGACTGCGGGTGGACTCAAAGTAATAACGTTGATTTTTATGATCCGCAACAGTGCGCCAGATTGTCGAAGAAATATTAGGCTGGCCGGATGTGGAAATGCCAAGCGGGACAGAGCAGTTGCGAATCACAGAAAAAACACTGGCCACGGCCTCTGTGGCCTTGGCGGTCTTGGGAATCGCGTTGATGTAGAAACTAGCACGGGTGAAGCGGTCGGCGGCGCGATTCGTGCCCGGCAACATAACTGTGCCGCCAATCTGCTGCCAATATGCCGCCAATGCGAGCTGCTGGTCGTACACTGGTGAGTTAGTCATTACCTGATACTCGCGGCCATGATGAATCACAAGTTTTCCACCGACGTACTCAAAAATGGCGGAGTCTCCGGTGGCGTCAGACAGCGCCAGATGCACGCTGCCTGCATGACCATCGGGAGTTGCAACCGCCACCACGTAAAGTGGCTCGGCCTGTAACGCGGTCACGGCCTCATTTACAGTCGCATAGTTGTCGAGAGCATATTGCAGCCATGCCGATACGGAGATTGGTTTGCGGGTATCACTGGTGTTAGGCGTTGGATAAACGGACTCTGCGAGGTAGTTGAGGTTAGCCACGAGTCCTTTCTCATTCATGCCGTCAGCACTGCATGCTTCAAAAGCGGCGGTGATGACGCTGCCATAGCGCGAAGACCAGCGGATCGAGTTGGGGCCAGCGGCACCGTCTCGTTTCATTCCGCGAGGAAAGCTCCAGAGATTGGACCCAAGGTCAGTTTGCCAATCCATACTACGAGCAGTGATGACCATTCCGTCGGGGCCGAGATAAACTACGCGGGTGCAAGCGTATGCAAGTTGCATGGGAAACGCGGTCAAGCCGAACAAGAGCACTGCAAGAAGATTTTTTTTCTTCATAATTGATGTGATAAATAGTCCTGCTGATACTTTAGTGCGACCATGGCGTGGATGAAAGCCTGAATTCAACTGACTGGAGGCCCCTGACTAAAAGTTGCCTCTGTTGTGACGAAGGGATAAGCTTTAGCAGTGCGTTTTTAAAGCGGTTTTCGAGCAATCAGACCTTGTAAGCTTCTTGATTCAATCACGGAATTTCTTATTTTACTTCGGAAAAAGCGCAATTTGAAATGTGCCTTTAAGCAAACAGACGCAGATGTTAGGTAGCCAAGTCTCAAGCAACTCAATCCCTTTTGTAATTAGCAAGGAAGTCGTGATCACTTGCCAACCACACCTACAGTTGTCGCACCGGTGGCATCGCTGAAAGGGGTGCCTGTGGTGTCGTTATACACTCCGAATTCCGTGATGCAGGGATTGCCGCAGGCTGATTGCACGACGAGCAGGCGGATCTTATCCGTGGTGCGGCGGACAATCGGGGCGATGAAGTCTTGGCCGATACTGCGGCCGTTGAAGCAACCGATCCACTTCCTGTTCTTCGCGTCCCAACACTGAATCACATAACGAACGATCTGTGACGAGGGGTCTTCTTTGATTCTGAATTCATTGATCATGGTTGGGTTGCTGAAGGCGATTTGCAGCCATTGTTCCGGTGCATCCTCTGCCTTCCAGACTGTTCCCACTTTACCATCCACCACCTTGGCGGCCTCGTTTCCTGCAACTGCCGAAGAGGCTGTGACCTGCCCCTTGGTGGCTAAATTCGGTGAACTGCAGGCGACACTAAGGTTCTTCACTACACAGTCCACGAACTTGGATTTTTTGTCCTTTTCCGGATCCATCACCTTCATTAAGGCTTCGCCCGGGGAGAGATAGAAGGTGCATTTAGTCCAAGACACTTCGGTCCAATCCGTGGTGTTGACGATGGCGCAACGTGGTAAGCCGATCGGGCGTTTGGACTTGCCGTTGATGACGCAGTTCTCCATGCGGATGCCTTTGTTAGGATTAGGGTCGGAGGCATAACAGCACAGCAGAAAACCAGGGCCGTCTGTGTCGTGGAAAAGACAATTTTTCATCACCATGTTGTCGCAATTGCCCTCGAAGTCGAAGGCCTCGGCATCACCGCTGCCGCCGCCGATGTCGACAAATCCCCACTCGCTATTCTCAAAAATCCAATCTTTGCAGCGGAAGAACATGGAGCCTGCGACGCCGTTAAAAGAATTGAAATTCTTGTGTCGTCCGGTGTCGTGCGTGACGCAGTTGCGCATGGCTCCACCCTCGACGCCGCGGATGCCCTGCGGCCATTGCATTCCCTCGTCGAACAAGCAGCTCTCTAAGATCATGTTACCGAAGGGATAAATGAAAGAGGCGTTCGCGTTGAAATTGTCCGGGCTGTTAGTCCATATACCTGAGGCCAGCCTGCGGAATACGCAGTTTTTGATCATGATGTCTGCCAACACCTTCTTGTTCTCGAGTTCGAAAGTGAAGAAGCAGATGCCAAGGCCGATCTTGCGCTTGGGATAATCTTCGTAATGTTGGTAATGCGTCGAGTCCCGGAAATAACAATCTTCAATCCAGATATACTTTTTGGTCGGGCAACTATCAGAGTATGTCGCGTAGATTCCGGTCATGCACCGGGCGAACTCGATGCCGATAATCTTGAAACCGCCTTGATCGACGAGACTGATGCCCGTGCGGTCTTGAATTTCCTGTTCCCGGTCTATAATCGGCTTCGCGCCCTTGCCATAAGAGCTGATGATGATGGGGTTCTGAGGCGTGCCTTCTCCCTTTGGTGCTAGCTCCTCGTTCCACGTATCACCGCATTTCAAGAGGATCTGGTCTCCGGGTGCAAGACTGATGGAGGCTTTTGCAAGTGTTTTCCAGGGACCGGCGTTATTTCCGGGCTCTTGGGTTAAGCCATTGAGGTTGTCGTTTCCAGTTGATTGGCTCACATAATAGGTTTTTGCACAGACCGACATGGTGCCGAGCAGCAAGGCCAATCCGGTGCTAAAAATGGTGGGAAATGCACGTTTGGTTTTTGGGTTTGTCATATATTCTGAGTTCCGTGATTGCGGTTTCCAAGATGATATTTCCGCACATGAAATGTTAGCATATATTATATAAGAGTGGAATTATGCACAGATGGGTGGCGGGGCTTTCATAATTCTGGTCCTTCCGAATGGCACACGAATTAAAATGCATTATTGTGAAGCGTGAACTGTAGAATTTTTTCAGGTCTTAGTTTCTGTTAGTTCGAAGGTGAGGTAGATTTTGTCGGTTTCCCATGTCTTGGAGATTTCGATAAGGACGCCTATGAAGGTCTTCGAGGTTATTTCCTGGCAAGAATTGTGATAAGCCGCGAGTGGTGAAAAAAGCGCACAAAAAAGCCGCCTGCGGGTGAACGCAGGCGGCTTTGATAGTAATAGGTGAGAAGACTATTCTCCGGCCACTTCGACGACGGTTTCGGATGCCTTTTTCTCGGCTTTTTTAGGAGCAGGAGCCTCGACGGCTTCGGTGGCGGCGACTTCTTCGGCAGGAGCCTCTTCACCGGCAACGACGCGATCTACCCACTCGATGATCGCCATAGGTGCAGAATCGCTCATGCGGGCGCCGAGCTTGGTGATGCGGCAGTAACCGCCTTGGCGATCTTTCGAGGCAGGAGCAATTTCGGAGAAAAGCTTCTGTACGGTTTCCTTTTGGTGCAGGAAAGCGATGGCCAGACGGCGGGAGTGAAGGTCATCGCGCTTGGCGAGGGTGACCAATTTTTCCGCGACTGGACGAAGCGCTTTGGCTTTGCCGAGGGTGGTTTTAATGCGGCCGTGCTCGATCAGGCTGATTGCCATGTTGGCAAGCAGGGCCTTACGGTGCGAGGCGTTACGTTTCAGTTTAACTGTTTTGCTGCGATGTCTCATCGGGTGCTTCCGTTTCTAGATTTAGAGGTTAGTCGTCAAGGTTTTGAGCGATCAGATCGGCAAGGCCGACTGGTGCGTCGTCTTCGGCACCGAGGCGCGGGCCGCGTGATGCTGCGGCTGGGCCGGAAAGCAACGAGGATTCGAAGGACATTCCGAGACCGAGGCCGAGCTCGACGAGCTTGTCCTTGATTTCGTTTAGGGACTTTTTGCCGAAGTTGCGATACTTGAGCATTTCCGCTTCGGACTTCATCGCGAGTTGGCCCACCGAGGTGATGTTCGCGTTGTTGAGGCAGTTGGCGGCACGAACTGAGAGTTCGATTTCGTTGACTGACATATTGAGAAGCTTCTTAAGGGCTGCATTCTCTTCGCTGGACTCAGCGGGCGCTTCTTCGAAGTCCACAGCGTTTTCGTCGTAATTGACGAAAACGTCAAGATGGTGACGAAGGATGGCGGAGGCTTGTAACAGTGCGTCTTGTGGAGTGATGCGACCGTCCGTCCAAATGTCGAGGATGAGCTTGTCGAATTCGGTCATTTGACCGACGCGGGTGCTTTCCACCGAGTATTTCACGCGGGTGACGGGGGAGAAAATCGAGTCGATAGCGATGACGCCGATTGGTTGGTCCTTACGCTTGTTTTCGTCACCAGTGGAGAAGCCACGGCCGACACGGACTTCGAACTCGCAATCGAATTTCACCTTCTTATCGAGGGTGCAAATGATTTGGTCCTTGTTGACGATGTCGTAGATGTGGTCCGGCATGATGTCGCCGGCTGTAATCACGCCTTCTTTTTCGACCTTGATGGTGAGAATGCGTGGATCTTTCTCGTTGTGGGAGAATTTTACCTTTTTCAGGTTGAGCACGATGTCAGTGACGTCTTCGACCACACCGGGAAGGCTGGAGAATTCGTGTTGTACGCCGGCGATGCGGACGGAAGTGATGGAAGCGCCTTCCAAAGAGGAGAGCAAAACACGGCGGAGGGAGTTGCCGATGGTATGGCCATATCCGCGCTCGAATGGCTCGGCGATGAATTGGGCGTAGGTCTCGGTGGCGGTGTCCTCGTTACGAACGAGGCGATTAGGGAGCTCAAAACGAGCGAGTTTGACTGCTGACATGTTATTTTATGGTTGCCGGGTTACCCTCTTGCGAGCGAAGAGATCCTTAAAAAGGAACTCTCAGAGGACCGACGGCTTGATGCGATTGCCCGCGGGGGCGTGACTAAATGACGGAGCGGGGCTGCTTGCAAAGCATTTTTTGTCCCTTTTTTCGGCTATGACTTGGCAATTACGTGCTATTTCTCACTTTGGCAAAAAAACTAGATTTTCTATCAGCGAAGAATACTGAAACAACGCAACGCATGATTTGAAACTTCTAGAACCCAAAAAACCTGACTCGATTCATTTAGGAGAAGCTGCATTGCAAGGTTGGCGCTTGGGCATCAAATGTGCAGTCACGTCCTAAACTCGTTATTTCCCAGACAAGAAGTTTGGTGACAGTAAAAAAATCCTGGCTGCTGCCGAGAAGACTTTGGCCGTACGCGAGGTGATCAGCGAAATTACTAAGCGTGTAATAATAGACTAACTCCCACGACCATCAAAAAGACTGAAAAGCTCCTTGCGAAGGCGCTCCGAAGAAAATACTCCGTGATTTTGAAAATTTCAGGATTTGCACTGTGCCTGATGCGCGACAAGTTCCGCGCATGTCGTCCTTGAAAGCTTCCATAATTTGCTGGTTTCGTCGCGATCTGCGAATTGCGGATAATACTGCATTGTATTGCGCGGCGAAATCCGGACTTCCTGTTGTTCCTGTCTATGTTTTAAGCGACTGGCACCGCGCCCATTCTTGGACGGGACCGAATCGGCAACATTTCCTCTGTGAGTCGCTGGAGTCGCTGGCCAAAAATCTAGAAACTCTTGAAGGCCGCCTGATTGTTCGCCAAGGCGGTGCGGTTGATGCACTCCGCAAGCTCATTGAGGAGTGCCGGGCAGTGGCGGTTCATTTCAATGCCGACCCAGATCCTTACGGGAAATCCGTGGAAAAGGCAGTGCGGGCGCTTTGCACGGAGCTAGGAGTGGTATGCCACGCTCACGCCGACTCCACGCTGCACGAACCCGATGAGGTCTTAACCCAGAGTGCGTTGCCTTATCGGGTTTACACGCCTTACAGTCGGAATTGGCTCAGCTTGCCGAAAGCGTCGCCGCTTGCAAAACCGGCGGTGCTGCGGACTCCAACTGAGATTAAATCGCTGCCGCTACCTACCGTTGCGGTCTGGGGTTTGGAAATCCCTGCGACCCAAATCGCCACTCCCGGCGAACGGTCGGCACGTGAGCGACTGAAACTCGCGATCGCCGGGAAAATTCAGAACTACGCTGCAAAACGAGATTTTCCGGCAGAAAGTAGCACCTCGCGGATTTCTCAAGATTTGCGGTTTGGTTTAATTTCTATCCGCACCGTCTATGCGGAAGTCATGAAAGCCCGCGCCGCGGCTGATGTCACAGAGAGAGCCGGAATCGACATTTTTATCAAGGAACTGGCGTGGCGGGAGTTCTATTTTGCCATCCTCCATCATTTCCCTAACGTCTTAGATGAGGAATTCAACGCCGACTGGCGTGGTCTGCCGTGGGACGAGCCGGACGAGAGATTCGAGGCATGGAAGGATGGGAAAACCGGTTTTCCAATCGTCGATGCCGGGATGCGCGAGCTCAAAGCCACTGGATTTATGCACAACCGTCTGCGCATGATCACGGCGATGTTTTTGACCAAGGATCTTCACATCGACTGGAAACTGGGCGAATCTTGGTTCATGCAAAATCTCGTCGATGGTGAAATCGCCTCGAACAACGGCGGCTGGCAGTGGTCGGCGGGAACAGGTGCCGATGCAGCTCCTTATTTCCGCATTCAGAACCCGTGGGCTCAAACCCTGAAATTCGATTCGGCCGGTCATTACATTAGGAAATGGGTGCCCGAGCTCGTAAAAATCCATGCATCACGCTTCTTAGAAGCCCCCAAAGACGGACGCCCGATCGCCCCGGATTATCCCTTGCCCTGCGTGGATCACAAAACCGAGCGCGATCGGACGCTGGCGATTTTTAAAAAGCACCGCGAAAGTAAGCCCTAGAGGAAATTAGGTGATTTTTGACACACTTTTGACAATTGGCCGCAGATCATTCGCTAGGGTGATCTCGCTATGAAGCTTCACACATTACTCATTACCACATTCGCCATCGCTATCGCAAACGCCCAAGACAAAGGGGCAGATCCCTTTGTGGCTGGAAAAGCTGCTGTGGGAGCCACAGTCGCTCCTCAGGTGTCAGGCGCAGCCGAGGATTCTGAAAGCTCAGCCCCAGTGAACATGTCATTCTGCTATGAAGATTTCTCCATGCCGCTGGCCCAAGCAGCGGCTCTGCAGCGGGAGGGGCTGACGGGTGGCCAGCTCTATGCGAAGGTCATCTCAGCGGCTGGCAAGGATTCAGTCCGCCAGGAAACCTTCTGCGTGCAGACTACAAAATCCGGACAGAAGTCCACCAATGAGAACGTCAGTGAACTGATCTATCCGACGGAGTTTGAAGAGCCGAAACTTTCGGACGCGGTCACCGCCGGCATCCCGGCGACTGACAAGGATGGGAGGGCAACTCCGGCGGGGCCTTTACCAGTGCCTGGTCCGGTGGCCATTGCGAGGACCCCCGCGACTCCCACTGCCTTTGAAACCCGGAACTTGGGCTTCACGTTCGAGATGGAGCCGACGTTTAGCGATGGCGAGTATATTGAGCTCCGTACGGTGGTGGAGCATGTGGACTTCGCGGGACGTAGCGCTTGGGGCCAAGAATTCAGCACGATTGAAATGCCAAATTTTGAAGCCCACCGTATGAATATCTCAGTCACGTTAAAAGTCGGTGAACCCTTCTGCATCGGCACGATTAACCGCCCGCCTGTTTCCACTCTGGATCCAGACTCGGCAAACCGGGTTTGGTTTGCTTTCATCACGGCGAAGGTGGCGAAATAACGATGCGAGCCGCACTGATCACTTTTCTTCCGATGCTAACCGCCGCCGTCCTTGTGATGGTCGGCGGCGAGCGCATGGCACGGCGTGAGGTGGAGACTCGCACCCCGTTCGACCGGCCACGGCTGCTGGATTTAGATGAGGCTTTCCGCGCCGAACTCTCCCGCCTTGATGCGGTTTATTTCGGACATCTCGCGGATCTGTCAACCGCCGCACTTTCAGATAAGCCCGATTCAGTCGCCGCCGAGGCCTTGAAAATTTCTGGAGTGAACTTGATCCGGGTGTTTCGTAAGAACGGTAAGAACTTCAGTATTTTGCCTGATTGGAAACGATCAGACCTGCCTGAAATCGAACTTAGCAACGGCAAGCGTCCGCTGCATTCCCAAAAAACGGTGGTATTGGCCGCCTCAATGTTAGACGAGCCACTGCCACCAAAGTGCAGGTGGATCGGCACGGCCGATGCCAAATATCTCGTCCACTGTCGCCAACCCGCGCCGGAAACGCTGACGGTATTCCTGATTGACCGCGCCAGCGTCAGCGAGCGCATCGCGAGTCATCTCAGCACTTGGCTGAAAACTCCACTAACACCCATCCGTGAAGCGGGTGGCAGCCTGCTAGTCGATACACCTCAGGGCCGTCCTCTGATCACACTGGGCTCCGAGCAACACGGCCCCGCCACTTCGATCATCCCGATCCGCACGAATTTCGGCGATTGGCAAATCCGGACGTGGGACGGGCTGGTAGTGATCCAGTCTTACGATCCCGCGACGCTTGCCCTTGCCACCACATTGGCGGCTCTTCTCACCGGCTCTGGGGTGGTTCTCATGCTCCAACAGAAGCGTGCTCTCAAGCTCGCCGCCGAGCGCGTTTCCTTTGTAAACCGGGTCTCTCACGAGTTCGGCGCGCCCCTAACAAATCTCTCGCTCAACCTCGATCTCGCCACGGATTTCCTAACCAGCCGCCCGGAGGAAGCCCGTCGCCGACTCGGCATGGTGGCAGAGGAAATCGAGCGGCTATCGCGGTTAGTGGCGAACGTGCTGACCTTTTCCCGCCGGGAACGCGACATGCTAGAATTGAAACCGGTGTCCTGCGTGCCCGAGGAGGTGATCCAGCGAGTGGTCGAGAGTTTCCGGCCATCGTTGGAGCGCCGTGGGATCGGCACCGAGGTTGAGTTTTCCGCCAGCGAGCCGGTGCGGATCGATCCAGACGCGCTCAGCCAAATCACCGGGAATCTTTTGTCTAACGTCGAGAAATACGCGGCCACCGGGAAATGGCTCGGGCTAACCTGCGACGTCGCAGAGAATTTTCTAACACTGGAGGTGCGGGATCGTGGTGAAGGCATCCCTGCTGCCGCTCGCCAGCGGGTGTTCATTCCATTCGAGCGCGTGCTCCAAGCCACCAACGAAGGAGCCAGCGGCACCGGACTCGGACTCTCCATCGCCCGCGACCTCGCCCGGCGGATGGGCGGCGACCTTGAATTATTAGAAAGTGAGCTGGGTGCCACTTTTAGCCTCCGCATCCCCACCCATCCTTGTGAAAATTAAATCAAGAATCCTCTCTTTATCTGCGTCTATCTGAGTCCATCTGCGGTTAAAAAATCTTCACCCACCATGACCATTCTCATCGCTGAAGATGACCCACTCACCTTAGAAGCACTCGCCGCCTGCATGGAGAGCGAGGGCTTCACCACGCTCCGTGCCGCAGATGGGCGGCAGGCGGTGGAGCTTTGGTGCAGCGGAAAACCGGATTTACTCTGCCTCGACATCATGATGCCGATCCTCGACGGCTACGAAGTCTGCCGCCGCGTGAGAGCGAGTGATCGCTCAGTCCCCATCCTATTTCTCTCGGCGAAAAACCAAGAAATCGACGTCGTAGTGGGGCTGGATCTCGGCGCAGACGACTTCATCCGCAAGCCCTTCACCCGCAGCGAAATGATGGCTCGCATCCGTGCAGCCTTGCGACGCAGCGCCCCGAGTGATACCGCAAACAGCTTCATCCTCGGCGACCTCACCGTGCGCCCTCGTTCGCTGATTGCCGAGCGCGGCGGCAAAAACATCGACCTCACGCCGCGCGAAATTTCGATGCTGCGGCTGCTCCACGAGCATCGCGGAGAGGCCGTTTCCCGCGACGTTTTTCTCGATACCTGCTGGGGAATCGACTACTTCCCAGACTCGCGGACCCTCGACCAACACATCTTGCTACTGCGGAAAAAAATCGAGCTCGATCCGGCAAATCCCGTCATTATCCAGACTGTCCGTGCCATCGGTTATCGGCTGGGCGAGCGTTAATTTCCCGCCTGTTTCATCAAGCGCCCGCCGAGTTCTTTAAGATCCTCCACCGGGATCGCAAAACTCTCCGCACGGTTCGCCCGGGCGATGTTCATGCCGAGGCAGCGCCCGTCGAGGTCGAGCAGCGGACCGCCCACCACCGACCTACTGCCAAGGATATCGTGCTGCATCACTCGGGGAAATCCACTGCGCCGCGGGGAATACTCGCCGCTCATTTGATCGTTCCGGTTCATTTGATCCGTGAACATTTCACCGCGAACCGCCAGCCTGACATCCACCGTGATTTCTGCATCTTTACGGCGATAAGTCACTTTCACCGTGCTGCCTGCTTTGCGGTCTTTGAGAATTTCAGCGATGTCATCGATTTTTTTCAGCTTTCGGCCTTCGATTGTCAGAATTATATCGCCCTTTTGCAAACCCGCTTCCTTCGCGCCACTCTTTTCATTCACCGCGTCAAGTTCCAAAAACTTCGACTTCGTGCTCAGCACCACCCCCAGCGCGGCACCGCCGGACGCCGGGATCTCGCGGATTTTCGCGCTCACGATCCCGGCGAGCAAGCGCCGCGCCGTGCGAGTCGTCGCCCCATTCGCCACCACCCAAGTCCCCTGTGGCACCGCACTGGTCGGCGCGTAAATTACCGGTAACAGCCCGCTGGCCTCGACTTTCACCAGTGCGACATCCCAAGCCGGGTCCACCATCAACACCTTCACTGCTTCATACTTCGTCTGATCCACTGTCACCGCCAGGGCTTTAGCGTCGACGACCTCGCTCGCCTTGGCCAAAATGTGCCCATCAACGGAAATCACCACGCCGTAGCCGATCTCTTTACGGCCATCTAACATCACTGCGCTCGAAGTTTGCAAGACCTGCCGCTGCGTCTCGAACGCCGCTACCACGGCAGTGCCCGTGGTCCGATAGGCGGAATCTAAGCTTTGTTGACCGGCGGCGATGAGCACCAGGCCGACGCTTGCGAATGAGAAAATCCAGTTAGCGTTCACCGAGTTCGAGGGTAAATATTTTGGTTTTGCCGCGGTGTTGAGTTTCGAAATTGAGTTCGTCCCCGGCCGACATTTCCTTGAGCAGGTCCTGCAACTGCTCGCGTTTCTCCAAAATGGTGCCGTTCATTTTTAACAAGACATCGCCTACTTTGATTCCTGCTTCCCGGGCTGGGCTATTGTCGCCTACTTTCGTCACCCGCAGGCCGCCCTCTGTGCGGGCCTCCGTCGCCAGACCGAGAAAGCCATTCCCCTTCACGGGCTTCTGCGCATACGGCCCCTCGCCGATAAATTCTGCCCTCAGCATTTCCTCCCAGTACTTAATAAATTCATTCACAGGGACATGCATATTAACTTGGATTTGCTGGCCCACCCGCGAGTGGATGCCGACTAATCTTCCAGACATATCAAATAAAGGCCCGCCTGAATCACCGCCGATGAGCATGCAGTCTGATTGGTAAGTTGCGTTGGCGATCCGCACCAAGCGGCCCAATCTAACCACGGATCCACGTTCCATGTCGAAGCCGCCCGAGTGTCCAAGTGCGAATATCCAGTCACCGAGCTTAGTCGTCTCCGCTCGGTCGATTTCCACAAACGGGTAGGTCCCAGGTTCGGTGATTCGAAGCATCGCCGCGTCCTTGTCCGCCACCAATCCCAGGGTCTCAGCTTTCAGCCGTGTGCCGTCCTCTAAGATAACGGTCACTTTTTTCTTCACGCCCGTCGCCACGTGCGCCGCAGTCAGGACTAAACCATCTGCGGAAACGATCACACCAGTTCCTGAGCCTTCGGAAATTTCTATGCACACCGTTGCCGCCCGTGCCTTTGGCAGCGCGTCGCTCAATGCCTTCTGGATCGTTTCCAGATCCTTGCGGTTTTCTGGCACCTTGAGGTCATTCACATACAGCCGACTCTCTTGTGAAAACGCGCACCACGGCAGCATCGCTAGCATTGGTAAAATCCATGAAAATTTCATTGTCTGAACTGATCCGTAATCTATCGGCATCCTGTCTTCCCTGCAACTCATGGCTGCGCGATTTTGCGAAATAGTCCGATCCATTCCCGCCCGACCCGTCCCGGAAACGCGACTTGCGGCACCCAGCCCTCCACCCGCTTGAACCAGGGAGAAAACAATCCGTCTAACTCATCAATTGTGACCCCGAACGGCGGCCCAGCTGCTTGCTCGCCCGGATCAAACGGCGTGAGAAAAAAGACCCCCGCCAGCAAACCACCCTGCATCACACAACCCGCAGCCGCCGCTGCATAACGTTGACGATCACTCGGATCAATCGCGCAAAAACACGTGTGCTCCCACAGCGTTGAGAATTCCCGCCCTGCCCGCCATTCCGGATCCAAGAAATTTCCTGTCTCATAACTTTCCATTGCGGTTACCGGAAATTCGCACGCCCGTGCTACCGCCGTTGGGGCTAAATCCAGTCCCACCACCGGTATCCCGAGGCTCGCCAGCGCACGCACATCATGGCCGAAGCCACAACCCGGCACCAGCACCGGTCCACTTCCCCAATCTTGAAACTTCTCCAAAAGCTCCAACAAAGGCGGTGAAGCCTGCCCCTTTTCCCACGGCATGTCTCCCACCTGATAGCGGTTTTCCCAATCGGTCATAGCTGACCATCCCCCTGCAAACGCCGCCATGCAAGCGCCTTGAACTCAGATTGTGCTCCAAGCTCCATTTACACAAAATTCGAATCACCCGTCACTCCAACCATGAATTTAAACCAGCGATTTCCTATCCCTATCCCGCACCCCGTCACGATAGCTCAGTTTAGCTCCCTAGTGGCCGGATTGTCAGGTCCGGTACAAATGATTAAGGAATCACCACTCGATAAAATCCTTTTGGTCGGGCGAGTCGACTGGGTTCTGTCTCTGTATAATTTCCATCACTGGTCACCGTTCCGATATTCATCCAGCTACCGGTGCTTAAGTCAGGGGAGTATTGTAAAGTGTAGTTGACGCCAAGTGTCCCGTCAAATTGCAGGTGGATTTGTATAGGGTTGGTAGAGATTCCGGAAGTGATCGTCAGAGCGACGGTTCGGGTAGTGCTCCCGCTGTTGGTCGTGCTGTTGGTGAAGGTTAGAGTGTCGGTGTAGCTGGCGGCGCTGAGACTGTTAGCCCCGGCATTGATCGCGGCGGAAACATTGGTGGTGGCACCGGCGGCGAGGCTGCCGCTCGTGCTAGATAGTGTGAGCCACGTAGCGGTTTTGCCACAGGTCCAGTTCAGTGGGCCTATGCCAGTATTACTCAAGACATAGGTGGCGCTGGAGGGGAGGAATTCACTTCCAACCGCGCCTGTCGCGTTGAATCCCATGATGGGTGTAACCGCAAGCACAGGTGCTGCGGTAATCACGGTGTAGGATGATTCGCTGCTCGTGGTGGTTGTAGCGTTGTTATCCGTCGCTGCGATAACATAATTAACAGAAGTGCCAGCGGGTTGAGCTGGGAGTTGCACACCGTAAAGGCCGTCGCCAGCGGTGCCATCATTGTGAGCACCGTCATCGAACATCGTAAGTATAACCGCTGCATTTCCACTGGTGGTGACGACTTTGATGTCATCGATCATGACACTGGGACTGGATGGCCCCCCAAGTCCATTTCCAACAAACTGGAACCGTATTTTCAATGTATTAACTCGCTCGGTGGGAATTAAATCATAGTGGTAAACTGAGAGGTAACCGTGGTTGCTGCCCGTGAGTTCGCTGGCGCGTGTGACCCAAGTAACGCCATCCGTGGAGAGCTGGAAATTCCAGCCGAGACCTGCCGTAAGATTGCTCGTGGACACCCAAAATTCCACATAACCGTTGGAACCAAGGGCGTTAATGGCATTGGTGGTAGTGACCATGGTGTTAGCGGCGTTGGCCGAGCCGCCATTCATATCCAAGCCGCACACATTTCCGGTGCCGTGATTGGCTGCTGTGGTTTGTTTGATGTTACCCAGTCCGCCTGTATTAGTGATGGTCCATGGATTGACTGAGTCGGTGCCGGTCCAGCCAGTCATCGGTGCGGTGGCTGTAGTGGCCATGGTTTCGGTAAAAACAGTATTTGTCACTGCACCCGCACCATTATTGTAGCTCAGTTGTGCGCTCGTAATAAAACTACTGGAATTCGTTTGTATCCTCGCATTGATCCATGGGCTGTCGAGCTGGGTAGGCACCAGTGGAGTGGTCACGATTGAGCTGATGGATGGTGGGGTTGGCGCTACTGCTGGAGGGCCAGTGTAACGGACGAGGACTTCGTTATCGAGCACTAAGTTAGATGACCAGATAAACTGGGCACCACTGGAGCTGAACTGGGCAGGAAAATTATTGTAAGCGGGTTTGTTAGCTACTCCGACAGTCGCCTCCGTGTAGGTCGTGGCGGCGGGCCAGCCTGAATCGGCGAAGGTTTTTGAAAACCAGTCTGTTGGCACGGCATAGTGTAATGCATAGGCAGTCTCGGTGAGCAAGTGTGTGGTGGAAACAGCAGATGAATCGCGAGTGCCATTTGCCAATTCAGTCACCAATGTCGGGTCATCCAACGGTGATATATTAAAGGTTTGCGCTTTCCAACTGCTGTTCGTAACAGTTCCGTCGCTGAAGCTTGCCATTAGACCACCGTCACCCGGATGATGAGTATTGGTTCCGTTGAGTTCGGTGCCGAGTCCAAGATTTTCTTCCCAGTCCACCAGCTTGATTGCATAGGTGATAGGTCGCTTGGCTTTAAATTTTACCACGCAGGAATTAAATGGCGTATATGGTACGGGGTCCACTGCGACGAGTGAGCCGTTGACATAAAGTTCGAAATAGTTGTCAGCAAAGATGTAGCCGGTGACAACCTCTCCATCCGCATCGACGATGACAGTGGGCACATTGGCGATCGAGGTCGCTGCGGCAGAGATAGTCGACGGGGTAACTGCGGTGAGGTCATTGTAGAGATCACTCGCTTTGTTGCCTGTGGTAAACTGGGTGGCAGCAGGAACCGTCCAAACCGTGCCATCAGTGGCAGTGATGCTGCCTACGCTGCTGATGCGCTGACCCGTGGCAAGCAGATTAGCAATCGTAGTCGTAGCACGGCCTTGGCTTATGGAAGAAGTGGCGACAGATCGAACCGCTAGAACTGGGTAGCTGGCAGCATAAGCTTCATAACTGACGATGCCTTGATAATTTCGTGAAGGTGTGGTGCCTGTATTCACCCCGAAATCTACAAGCCAAGCTGCGCTCGAGGTAGTGGCTTTCACCGAGGTGGATGACCAATAGGCGGTAGCTGTCGCATTAGGGAAAAGCGTTCGATTGATACAAGGTGATGTTGTAGCCGCGCTCGCAGTGGCGCGGGTAATTTCGACCAGTGACTGGAGTTCTTTGATATTAGGGAGACGCCAGTCAGAATTACCACCAAGAGTGAGACCTTCAGCATACAGAAGTGCATCATTCCATGATTTGGCAGTGCTTGGAACCTGTGACCACATCAAGTTGGTATCGGTATCAGTGATAGTACCATTGCCATTATTCAAGTAATTGTGGCCATTGTTGGCTTTGGCTCCACGGACATAGCGAGCATGATACCGGAATACACCACCTGCACTAATTGTTTCAGTTTTGGGCTTGGGGCCGAGTCCACCTCCCGTGTTGGTGCACCAAACGTTGGTCGTGCTGGTTCCGAAAAGATCACTGGTCCACCAGTAGCCGGGAGTGCCACCGGCATTATTAAGGAAAAAAGTCGAGTTCAGTGCGAGACTATTGTTGAAATTGAGAATTCCTAAAGCTTCTGATGGGGTGGGGAGTCTCCAGTCGTTATAACCACCTGTATTGATGGTGGCAGCATTTGTCACCGCATTTTCCCATGTCGATTCTCCATTATCAGTCTTTTGCCACATCAGGCCGGTGATATTATCGGTGATGGTATTATTGCCGTTGTCGGTAAAACTTGGCGCATTGAGAGTGTAATCTGAATCTTCGCCGGGAGTAACTGTTGCATTCAGAGTCTGGCCGGTGTCTGGCAGTTTGACGATGCTGGATGCAGCCATTGGATATGTAGTGATACGGTTCCCACTGTTATTGTATGTCAGTGTGGTAGGCGTTATCGTCGGAAGCCTCCAAGTCATAGCGAGTGTCTTTGGATTTGCACTGCGATTGAGTTTCCAGCACAAATCGTAACTTGTGCCACTGACCGTGTAGCGCATGAGATAGTTATCTTCTGAAACTGTGCCGTTGACATTTTCGATGAGGTTTCCCGAACCATCCATGGTTAGGGCGACGGGGTTTTTGAATGCGGTGACAGTCGCGCCCGCCACTGGCACGGCAGTGTAGCCGCCAGTATTATTCCCCCGTAAGCCAGATGCGGATGGCTGCGGGTCGATTTGGCTGCCATAGTTCACGACAGTCCCGTGCATGGCATTCATCATGTAGGGTGCAGTGGGTGTCCAAGAGCCAGTGGTAGAGTTGTAAGTGCCGCGGGCGTGATAATGATATCCATAAGCGCCGTGGTTGTGTCCACCATCGGTGTCTAATGGTATCATAGCGCTACCATCTGGCTCGAGATAACCGTAAACCGGGTAGCCGTCGAGCGCCCATGCGATCGGTTTGCTATTTCCTAACACCGCAGTGAGGTGAGTGGGAAAAGTATGGTAGTGGTAGTCATCTCCTAAGCCACAGTGGCCTCCGTAGGCATCGAGTTCGCCAATGGCATGGGAAAACTGCCCGGTGTTATTGCGTGGGTTGAAAATAGCGATGCCGTCTGCGGCTAACGCCACCGCCCCCCGTTTGAAATTATCAGTTAGTGTGATGGGTGATGCTGCGGGCACGGGCACCAGTGGAATACGCCAGTAATTTGGCTGGAGGTAACCCGCTGAACCAGAATCCGCAGGGTTGATGTTGTTTGCGAAATAGGCAGCAGGAAGAGGAACTTGTTGCTGCCACGAGGTGATGCCGACCATCAAATTTGGCATAAGAGTCCGATCCGGCATCCCATCTGACTCTTGGTAAAAATAGGTGCTGTCCCAGTAGTAACGAACCTTTGGCTTGAAGGGAGAAAATGATGACGCCATCAGTGCGCTGTTGTCTGCTAACAATGATTCAGAACTGGAGTTCCAACAAAAGGCCACTAAGGTGGCTACAAATAAATTAGGTTTCATTGATTGAATTTTCCGGTGATCTTTTGGCCAAAGAATCTACACTTTTATGATAGGCAGCTTGGATAGAATTAAATTTTGAGTGCAGTCTTGATAGGTCAACAGGCTTGGGAATTTTTAAACATTCAGTCTCTAAAATAGTTGCGGTATTAAATTGGGCGGGGCTTGGAGGCAGAGGGCGATATGTTTTCGATGATGATTTTTGCTCAATTCAGCAGCAAAGGTGTTGGGCGTCTGTGACGAGCTACGTACGTATCTGGTCGGGCTTTTATCAATTGCATCTTCCGGTCTCATGCTTGCGCGCAATACATGGCGTGCGGGACTTCGCACCCAGATACGGTAGGTAAAAGGCGCTAGGCGAGACATCTCCGCAACAGCCTACGGTGAGACGCCTCGGGCAATTTTCACGCGATATGTGTATTTCTACAAATTCTCACCTGCGGCTGTAGCTAAGAAAGCACTCTTGGGTCGAGGGTCGCGGATCGAAGCGGCTGATTTTAAATCCGACTGATTTAGGTAGAAATTCCCCGGGAATCCCGGTTGCAGTAATAGCCGAAAAACCTCCGAATAGCGTGTGTCCGGCGAGTGTGAGGTGGAATTCATCGATCATGTCGAGTTCGGCCAGCGCCCGCACCAGCTCGCCGCCGCCTTCGCAGTGGAGATGGCGGACCTGGTGTTCGATTGCCAGTGTTTCGAGAAATCCAGCAAGCGTTTGTCGGTGGACGGTGACATTTATATCCATATCAACCGCGAAATCGCTGGTGATTAGTAGATGGATCTTGCCGCCGGGTTTACTAAAAACCGGGTGTGCTGGATTGAGCTTGCCTGACCGCGAAACAATGCAGCGCAGCGGTTGCTTCGCTTTTCCGGGTACCGTGAGAGTCATCTGGTCTGCCTCAAGCGTGCCACGGCCGACTAGAATTGCGTCCGCATTTCCCCGCAATTCCAGCAGCCGTGCGTGATCGTCGCGGGAGGTCCAGCCGGACGGCCGAGGCGGCGATGAGGAAATTTTTCCGTCCACGGAGATGGCCAGATTTGTTGAAATATGAGGGCGGGATCGGGACATGCTTGAGAATGACCGCTGCGGGTCATTTGCACAAGGATGCTTGCAGGCAGCCCATTTCTTTGAATTTTACTCCATCTTCTGTCGGGTAGCTGCATTTTCATGAAGCTGACCTTGCCAAATCGTGTGGGGGCATTCATGGCTCGCCGTGCCTCACATGGGGCCATTTTTTATGACTCTCCAAATTGGCCTTACCCTGGCGGTTATCCTCATCACGCTCATCGCCTTCATTCGCGAGTGGGCGGCACCAGACGTGATTGCCCTCTCCGTGCTTTGCTTGGTGGTGGCGCTCGGCTTGGTCGATCCGGGGAAAATGACTGATGTTTTTCGAAACGAGGCCCCACTTACCATCGCTGCCCTATTTGTCATCGGCGGCTGCCTTGAGAAATCCGGCGCGGTCGATCACATCGGTCGGATGCTCCGCGATCGTCTCTCCGGTAATACGCGGATGGCGATTCTTGCCTTCTCTGTCATCACCGCATTTTTCAGCGCGTGGATGAATAACACCGCCATCGTCGCCATCATGCTGCCGGTGACTCTCGGCTTCGCCCGCTCGAAGAACATCGCCGCGTCCCGCCTTCTGATGCCACTTTCCTACGCTTCTATCTTAGGTGGTTGCTGCACCTTGATCGGAACTTCTACCAATATTCTTGTGAACGGCACGCTCCGCGACATGGGGATCAAGCCGATGACGATGTTCGAGCTGGCACCGCTCGGGATTCCACTTGCCATTTGCGGCATTGTCTATCTGACCGTTTTTGGTCCCAGACTTATTCCTGCCCGCTCGTCCATCACCGGTGCGCTGGAAATAGACAGCCGCACTTCGCCTTTATACCACCTACTCATCGGTGAGAATTCGCCTCTAGTCGGCAAGCTGCTCGCCGAGACTCCGCTGGCGGATCTCACCATCGGCATCCACGTGATGGAAGTCCGCCGCCGGGGTGCGCGGCTGATGATTCCATTATCGAAGATCGTGGTGGAGAAAAACGACCGCTTCCTCGTAGCCATCCACCGCCGCCGTGGAGGTGCGGCCAATCCTGATACGCTGTTCCAATCCATCGGTGCACAGGTGCTTTCCACCGTGGACGGCATCGTCACCGAACTCGTCGTCCGCGACGAATCGTCGCTACTTGGTAAAACTCTCGCTGCTGCCGATTTCCGCCAAACCTATAACTGCGTGGTGCTCGCCCTTCACCGCAACGGCATTAACACCACCAGTCGTATCGCCGAGCTTTCCCTGGATGTGGGCGACACCTTGTTGGTCATCACTGCGCTAAATAACCTCGATGCGCTCGATGCCACGCGCGACTTTATTCTCACCGACTCACCGGAGGATTTGCCCGAAGAAGCCCATGCGAAGAAAGTCACTCCGCATGTGATCTGGTCCTGGGCGGTGCTCATTGGCGTGGTACTGACCGCTACGCTGACGGATGTATTACACGGCTTTTTCCCGGCCATCCCTATCATCCCGATCCACTATGCGGCGATGGTTGGTGCACTGGTTTTGTTATGGATGAAAGTCATCACACCACGCGATGCCTACTCCAGCATCGATTGGCAAGTGCTGCTGATGCTCTATGGTCTGCTGGGACTTGGAATGGCGATGAAGGAAACTCACACCGCCGAGTGGCTGGCTCGGAGTTTGGTGGATCTCACCGAGCATTTCGTTTCTCCTCAAAACCTGCCGATCGTTCTGCTCTGGTTGGTATTTCTCCTGACTATCTGCCTCACCGAGGTGCTGTCCAATAATGCGACTGCCGTGATGCTAGTGCCCATCGTTTTCACCCTTGCTCAAGAAATAGGAGTGAGTCCTCGGCCCTTCTTGATGGCCGTGACCGTTGCCGCATCCACTGCTTTCGCACTGCCGATGGGCTACCAGACGCACATGATGGTTTACGGGCCGGGCGGCTATCGCTTCAGTGATTTCCTCAAGGTCGGCATCCCGCTGAATGCAATTTGCTGGGTGGTTTCTTGTCTTTTGATTCCGATCATCTGGCCGTTTTGAACCGGGCGAGGATCACGGGATAGGACCGGCAGGAGGTAGGTGTGGCGGGCGTTTCCATTGCATGAGCACGTTAGCCGCGAGAAGTAACGTGCCGCCGACAAGAAGCTCGCCGGAAAGAGTTTCATTCGGATAGCTGCCGCCGATGAACTTGCCGAGTATTGTGGGTAAAAACAAAACGTAGATGGCGGTGAAGACAGGCTCGGCGGTGTAGATGAGACCCGCCTCGGTGGCGGAGACTCGTGGCTGCCAGTGGTTCATGAGCACGTAAGCCCCGACAGAACAAAACAACGCTAAGCTGCCGATGAATACGAACGCCTGCACTGACGCGCCTGGCGTGATGCAGTCGATCAAGCGGGGTGCAGCAATGACGGTGAGGGGAGTGAAGAGGATCGCGATCCCGATGAACATGATGAAGCTCACAGAAAGCCCGCGATTTCCCTCATAATAGCGATTTTCCAACGTAAGAATTTGGAAGCTAAAAAGGAGGGCTGCGCACAAAGTTTCGATTTCGCCGCGCCCTAACTGGAGGTGACCGGGCCGCAGTCCCGAGAGGATGGCTCCGCCCACCAGAACCATCAAGGTTGCGACGACCGCGCGCGTTTTGGGGCGCTGTTTTAATCGCAGGCAAGCCCATAGCGGTAGAAAAATACAATAGGCTCCTGTCAAAAATGCCGACGTGGACGCCTCGGTGTAAGCGAGAGCGTCGGCTTGCAGCCACATGGCGCTGCCTCCCCAACCCGCGAGTAGGAGGCCTTGGCGAATTTCGCGACGGGTAGGGAGTTTTTGTCCGATGAGGAAAGGAGCAAGGATGGCCGCGCCGAGTCCGAATCGTGCAATTTGCAGCCACGAGGCGAGAAATAGACTCGAGACGCCCGGCATCCGAGCCGCTTGCTCCATGTGGAGAACTTTCATCAATGGGAAGCTCAATCCCCACAGGGCGCAGGCGATGATTAAGAAAAATACGGGCATCCGCAGAAGGTTAGCACGGCGTGCTTTGAGATTTCACGCTTTCTTCATTGGCATTTCACACGGAGGGGCTGGAATCAGGAATGCCCCGCGTCCTATTGGTTGAAGATGAACCGGCAATAGCCGATACCCTCGTTTATGCGCTTGAAACGGAATGTTTTGAAGTCGTACACGCATTGACCGGCGCGGATGCTCTCGCCGCAGCGGGGCGGGAAACTTTTAATTTCGCCATCCTCGACATCGGTCTGCCTGATATGACTGGGCTCGACGTCTGCCGCCGCCTGCGTGAAATTTCATCGATACCCGTCCTATTTCTCACCGCTCGTGACAGCGAGGTGGACCGGATTCTCGGCTTGGAGCTCGGCGGAGACGACTACGTGACCAAGCCCTTTTCCCCGCGAGAAATCGTAGCGCGGGTGCGGGCGATCCTCCGCCGTTCGGAAGCACAGGCTTCTCAGTCCTCGTCATCGGAAAACTCGGAAATCTTGCATCATGACACGGCGGCGATGCGTATCCATTGCCATGGTGAGCTGTTAGCGCTCACCGCGCATGAATACAAGTTGCTGCTCGTCCTGCTCGGAAAACCTGGCCGCGTCTTCACCCGCGATCAACTCCTTGAACACGCGTGGCAAGATCCCGGTGCCGTCACTGACCGGACCATCGACGCACACGTCAAATCCATCCGCGCTAAGCTGCGTGCCGTCCGTGTTGGGGCCGAGGACTTGATTCAGACCCGCCGTGGGTTGGGCTATTCGCTTTCCCTTTGATCCTTTTTCGCCATGCGTTTCACCCGCGTCACCCTGTTTTTCATAGCGTTTATCATCACGCTCGGCTTCTACCAGCTTGCCCGCAATTTCCTGGCCGAGGTCGAGCCTCAGACCTTCCAAGCGACTGAGGAAGTCATGGTGGATATGGCGAACTTGCTTGCGGAAATCATCGCAGCGGATGTGGTCAAAACAGACGAACTCCGAAATGTTTTCACGGGCGCGCACGGGCGTAAGATTGAAGCGCGAATTTTCGAGCACACCAAGCGGACGGTGGGGATTCACGTCTATCTGACGGATGCAAAGGGTGTGGTAGTTTTCGACTCAGACGAGGGCCGCCGCGAGGGCATGGACTATGCGAACAAGCGCGATGTGGCACGGACCTTGGCCGGGAAATATGGCGCGCGCAGCAGTCGCGATCGTGAAAACGACTCGACCACCTCGGTACTCTATGTCGCCGCGCCTATCGGAAATCCCGCAAAGCCAGACGGCGTGCTCACGATTTACAAAGCTCAGGCGGACATCCTGCCGCTGGTCCGCGAGCGACAACGGATCATCTACACCGCTTGCGGAATGATCGGCGGCGGCATTCTCTTTCTCATCGGCGTGGTATTCCTATGGCTGTTTCATCCGATTGGAAAAATCACCGATTACGCACGCGCCATCGAGCGTGGCGAGCGCCCGGAAAAACCCAAAATCGGCATCGGTCGTGAAGTCAACACGCTGGCCCGCGCGCTTGACTCCATGCGCGATGCCTTGGAAGGCCGCCGCTATGCAGAGCGCTACATCCAGACGCTCACGCACGAAATGAAAAGCCCGCTCGCCGCCATCCATGGTGCAGCGGAGCTACTCAACGAAGAAATGCCCTTCGAAGTTAGAAAACGATTCCTCGAAAATATACGTGCGGAGACAGCTCGGAGCGAGCGACTGATCAACCGCCTATTAGAACTCTCGGCGATTGAAGGTCGAGCCAGCCTCGAAACCACCGACGAAGTTGATTTCCACGCCATCGTCGCCCGTGCTATCGACCAAGCACGGCCGCTTGCTGAAGCTGCAGGCGTCCAACTCGCCGATCTAGTGGAATCCTCGCCCGTTCTCCTGCGTGGGGATTCATTCATTCTCCGCGCGGCGGTGACAAATCTGTTGGAAAATGCCATCGACTTTTCGCCGCATCGTGGTGCAGTCGGTATTGAGGTGGAATCCTGTGGGGGAAGCGTCGTTCTATCCATCCGCGACCACGGCCCCGGCGTGCCGGAATATGCGCGGGAAAAAATCTTCGAGCGTTTCTATTCGTTGCGCCACCTTTCCTCCAAGCGCAAAGGCACCGGGCTCGGTCTCACCCTCGTCCGCGAGGCTGCCGAGCTCCACGGCGGCACGATCACCCTAGAAAGCGCAGCAGGCGGCGGGACTATCGCGAAGCTGACTTTACCGCTTGCATGAGAGGGCCGAAAATTCCTTGGAATTTCACATAAACTCCATCCGCATTTCATGGAAGGTGGCTGTCATGGGGGAGTCAACTCCACCAACCGCCATGAAAATGCTTCTCCGTTTCGCCTACTTCGCCCTCGTCTATGGATTCCTGAGCGTGGCCTCGCCCGCCGCCGAGGAATCGTCTTCAGCCCCTTATTTCCAGATCGCAGGGAACTCCGACGAGCGACCTAACGAACAGCTTCCATTGAAGTCCTCTGCCGCGAAGGTAATCATCGACGGCACGATCGCTCGCGTCCGGCTGACGCAGCGGTATGGGAATTCCGGCAGTGTGCCGATCGAGGCGAATTACGTATTTCCCGCATCCACCCGCGCAGCAGTTCATGGCATGACGCTCACTACTGGTGGCCGGGTGATCGCCGCGCGGGTGAAGGAATCCGTGAAGGCGAAAGCTGAATACCAGACGGCCAAGGCGGAAAAAAAGACAGCCGCGCTGCTGGAGGAACACAGGCCTAATGTGTTCCAAATGTCCGTCGCGAATCTTCTGCCCGGCGAGGATATCGACGTGGAAATCGAGTGGACCGAGACGATACCCGCTGTGGATTCGACTTATGAATTCGTGTTTCCGACCGTGGTGGGGCCACGCTACACCGGCAGCTCGGCGGCGGCGAAGGGCGAGACGTGGACAGCCAACCCGCACCTGCTACCGGGCACGCCTAACCCCGCGACTTTCTCGCTGGAAGCCTCGCTCACCACCACCCTGGCGCTGGCCGAGGTCACTTGCCCGAGCCATCCGGTGGCGGTGGATTTCAAGGCGAAGGACCGGGTGTTCGTGAAAATATCCAGTAGGTCCGGTGAGGAAAATGCCAACCGCGATTTCATCCTCCGCTGGAAACTTGGAAACTCGCAGGTCGCTGCCGGGTTGCTGCTTCATCGGGGTGCAGCGACGAATCATTTCTTGCTCCAGATCGCCCCGCCGCCACGGGTGAGCTTGGATCAAATCCCACCGCGTGACTATATCATCGTGTTGGACGTGTCTGGCTCCATGGAGGGATTTCCGTTGGATACGGCCAAGGGTTTGCTGCGGAATCTTGTTAGCGGATTGCGGCTGGATGATACGTTCAACGTCGTCCGTTTCGCATCGGACAGCGGTGTGCTATCAGAAACGCCGCTGCCCGCCAATTCGGCTAACATTGAGTTGGCGAATGAATTTATCGACCGCCAGACATCACGCGGTGGGACTGAGCTAGAAGCCGCGCTCCGTCGCGCGCTCGCCTTGCCCGGCGGGGAAAACCGCTCGCGCTCGATCCTGCTCATCACCGACGGCTACATCTCTGCGGATGCGGAAACGGCGGACCTCATCCGGCAGAATATCGGTGCGGCGAACGTATTCACCTTCGGCATCGGCACGGCGGTGAACCGCGAGCTGTTGGAGAGCTTGGCCCGCGCGGGCGGCGGTGAACCGCTCATCGTCACAACGGCGAAAGAGGCCGGTCCAGCCGCTGCGAAATTTCGGGAAATGGTCGCCAATCCGGTGCTCGCGAAAGTCGAAATTTCCGCAGAAGGTGTGACGCTGGCGAGTCTAACCCCAGACCCGCATCCGGATGTATTTGCGGCGCGTCCGCTGCTCGTTACTGGGATTTGGACGGGCGTGCCGAAAGGCAAAATCATCGTCCGAGGCATAGGTGGCAATGGCGCGCCGTTTGAGAAATCGATCGACCTAGCAGAAGCAGCGGCGGCGACCGGGCTCGACCATCCGGCCTTGCCGGTGCTGTGGGCACGCGAGCGGGTGCGGCGGCTAACGGAAGGCCTGATACGCGACGAGGAAACCGTCCGTGAAATCACCTCGCTGGGACTCAGCCACTCACTGCTCACGCCCTACACTTCTTTTCTAGCAGTGGATGAAACATCGCGTCATTTCAACGGTGTGGCGCAAACGGTGAAGCAACCCGTGCCCTTGCCGCAAGGAGTAAGCGAGGCCGCCGTGGGTGGTGGCTCGGCGATGGTGAAAAACGCCTCGGTCCCGGAGCCGGGCAGCATCGGCCTCATCGCGTTTCTTGTGGTGCTGCTCGCGCTGCAACGCCAGCGAGACAACTAACATTCTAGTGGTGATGACTTGCTGGAAAATCCATCCCGCCATTCTCCAATGCGTGGCACTGGCCCCGGTCATCGGGTGGTTTGGGAAGCGTCTCGACGATGGCAGCGACGAGCCGCTCGGCTTGCTGACGTTGGCGCTGGCCTGCATCCTCGCTTGGCGAGATCGGAAATCCCTGCACGCCACTTCGAGCGCCCGCATCATCGGGGCGGCTTTAGTTTTACTATCCGTGCTCGGAATTTATGGGCTTCCGCCGCTGCTGCGGGCAGGGCTGGCGGTGGCGGGCGTGGCGACTTTTTATGGAATCCACTGCCGGGCGGGGCTGCTTGGCTTGCTCGTGCTGTCACTTCCAGTGGCGGCCTCGATGCAGTTTTTCGCGGGTTATCCGCTGCGCGTGGTGGCGGCGGAAGGCACGCTGCGCTTGCTGGAGTTAGGGAGTGTGGTGGTGTCCCGCAGTGGCACGCAGATCGAGCTTGCCGGAAGGGTCATTGGGGTTGATCCGGCCTGCGGCGGAGTGCGAATGCTCTGGCATGCCCTAGCTGCTGCGATGGCGCTGGCCGCGATCCATCGCTGCACGTGGCAGGCGACGGTGATCGGCGGCTTGTTTGCCATTGTGCTGGTGATTCCGGCAAATATCGTGCGTGCGGCATTACTGGTGCTCACTGAGACCGGGCATTTGCCAGAGACGATTCTCGGCCACGGCGGTATCGGGCTGGTGAGCTTCGCGATGATCTTGCTGCCGCTGTGGGTCGCGATTTCCAGCCGTGCGCGGCCTGCGTTTCAGGCGGGTTTTGGTGATCGAGTAGCTCGGACGGAATGGGTGCTTTTAGGGATCGCCGCAATTCTCGCGCCGCTGTTAGCATTCGGCACGCCGCAGATACCGGAGCCGCAGGCTCTCGGGCGCGGACCAGAGATTTTCACTTTCAATGGCTTGGCCCTGCCGCTGCATTATTTGCCGCCGACCGATGCGGAAACCGCGTTCTCTAAAAGTTTTCCCGGCACACTTTCCAGCCACCGTTGGGGGACCGGGCAGGTGATTCTCCGGCGGGTGAATCAGGCGACACGGCGCTTGCATCCGTCCGGCGATTGCCTGCGCGCGGCTGGATTTGAAACGACCGAGGCGATCACCGTAAGCCTGGCAGACGGTAGCCGCTGGGCACGGTTTTCCGCGACGCGCGACGGCCTGCGCCGGACCGTGTATGAACGGATCACCAGCAGCGGCGACGGCTCGACTTGGACCGATGTTTCCTCCTGGTATTGGGCGGCGCTGTGGCACCCGCTGAACGGCCCGTGGCAGGCGGAAACGGTCATCGGGGAATGATAAAATTTTTTACTTAGCTGTGGGCAGCGCATGCGCTACATCCGGGGCATGGATGAACTGACACGCGATCACGGACCACAGCCGCTCGACAGCCTGATGGACCGCTGGAATTTGACCAATCATGAATTGGTGGAAGTCTCGACCGAACAACTGAATCACAAGCAGGTGCAAAAGGCGCGCAAGGGCCGTCAGCTCACGCTGAACCTCATGCAAAAGCTGATGCGGGCCGTCAACGAGACAGTCGTGGCAAAGCTGCCGAAGGAGCAACGGGCGAATTTCGTGCCGTATCTGCACAAGCATTTGTTCAATTACGCCAAGAGTTATGATGCGGCTTGGGTGGATCCGAACGAAGAATGGATGCCGAAGTGAGCTCGCCTCAATGGACCATCGCAGGCCAAGGACTCGCTGGGACTTGTCTCTCGTGGGCGCTCTGGAAGCGCGGCGCGAAATTCATGTTAGTGGATCGTGGCACGGGCGGCAGCTCACGGGTGGCGGCAGGGATGGTGAATCCATTGACGGGAAAAAATTTCGAACCCAGCTGGCGGATCGCTGAATTTTTGCCAGAGGCGCTGGAGTTTTACGCTAGCGTGGAGAGGCAGATCGGGCGGCAAGTTTGGTATCCGTTTCCGGTGCTAAGACTCGCGGGATCTGCAAAGGAATGGGGGAAAATCGTCTCGAAATTGTCTTCGCCCGCTGTCGTGCCGTGGGTGGCTGGAGAAGTCCCCGCGCCGGATGGATGGGTCGGCGCAGTGGAAGTGCGTGGCGGTGGGCGGCTGGATACGCGGGCATTCATGGACGGCTCGCGGGCGTTTTTTGAAGAGCGTGGCTGTTATCGAAAAGGTGAGTATCTCCCTTCGGAAAAAGACGAGGAAGTGATTTGGTGTGAGGGTGCAGCGGGCTTGATGGCTGGGCGCGGCGGCCCGCATCGCTGTGCAAAGGGCGAGATTCTAACGTTGCGGGCGGTGGGCTGGGACGAAACTCGCATCCGCATCGGCGCAGGCGGCTGGTTGGTGCCGCAGGGTGGGGGAGTTTTTAGAGCGGGCTCGACTTACGAATGGGACGAACTCGATGAACTGCCTACTGAAAAAGGACGGGCGCGGGTGGAGGAAATCGCGAGTCGCCTGGGCGGTGTGGTTTTTGAAGTGATCGGTCACGAAGCCGGAGTGCGGCCGATTTTACGGCGCAGCGAGCCATTGATCGGGCCGCTCGAGGGCGGCGGCTGGATGTTTAACGCGCTCGGCTCGAAGGGAGCGCTCTACGCGCCGGGCATGGCGGGGCGACTCGCGCGCTGGCTGGTGGATGGCGTGGAACCCGAGCCGGAAGTGGATTTTCGGGAATTTCTCAAACAAACTCTGCCGCGATGAGTCCCACTGATCCGTTATTTCCCCCGCGTCCGACGGCTTTGGCCCAGGATATTCTGAGACCGTTGATCCGGCCGGGCGATCAAGTGATAGACGCGACGGCGGGGAATGGCCACGACACGGTTTTTCTCTCGGAATGCGTCGGTCTGACAGGAAAAGTGCTCGCCTTCGACGTGCAGGAGACGGCGCTCGTCTCAGCGAAGGCGCGCGTGGCGGATGCAGGCTGGGTCGAGTTTTTCCATGAGTCCCACGGAAAAATGGCAGCGCATGCCGAGGACGGATCGGTGGCAGTGGTGATGTTCAATTTAGGTTATTTACCGGGAGAAAATCACGAATTGACCACCGAAACCACGGAGACATTGTGTGCCTTGGAAATCGCGGCGCGCTTGCTGAGATCCGGCGGAGCACTTTCCGTGATTTGTTATCCGGGCCATCCAGCGGGTGCCGTGGAGGCGGCGGCGGTGGAAATATGGATGACCGCGCTGGCTGGTAATGGCTGGCGGCTGGCAAAATACGGTGCCGTGGGGACGCGGCGGCCCGCGCCGTTTTTACTGGTGGCCGGAAAGCCGTAATTCGGAATCCCTCTTGATTGCCTCAGTCGGCACCAAAACCCGATGCTTTTAGGGCGTAAAGCCTGACAGTATGAACGTCGTCCCAGAGTGCGGCACGCTCTGCTGCCGCCGTGGGAGATTGAGCTCTGCTGCATATGGTGCGGAGCTCTTTTTCTTCGCGGTGGACGATGCGAGAAGACGCTCCGCACCCCATCCGGCAGAGCCGGAGCTGCCACAGGCGCGAGCAAAGCTTCGCGCACTCCGGAGTGCGGCACGCTCT